>NZ_JBHXSK010000008.1:0-255844 GCF_042716195.1 Streptomyces sp. NPDC058683
GGGCTTGCTCCCCCCCCCGAGGTCGGTTACCACCCCACGGCCCCCCCCCCCGACTCCCTCGGGCGGGGGGGGGGGGAACACCCCACCGGGCCTGCACCCCCCCGCCACGCCGGAACGAACGTCAGATGGCCTGGGCCGTGGGCAGGATGGTGATCTCGGTGAGGTTGACGTGGCGCGGGACGGCGGCCATGAAGGCGACGGTCTCGGCGATGTCGGCGCTCTGCAGGACGTCGATGTCGTGGATGAGGTCGGCCATCAGCCTGGAGGCGTCGGGGTCGGTGACGTGGTCCGGCAGCTCGGTGTCGACCATGCCGGGCTCGATGGTGGCCACCCGGACCATCTTGGGGCCGAGCTCGACGCGCAGCAGCCGGGTGAGGTGGCTGATGTACGCCTTGGTGCCGGAGTAGACGGAGAACTTCGTCAGGATCCGGGTGGCCGCGATCGACGAGGTGTTGACCAGGTCGGCGGGCCTGCCCGCGGCGGCGGATTCCGTCAGGTGCGGGACGAACGCGGCGATCACGTTCATCAGGCCGCCGATGTTGAGGTCGATCTGGCGCTGCCAGTCGTCGACCTTGAGCTCCTCGATGCCGGAGATGAGCTGGACACCGGCGTTGTTGAACACGAGGTCGGCCGTGCCGAAGCGCTCGGCGACCTGGTCGGCGGCGGCCTGGACGGCAGCGCGGTCGGTCACGTCGACGGCCAGGGCGAGCGCGGTGCCGCCGGCGGCCTCGATGTTCTTGACCACATCGTCCAGCCGCTCCTTGCGCCGGGCCAGTACGACCACGGTCGCGCCGAGTCCGGCGAGGCGCTCGGCGGTGACGGCCCCCATGCCGCTGGAGGCGCCGGAGACGACGGCGACACGGCCGGCGAGGGGGGTACCGGTGAGCAGGGCAGCAGACATCACAAAACCTCAATCTCTTTGATCACGGGGTTCGGAGAGCGACGGTTCGGCGTGTGGGGGGCGGGGGCGCCGGGCCGCCGCGGGTGCCCGAGCGGGTCGGGCACCCGGCAAAGCGTCGGCGTCAGGCGGCGTCGTCGTGCGCGGTGGCCGCGGACTTCTCGCGCCACGGGGCGAGGTCGTCCTGCACCTGCTGGTACTTGACGTCGAGCCGCTCAAGCGTGTCGCGTCCGAGGTAGAGATGCGTGGGCAGCTTCTCGGTGGCGGCCACCTCGACGATGAGGGCGGCGCCCTTGACGGGGTCGCCGAGCTGCGCGTGGTTGGCCCGGTCGATCCAGTCCAGCGTCACGTGCGCGGGGGTGTCGTCGTAGTCGCCGATGCGGTTCCCGGCGACCGACAGGGAGCTGGCGTCCAGGAAGTCGGTGCGGAAGACGCCCGGCTCGACGACCATCGACTGGATTCCGAACGGCGCCATTTCGGCGGAGAGCGCTTCGCTGATGCCGGCGACGGCGAACTTCGAGGCGCTGTACAGGCTGACGCCCGGCTCACCCTCGAAACCGGAGCGGGACCCGATGTGCACCAGCCGGCCCGAGCCCTGCTTGCGCATCACGGGCAGCACGGCGCGGGTGACGTTGACGAGACCGAAGACGTTGAGGTCGAACAGCGACCGGGCCTCCGCGTCGGAGATCTCCTCCAGCGCGCCGAGCAGGCCGCGGCCGGCGTTGTTCACCAGGACGTCGATACCGCCGAACCGCTCCACGGCGGCCTCGACCGCGCGCGGAATGCTGTCGTTGTCCGTGACGTCCAGGGCGACCGCGAAGACCTTTTCGGAACTCTTCAGATCGTCCGGTACACGCTCCGGATTTCGTACGGCGACCACGACATTGTTACCGTCGGCCAGAGCGGCACGAGCGATTTCCGCGCCGATTCCTCGGGAGGCACCGGTGACAAACCACGTAGCCATGAGAAAAACCTCTTTCGTCGATTTCCCCTCCGAGGGGGATTTCTTGTTGACGTATTCGAGTCTGTCCCTCCAGCACGGTGATATGAAGGCAGCGGTTTTCCTGGGAGTCCTGCACCCAGGATGAGGCTCAGGTGCCGTGCGCGGGGTCCGGCTGGTGCGGCACTTCGGGCGCGCCGAGGGAGCCCAGCAGGGCCAGCCCGTCGGCCGAGGGGGAGCCCGGCTCGGCCTGCAGGACGACGAGCTGCTGCCCCGGGGCGCTGCGGATGCCGAGGGCCTCGTGCCGCAGCTCCAGGTCTCCCACGACGGAGTGGTACACCTGCTTGATCTCGTACGGCGGGACCCGGGTGTACTCGCGTGCCCACAGGGCGCGGAACTCGCCGCTGCGCACCGACAGCTCGCCGACCAGCTCCAGGATGCGGGGGTCCTCCGGGGTGCTCGCGGCGGTCTGCTGAAGGTCGGCGACCGCCCGGTGCCTGGCCCGCTCCGGGCTGCGGTAGAAGGTCTTCGCGGCGGGGTCCAGGAAGAGCATGCGCAGGACGTTGTCGTGCTGCGCGAAGTCGCCGTAGAGGGCGTCGGCCAGTGCGTTGGTGGCCAGCAGGTCCTGGGCGTGGCCGATGATGAAGGCCGGTGTCCTGGTCCAGCTCCCGATCAGCTGTCGCAGGTGCGGCCGGACACGCTCGACCCGGACGGGTGCCTTCGTACGGCGGGCCGCCGGCTGGGCCAGCCGGAAGAGCTCCCGCTTGTCCTCGTCCCCGAGTTGCAGCACCCGGGCCATGGCCTCGAGGACCCGGGGCGACGGACTGACCTCACGGCCCTGTTCCAGCCGGCTGTAGTAGCCCAGGCTGACGCCCGCGAGCGTCGCGACCTCGTCGCGCCGCAGCCCGGGCACCCGTCGCCGGCCGGCGGCGGGCAGTCCCGCCGCCAGGGGGCTCAGGCGTTCTCTACGGGCCCGGAGAAACCGACCCAGCCCTTCCACCGAGTCGAGGTGCGTGTCCTTGTCCATGTCATCGAGGCTAGGCGGAAAGCGCCCGGAAAAGTTCCGCCGACGGTGGGTGCATTACACCCAGGATTACGCGCCGCACGGGGCGGCGCGGTGCCGGACTGCGGCCTGACATCTCGGCCGTCCTCCCCTCTTCGACACCCCGGCACGGAATCACCCTGTGCGACGGGCAAGCGACCTGATGTGATACTGCATGCCCGGCACTTCTCACCGGGCGAAATCCATCTAGTCTTGCCGCATGAGCAATGGGACGCCTTTGGGTGATTTTCTCCGAGCCCGCAGAGAAGCCCTGAAGCCACACGACGTCGGCCTGCCCGAACACGGGCGGCGCCGGGTGCCGGGACTGCGCAGAGAGGAAGTCGCGCTGCTCGCCGGAGTCAGCTCCGACTACTACATCAGGCTGGAACAGGGGCGTGAGAACAGCCCGTCCCCGCAGGTCCTCGATGCCGTGGCGCAGGCGCTGAAACTGGACGCGGAGTCCACCGACCATCTCAACCGCCTCTGCCTGGCCGCCTCGCAGCGCCCCCACGACCGGGGCGAGACGGACGTCAGCCCGCAGCTGTTGCAGCTGATGGAGGGATGGGAGCACACTCCGGCCTTCGTCGTCGGCCCGGCCCTCGACATCATGGCGGGCAACTCCCTGGCCACGGCGCTCCACAGCGGTTTCGACCAGTTCGACAACCTCGCCCGCATGGTGTTCGTCGACCCGGCGGGACGCGACTTCTACCAGGAATGGGAGCGGGCCGCGCACTCCTGCGTCGCCGAGATCAGGGCCGCCTACGGCCATGACCCCGAGTCCGCCCGCATCGCCGAGGTCGTGGCGGAACTGTCCGCCCGGAGCGCGGAGTTCGCCGCGCTCTGGCAACTGCACGACGTCAAGGGCAAGTCCCAGGAGGGCAAGCACCTCAAACACCCTCAGGTCGGCGACCTGCACATCAAGTTCGCGGCTTTCACGGTCAACGGGGCCCCGCACCAGCAGCTGGTGGTCTACCAGGCCGAACCGGCAAGCCCGACGGCGACCGCCTTCGAGACACTGCGCGCCATGGCCACCCGGCCGCAGCAGGCCCGGACCGGAGCGGTGGACGCCGGCAGGTGACCTCCGACGGCGGCCGGCCCTGGCACACCCGGGAACAACGCGGCCTTCGCGGCGCCCCCGACTGCCGACGACGGAACCTTCACGGGCGGTGACGTCGAGCCGGACCTACCGGACGTCGGCGCCCTCGTCCGTGAGGGCGGCGGGCGGTGCGCAGGTCGTTGCCCTTGTTGGCGCCGGTGACCAGGGCGACGGACGGGATACGAGCGGCCGGGGTCATCGGGTTCCTCCTACCCGGGTCGGGGGCGGCTGTTCGAGGTAGACGGCGTCGCGGGTCTCGACGAGTTCGGCGATGCGCCCGCGGTCGGTGGGGCCCGGCGCGGCGAGCAGGTCGGCCAGGCCCTCGAACATCGGCTCGGCGCCTCCGGGGGTGGTGACGAAGAGCATCCGGCCCTCGGTGTCGCCGACGTTTTCCGGCCTTGGTCTCTTCCTCATCTGCGGCCTGCTTCCCCCGCAGCAGGACGAGGGGCGGGACGAGAAGGGCTTCGGCGATGACAGTGCCGGCGTCGGCGTCACGGCGAAGCCGGTTTCGAGGGAATCCGCTTGTGACCCACGGTGTGTGCTGCCCCGATGCCGACTGTCGAACGTCCTCGGTCAGGGACGCGCACTCTGTCTCGTCGAACTCCGGCCACGGCTCTCGGTGTGGAGGTCGGCGCTCGCCTACACCTCGATGTGCGAGCCCATGATGACCGTCCGGTCGCGGGGCAGGCCGAAGTACTCGGCGGCGTCCGCGGTGATGTAGGACGTGGCGATGAACAGGCGCTTGCGCCAGGGCGCCATCGTCGGCGCCTTTCCACGGCGGAGCTCGATCGTGGACAGGAAGTACGACGCCTCGTCGAGTTGCAGCGGCCCCTCGGTCGAGGCCGGGTCCAGCGCCGCCAGGACGCCGGGCACGTCCGGTGTCTCCATGTAGCCGACGTGGGCAGTGACGTGGACGATCCCGTCGTCGGCGTAGCCGAGGCCGTCGACGGTGATCCGCCGGTCGGCCGGGACACGGGGAATGGGTTCGGTCGTGATGGCCAGGATCACGACGTGGTCGTGCCGTACATGGTTGTGTTCGAGGTTGGCCCGCATCGCCAGGGGCGCGGTCTCCTTGCCGCGGTTGAGGAAGACGGCCGTGCCGGGCACGCGGAGCGTCGTCGCCTCCTTGGCGCGGAGTTCCTCGATGAACTCCTCCAGCGGGCCCTCGCGTCGGGCCCGTTCGGCGGTGACGAGCTCGCGGCCGCGCTGCCAGGTGGTCATGACGGTGAACACGGTGAGGCCGATCAGGAGCGGCAGCCAGGCGCCGTGGACCAGCTTGGTCAGGTTGGCGGCGACGAACAGCAGATCCACCGTCAGCAGCAGCGCGGCGCCGGTACCGATCAGCCAGCGCGGTGTGCCCCACTTGGCGCGGGCGACGTAGAAGAACAGCAGGGTGGTGATGGTGATGGTGCCGGTGACCGCCATACCGAAGGCGAAGGCCAGCGCCGCGGAACTGCGGAACGCGAAGACGAGGGTGAGGACCGAGACCATCAGCAGCCAGTTGATCCAGGGGACGTAGACCTGGCCCACGGCGGACTCGGAGGTGTGCGCGATCCGCAGCCTCGGCAGGTAGCCCAGCTGTGCCGCCTGGGAGGTCACCGAGTACGCGCCGGTGATCACCGCCTGGGAGGCGATCACCGTGGCGGCCGTGGCCAGCAGGACCATCGGCCAGCGTCCCCAGCCCGGCACGAGCAGGAAGAACGGACTGCTGATGTTGCCCGGGTCGGCGAGGATCAGCGCGCCCTGGCCGAGGTAGCTGAGGACACACGCCGGGAAGACGAGGAACAGCCAGGCCCGCGTGATCGGGCGCCGCCCGAAGTGCCCCATGTCGGCGTAGAGCGCCTCGGCGCCGGTGACCGCGAGCACGACCGCGGCCAGGGCGAAGAAGGCGGTCCCGAAGTGGCCGTACAGGAAGCCCGCCGCATAGGTCGGCGACAGCGCGTTGAGGATCTCCGGGTGGTCGGCGATGCCGACGACGCCGCAGGCGCCGATGGCCAGGAACCAGGCGATCATGATCGGCCCGAACACCCGGCCCACCGCCGCGGTTCCTCTGCGCTGGACGAGGAACAGCACCACGATGATCACTGCGGTGATCGGCACGACCGCGTCGCCCAGTGACGGCTCGACGACCTTCAGGCCCTCGACCGCGGACAGGACGGAGATCGCCGGTGTGATCATGCTGTCGCCGAAGAACAGCGACGCGCCGAAGATGCCCAGGGCCGCCAGGATGCCGGCGGCCCGTGCGCCGCGCTGTCCGCTCCACCGGCGCAGCAGGGTGATCAGCGCCATGATGCCGCCCTCGCCGTCGTTGTCGGCGCGCATCGCGAGCAGGACATAGGTGACCGTGACGATGATCATCACCGACCAGAACACCAGGGACACCACCCCGTACACGTTCTCCGTGCTGACCGGGACGGGGTGCGGGTCGCCGGGGTTGAACACCGTCTGGAGGGTGTAGATCGGGCTGGTCCCGATGTCGCCGAACACCACACCGAGCGCCCCGACCATCAGCGAGAGGCGGACCGCGGCCCGCGGGTCCGGAGCATGCGGCCCTGACAGCCCCGCTGCTGGTCCTTCGTCCGAGCCGGTCGGGTGCCGATGGCTGGTCATGTCGATTCTCCTCGGCGCAGGCCGGCTGCCGGGCATGTCGTGCGGGACGATACAGGTCCGGCGCACACCTCCCGACAGCACACCCCGTGGCCGGCTCGCCCGGTGAGGCAGGGACAGCGCCCACCGCTCGGCCGGACCGAGCACGAGGCGCTGCGCGCACCGGGGCGGTTCAGCTCCGGTGGATGGTGATCGTTGTCCAGAGTCCGACGTGTACGCGGTCGCCGTCCGTCAGCGGCAGGGGCCTGTAGGGGACGATGGGGTCCTCGGTGCCGTTCACCGTCGTGCCGTTGGTCGAGCCCTTGTCGATGAGGGACCAGGTGGAGTCGGGCTGCTGGATGAGGATGGCGTGTTCGTGGGAGACGCCCGGGTCTTCGGGGTCACCGCCCAGGTCGATGAAGGGGGTGTGGCCCGTGGACCGGCGGCGGCCGATGGTGATCAGGACGTGAGTGAGGGGAATGCGGAGGTCCGGGGAGTGGGTGGGGAAGTAGCGTCCCTGATCCTCGGGCTCGCTGCGGGCCATCACCTTGGCGAAGTACTCGTGGTCGACGCGGACGGTGGCGGTCCAGGTCGGCGCGCCCTCGGGAACCGCCGCCTCGGGGAGAGGCGGTGAGGAGGGACACGGAGGGGCGGAGACGGCGCCGACCCGGGTGGTGAAGTCGTAGCGGCACTCCTCGCAGAATCGGGCGAGGTCGCCGCGGGGCGCGCCGCAGGCGGGGCACGCTGCGGAGGCGGAGGGGGCCGCTGCGGAGGTCATGCGGTGCCCGCATACCTCGCACCAGTCGTCTGTTCCGGACTGATGGCCGTTCGGGCAGGTCGACATGTTCGTTGTTTCTCTCTTCGCCCCTCTGTGCACGGGGTGCACTACTTCTTCTTCACACGTACGGTTTTCGTCGAGCGTGTTTCCAGTGTCATTTCGTCCACGCCGGCCACCTTGGCCTTGAGCCGCACCGTGCCGGTCGCGGCGTCGACGACATCCACCACCTTGGCCAGCAGCCTCGCGGTGTCGTCGTTGCCGGAGGTACTGGCGAGGTGGACGGCGCGGCCCAGCTTGGCGGTCGCGGAGTCGAAGTCGCCCTGTTTGCGGGCTTCCAGGCCCTCCTGGATGGCCTGGGCGAGTTCGGCCTGCCCGGTGTAGTGGGCGACCTGGGGGTTGATGTGGGTGGAGGCGGCCATGTCGTCGGTCCAGCAGGCACGTACGAGACCCTGCGCGACCGCCTGCGTCGTGCCGTCGGGCTGCGGGACCACCAGGGAGATCCGGGCGGCCAGCATTTCCTCGCCGACTTCCGAGTGGGGAACCCGGACACAGACGTGGTAGTCCCGGGACTCGTCGCCCCAGGAACCTGTCGGGTAGTCACCGGCGCGGGGGCCGGTCTCAGCACGGCGAAGGGTCAGGTCCCCGACCGTGGGGGCGACCTGCTTGACCCACTTGATCTCGGAGCCCTCCGGGGTCCAGACGCGCAGCGCCACATCGGCGACGCCCTTGCCCATCGCGTTCTCCATCATCTGCCGGAAGTCGTCGGCCAGGCCGGACGGGTCGGCGACGATGTCCACGGAGCCGAGCAGCGCCGAGGCGACATCGGTGAGCTCCTTCACCTCCCAGTCGGTACCGACGCCCCGGGTGTCACAGGTGAAGCGTCCGGCGCAGGCGGCGAGTACGGCCCGTAGCGCACCGGGCTCCTCGTGCTCGTTGCGGCCGTCGGTGAGCAGGATGCCGTGGCGTATCGGGACGTCGGCCGTGGCGAGCAGTTCGTCCGCGAGCCACAGCCAGCTGCCGATCGCGGTGCCGCCGTCCGCACCCAGGCTGTGCACGGCCTGCTTGGCCTGGTGACGGGTGGCGGAATCGGCCACGGCGAGCCGGCCGTCGGCGGGGTAGACCTCGCGGGCCGTATGAGTACCGGCGATCACGGCGAAGGCCACGCCGTCGCGGATGGTGTCGATCGCGGCGGCGGTCGCGTCGCGCGCGTTCTGCATCTTGGCCGGCGGGTTGTTCATCGAGCCGGAGCAGTCGACCATGACGACCACCGCCGCGGCCGGTGCGGTCCCGGGTGTCCAGGACGGGCTCGGGGTCCCCACCGGTCGGCCGCCGAGGGTACCGCCGCCGGTCGCGGTCACGGTGACGATCGCGTTGACCTCGCGGCCGCCCTCCGGAAGGTACTCGTTCTGGTAGATGTCGACCGCGAACTGCGGCACGGTCGGCTTGGAGAAGACAGCCATCGATTGCGCTCCTTAGGCCCGCTTCACGCGGATGACGCGGGTTCGTGTTCCGCTTGCGCGGGTTCGTGCTCCGCCCGTGCGGCAGACACCGGAAACGGCAGGACAGCGACCGTCACGTTGTCGCGGCCGCCCCTGTCGAGCGCCGCCTCCACCAGCACCTGCGCGCACCGCAGGGGGTGCGCGCGGGCGTCCGCCGGTACCGCCGACGCCAACTCCTCGGCGGATTCGGCGTAGTTCCACAGCCCGTCGGTGCACACCACCACGACCCCCGGTCCGTCCGGCTCGAAGGAAGTGGTGTGCGGATCGAGTTCGTCCGAGCCCGCGCCGAGCCAGGCGGTGATGGTATGGGCACTGCTGTCCGCATACACCTCTTCGGGCGGCAGACCCGTCGAGACCATCCAGGTCGCCCAGGAATCGTCCTCGGTGAGGCGCGATGCGGGGGTGCTGCGGTCCTCCGGGATCCAGTAGGCGCGGCTGTCGCCGATCCAGCCGACGGTGAGGACCTTGCCGGACGCGATGGCGCTGACGCAGGTGCAGGCCGGAGCGATCCGGTGCGGGGCCCGGGCCCCTGCGGAATCCTCGGCGGCGAGGTCGGTGACGACCTGGTCCGCGGTGAGCAGCGCGTCGCGCATCGCGTCCTCGAACGAGGCGCCGCGCTGCAGCGCTCCGAGCAGCGACCCGGTGGTGCTCTCGGTGGCGGCCGCGGCCGCTTCGTCCGGGCGGTACGCGGTCGACACCCCGTCGCACACCACGGCGAGCACGACGGGGGTGCCGTCGGGGAGCGTGGTCGCGGACACCGCGAAGGCGTCCTCGTTGCGGTGGTGCCGCAACCCCCGGTCACTGACCGCCGCCACTCCCTCCAGCGCCAGCTCCCGGTGGTCGCGCGGGCGCGGCCGGGCAGACGGCTTCTCGCCGGGGGACGTCAGTTCCGTGCCGCAGGCGCCACAGAACTTGTCCTCGGGCTCCGGCAGTTCGGCGCAGAAGGGGCAGGTGGTCGGTTGCGGCATCTGTCACACCCACGTCCAGGGGCGGAAGCGGTTGGCCCGTTCCACCAGTTCGGTCGTCGAGCTGTGCTGCTGGGCGAGCCGGGCCAGCACACGGTAGGAGCGCTCCATGCCGAAGCGCAGCTCGCGCTCGGTCAGGCCGTAGTCCAGCAGTCTGGTCCCGACGGCCTCCGGGCCTGCGCCGGGGCTGCCGGAGAGTATCCAGTCGAGTGCGCTGCCCAGTACTTCGGTGGAGAGCTGCTCACTCCGGTCGGCGCCGATACCGAGCTCCCGCAACTCCTCCACCTGGGCGGCTGCCGCACGAAGGTCCTCCAGCAGCGGTTCCCGTGGAGACCGCTCGCGCAGCCGGGCGCGGATCGCGGCGACCCGGGCCGCCGTGAAATGGATCGAGGAATCCGGCACCGACTCCAACGCCGCCACAGCCCCGGCCCGTTCGCCCGAGGCCAGCAGCGCGCGGGCGAGGCCGAACGCGGCGCTGACGTAGCGCTCGTCGGTGGTCCACACCAGCCGGTAGTACGCGGCGGCCCGGTCCAGCCGGCCCAGCATCTCGGCGCAGACGCCCAGCGCCAGCTTCGGCGCGGCCTCGCCCGGGAAGGCGTCGTACACGGCGTCGAAGGCCAGCGCGGCCGTCTCGTGGTCGCCGGTCGCCAGCGCGGTCAGCGCCCGGTGCCACACCACCCGCCAGTCGTCGAGATCGTCGTCGGCGAGCGCCGCCAGCACCCGCGACGCCGCCTCGACGTCGTCCAGCTCCAGCCGCGCCCTCAGGACCCGCAGCCGTCTCTCGACGGAGTCGACGGGCGCCGACCGCAGGGCCGTGACCAGTTCCGCCGGTGTCGCGGCCGCCAGGCCCGCCAGGAACCTGGCGTTGGGGTCGGCCGGGTCCACGAGCGGCACCGGCAGCGCGAGGGAGGCGGCCCTCGCGTCGAGCCGCGCCACGCCGAGCACTGCTCCTCCCCCGGCCTCACCGGCCGGGCCGGCAGCCCGCTCCGGCACCGTGTCGGGCGTACCGGGCGGGGACGGGGTGCGACCGATGACGGCGTTGCCCGGCGGGCCGACCGGCGCCGGGGCGTGAACAAACTCCCCTGCCCTGCTTGCCGGATGCCCCGGCAGGACGCCTGCGGCCCCGTTCACCGGCCGGCGCGGGGCACCGCGCCGCACAGCGAACACGTGTGCACCGAGGGCGGACGCGGCGCCGGCCAAAGGGGCGACCAGCTTGTCCTCGACGACCCGCAGTTCCTGCCCGAAGATGCCGGACAGGGCGGGGCGGGGCTTGCCTGTCTGCGAGGCCACGATCTCGCGGAGGACGCCGAGGAGTTGGTCTGACATTTCCGCGGCGGAGCCGAAACGGTTGCCGGGGTCGGGGTCGGTGGCCCGGACGAGGAGCCGGTGGAAGGACTCGTACCGTGAGAAGACGGGGACGTCGGCCGGGCCGGGGAGGCTGTCGACGAAGACGTTCGTGTAGCCCGGGAAGTCGAAGGTGAGGAGGGCGAGGGCGCGGGCCACCGTGTAGAGGTCGGAGGCGACGGACGGGCCGGACTCGGCGACTTCCGGGGCCTGGTAGCCGACGGTGCCGTAGATCGGGGAGTCCTGGTCGTCCATCTGCCGGACCGCGCCCATGTCGATGAGCTCCAGCCAGTCCTCCTGCTGGATGGCGTTGTCGAGCTTGAAGTCGCAGTACAGCAGCCCGCGGCTGTGGAGGTGGCCGAGGGCTTCCAGGACCTCGACGGCGTACGCGATGGCCTGCTCGACCGGCAGCGGCTCGCGCTTGCCGTCCGGACCGCGCCGCTCTTCGGCGATCTCCTTCAGGGACTTGCCGCCGACGTACTCCATGACGATGTAGCCGTCGAGGGAACCCGTGCGCTGGTCGAGATGCTCGACGAAGTTGTAGATGCGGACGATGTTGGGGTGCTTGATCTCGGCGAGGAACCGCCGCTCCGAGACGGCGGCGGCCAGCGCGTCCTCGTCGCCGGTGTCGAGCAGGCCCTTCAGGACCACCCAGCGGTCGCTGACCGCGCGGTCGACGGCGAGGTAGATCCAGCCGAGCCCGCCGTACGCCAGACAGCCCGCGACCTCGTACTGGCCGTGGACGACGTCGCCCGCCCGCAGCTTGGGGGTGAAGGAGTACGGGTGGCCACACTTGGCACAGAAGCCCTCCGGGCGAGCCGGACGGTCACCGCGACCGCGGCTGACCGGCGCACCGCATGCGCTTTTGCCGCAGTAGCGGTTCCGCTCCGGGACCTGGGGGTTCTTCAGGACGGTGGCGGCCGGATCGGGACGCGGGAGGGGAGGTACGGACACCAGACCGGCGCCGAGCCTGCCACGGGTCGGGCCGCTGCCTGCGGAACCGGAGCTGCGCACGGTCATCGACGGGCCGCCGACGGTGCCGGTGAGGGTGCGGGACAGCCGCCCGAGCGCGGAAGGGGGCGAGGCCGAGGTGTTCCCGGAGCCGCTGCGCCCCAGGCCCTCGTTCCCGGACGGCGCCCCCGCCCGCGTGGCGCCCCCGGCACCCCTGATACGCCCGGTGCCGGCTCGCTGCGGCACGGGCGCGCGCCCGCAGACGTCGCAGTACAGATCGCCGCCGCCGACGTCCTCGATGGTCCCGGCGCAGCCCGGGCGTCGGCACTTGCTCATGGTGTCCACCCTGTTCCCCATCGAATGTCCATGCGCGGGTTCACCGCCCCGCCCGGGAGCCGCGGGCTCCGGCGGCCCGGGACCGGTACCGGCCGTGCACACGCCGGCCGCACTCCGTCGTCGAGGAGACCTGGGCCGACCAGGGCTTCGCCGAGTCATTCGTGGACCCGTTCCCGGGCCG
Organism: Streptomyces sp. NPDC058683; assembly: GCF_042716195.1. Classification (NCBI taxonomy): domain Bacteria; kingdom Bacillati; phylum Actinomycetota; class Actinomycetes; order Kitasatosporales; family Streptomycetaceae; genus Streptomyces; species Streptomyces sp. NPDC058683. The sequence goes on from NZ_JBHXSK010000008.1 coordinate 12,617, forward strand.
GTCCGCCATCGCTCTGCGGCGCACCCTGGAGGTATCACCCTGCGGCGCACCCTGGAGGTCATGAGCGAAGATCCCGGGCAGCAGGGCTCCGAAGTGGTCTGGCGGGGCCATCCCCCGCCACCCGGTCTCGGCCACGCTCTCAGCCCTTCCTGGGGAACTCGGCCAGGGGTCGCCGCAGGCCGACCACGGCGAGAGCGACGATGACGACCGCGGCGCCGGCCAGGCCGACCGGCGCGGAGAGCGCGCTGCCGGCACCTTCTGACGAAGCCCGTTCATACGCAGTGGTGTTGATCGTGATCAGTTTCTGCAGTGCCGTGTCGAACTCGCCGAAGGCCCAGTTGGACTCCCCCGGCTTGTAGCTGACGCAGTAGGCGATCGCCCCGGTCAGGTCCCCGGACGTGGCGATGGCGCGGATCTTGCGGTCGTCCCGTTCGTACACCTGGTAGCGGGCGACGACGACCTCGGCCTGTTCGCGTTCCCCGCGGAAGGTGATGTTGCGGAACTCGTCGCCGAAGAAGCCGGTGAAGCGCAGGTCCTCCTGGCCGACGCGGTAGGCGGCCATGGCCGCGGCGGCCTTCGCGTCGTAGGTGTGGATGGTGGCTCCGGGCAGCCGCATGAGCTGCTGTGTCTTGTCGAAGAAGTGCTGTTCGTGTTCGGCGGCGTTCGGCTGGTCCAGCAGGTAGCGGGACTCGTCGGCGTTGGCGTCGTACGCGACGGCGCGGGCCCGGGTGAGGGCGACGACGGAGTCGTAGGCGTCACGGCGGGCGACATGCAGGTGGTCCTGCTGGGCGGAGATCTGCACGCTCGCGGCGATCGAGACGCCGACAGCGATCAGAACGGCGGCCGCCAGGGCCGGATTCACGATGCGCCGGAACCGGAAGGTGAAGAAGAGGTGGAGAACGACGAGTACGGCGACCAGCAGCAGACCGGCGGCAAGGACACCGATCCGGGCCGAGGACAGCCTGTCCGTGGCGGTGGCGTAGGTCGTGTTGAAGGCGATGTTGTTGGCCGTGACCAACTGGTCGGCCTCGGGCAGCAGGCGGCTGCGCATCAGATCGGTGGTCGACCGGTAGGCGGCCAGCGTGTCGGCGTCGGTCTTCCCCGCGGCGTAGGCGTGCTGCTTGCTGAGGATCAGCGCGTGGGAGGCGCCCTCCTCGTAACTGCCGAAGTCGGCGATGGCCTGGGCGACGGACGCCTCGGCGACCGGGTCGCCCTGGGCCGCGACCGAGAGATCGCGAAGGTAGACGCCCGCTTGGCTGCGCCGCTGGTTGTAGATGTGGGCGGCGGTGCTCCGGTCGTCGGCGAGGTCCTTGTCGGTGCCGAACATCAGCTGGTTGGCCAGCTGGGCGTCCATGTCGTTGAGCGTGAAGTACAGGCCGGTGGCGCTGGTGATCTGGGGTGCGGAGTGGTTCCGGATGTCCGACCAGGCGGAGCGCGTGAACAGTCCGGTCAGGACGAGCGCGATGACGAGCAGCGCCGAAACGCTCAACGCGGCACCGCGCAGCAGTCTCAACCACTGGGGGACGGTCGCAGGAAGACGGCCGCGCCACGGTTGCGGGGGGCCGAGGCGCGGCCGTCGTGTTCTGCGCAGCGGTCGACGTATCCAACTGTCAGGGGAAACACGCGGTTCGCGGTGCCGACCCCTGGACGACCGGGAGGAGTCGGCCCCCGTCGGAACCGACGTCCGGGGCGGTGCCGCGGGGCGCTGTTCCGTGGCGCTGGTGTCCGGCATTGCGTTGAATCCCCTTCGCGCTGCGGAGCGGCCTGCGCCGCGCCTTCCGCGAGGGCCACTCTTGCGTTTCGAACACGGAGTAGTCCTGTCTTGTCGCGTCTTTGACGCCACGTCATCGGAATCTTGACGCGGGACCGAAGGGGCGCACGGGACGAGGGATTCGGGTGGCGGGGCTGTCCGGGGAGCAGCGCCAAGCCCAGCAGCGGTGTTGGTGAACTATGCCTTCAGTCCGTCCAGGACGTGGTGCAACTGAGCCTGGACGACGTCGGATTCAGGGTGCCCAAAGACCGCCTTGCCTTCGGAAAAGCCTTCGGCAACCCTCCATTTCAGGCGGCCTGACCAGCTAGTCAGCGCGCCTGACACACCATCAGACGAGCGTCACGAGCGGTCAGGCGCCCTTCGCGACCGGCTCCAGGATCGCCACGCACTCCACGTGATGCGTCATCGGAAAGATGTCAGAAGTGGGGATCCTGGGCGCAACCGCAGGTCAGATGGCATTTGCGACTCCACCGAAGAGCCCCTTGAACACTCGGAGCGTCAAACGAGCGTCAAGGCCGAGGTATGCGTTGCCCCCCGTTCCTGAGACCCATCCAGTGCAGTGCCGCACGGGTAACGGCCGTCCATCTCAGCCGTGACCCAGTCTCCGGCAGGGCTCCGGCCGGCATCGGTGTGCAGTCGAGCCATGGCCGCGTGATCCTCGAATGCCAGAGGCAGCTCTGATCGTCAGGCTTTGTCAGTGGGCGGGTCAAAAGTCAGTGACACCATCAGTCAGGGCAGCAGGTGGGGTGAACCAGTTGGGGTTGCCGGGTGGCAGGGCCGACAAGGCGGGAAACCTGGACGAGGACTGGTGGACGGCGCTGCGGGTGGCGGACTTGCTCACAGGCAAGGCATCCGCGATCCGTCTGGAACCTCGTGGCCGAGTGGGTGAGGGCATCGAGTTCGAAGTCGATGAACGGACGGGCCGTGATGCGAGCAGGCCCAGGACGTGCCCTCCCAAGGGGAGTGGAGCATCGTGGAGGTCGGGAAGATCCTCAAGGCTGTCAACGGCCACCTCGAAGTGGGCAAGAGGGTCCGGCTCGTGCTGTCGACTGGCGGGCGACGGCAACTGCAGGCCCCTCGCTCCGCTGGTCACTCCGGGCCGATGGGGCGACGCACCGCAGACGATCCCCGTCCTTCAACGCATCCGCGTGCCTCGCACCGGAGAGGGACGCCCGCGCACCACACCGGAACGTCTGAGCCCGGACACGGCGTACCTGTGAGGACGCCGGATCAAGCACACCATCCCGCTGCTGTTGTCACAGTTTCGCCGACCGTCCTGTCAATGCTGATGATCGGCAGAGAAGGTGCCTTCGGTGGGCGGAAAAGCGGTAATTGTCCACCTTGTCACAGGCTCTGCCGTCGCACCCACCCGTGGCGACGACCCCAGCGAGAATACGTTGAACAACTCTCAACAGCTCAAGAGCGACGCGGCGCCGTCAAGGGCGCCGATCACAACACTCGAAAGTCTCCGCGAACACCTTCAATGGGCGGTCGAGCTGGAACACGCAACGCTGCCGCCCTACTTGTGCGCCCTCTACTCCCTCGATCCGCACCAGAACCCGGACGCGGTTCAGGCCGTCAGCGGTGTCTTCGTCGAGGAGATGCTCCACCTGGCGCTGGCGGCGAATCTCCTCAACGCGGTCGGTGGCCAACCCGTCCTGGACGCCCCCCACATGCTGCCGGCCCACCCGCGCGCCCTGCCCCATGGCGACCGCTCCATACAGCTGTCCCTCCTCCCGTTCGGACCCGAAGCCCTGGAGATGTTCCTCCGCCTCGAGCAGCCGGCCCTGCCCGGCGCCCGGGCTGAAGGAGACGACTACGAGACGATCGGGCAGTTCTATGACGCGATCGAACAAGGACTGCGCCATCTCAGTGCCGAGTTCGGTGAGCATAAAGTCTTCACCGGTGACCCGGCTCGTCAGCTCACCGCGGGCCCTTTCGCCCACACAAGCGGGCAGGTGACCGCGGTCACCGATCTCGCCTCGGCACTGACGGCGATCGAGGAAATCGTCGAACAGGGCGAGGGGGCAGCACGCGGGGCGGTCTGGGACAACGACCAGGACGTCTTCCACCCAGACCGCAACGAGGTCTCGCACTACTACCGCTTCCTGGAGCTCAAGCTGGGCCGTCGACACCAGCCCGGTGACACGCCGCAATCCGGACCCACGGGTGAAGCCCTGGTGGTCGACCTCGACGGGATCTACCCCATGCGCCCCAATCCCCGGCTCGCGGACCACCCTGTGGGCGATCCGATCCGCGGCGCGCAGGACCAGTTCAACCAGGCGTACTGCGCTCTGCTCCAACAACTGGAGCAAGTATTCAACGGCAAGCCGCAGATGCTCGGGGCCACCATGGGCACGATGTACGCGCTCAAGGGCAAGGCGCAGAACCTGATGCAGACCCTCGACGGCGACGACAACACAGCCGGCCCGACCTTCGAGTACGTCGCAGCCGAGCTCCGCCAGTAAGCCGCCGCCCACAAGCGACACGCGACCGTCCCGAACACAACGGTCACGGATTCCGGGAACCGCGCACCGCCCGGCCGAGCAGCGCCCTCCAGGTGCCGTGGGCGTTGCCCCGGAGCGCCGCACCACAGCGGTGACCGGATGAGCGCCCTCACCGAACTCGAGGTCGTGCCGGCATCACGACGGCACGAATCAGATGGAGGGGTCGCTCCTGCTCGCGACCGGCGCCACTTTCCCACCCTGCACAGTGAGGATGACGGACCATGACGGCTCACGGTGATCTACCCGCCCCGCAACAAGGGCTCCTTGTCACGCACTTCCTGACCGTGCGCGACGTGGAGAGATCACGGCGCTTCTACGCCGACGTGTTCGACGGTGAGGTGGTGATGGAGGAGAGCCCGGCGATCGTGAAGGTGGCCAACAGCTGGATCATCATGAATCCCGGGGGTGGCCCCACCCCCGACAAACCCGGTGTCACGCTTGAGGCGCCCCGGAGCACCGAGCGGGTGTCGAGCTTTCTCAATGTCCGCGTCGCGGACATGGCCGCCTTCCACGCCGACGCGGTCGCCAAGGGCGCTCATTTCCTCACCGAACCCCTCGACCGCGGTTCGGAACTGCGCTGCTACCTGCGCGATCCGGACGGCTACCTCATCGAGGTGGGCCAGTCCACCGGCCTGCTTCGCGGTCTCCATGCCGATTGACCCACCGGCCCGCGCCCCTTCCCCTGCCGAGCCCCCACCACTGATAGAGGTACTCACGATGACCACGGAGAATGTGCAGCACCCGAGCCTGATCGCGCCGGTCGGGCATCTCGAGCCCGTCCCCCGCCGCATCCGGGGGACGCTGGGCGGCCGCGTCGCCTTCGACACACGGCGCGCACTGTATGTGTGGGAGCGGCCCACCTACCCCCAGTTCAGCATCCCCGTCCGCGACATGATCGACGCCACGCTCATCGACGAAGGACACAGCGAGTTCCACGGCGCCGGACCCGCACGGCGCCACACCCTGCAGGTGGGACCAGAGGTCCGAGAGGGTGCGGCGTGGGTGTGGGAGGACGGCGCTCCCGAGGCCTTGCACGGAACTGTCCGCTTCGAGTGGGAGGCGCTGGACTCCTGGTTCGAAGAGGACGAGGCGGTCTTCGTCCACCCCAGGAGCCCCTATTCCCGCGTGGACGCGCTGCCCTCCTCCAGCAACGTCCGCGTGGAAATGGACGGGGTAGTGCTGGCGGAAGCGCCGCGCTGCGTCAAACTGTTCGAGACCGGGCTGCCGACGCGTTACTACCTCGACCGCCTCTACGTCGACTTCACCAGGCTGCGCCACTCCGACACGGTGACCCGATGCCCGTACAAGGGGACGACGAGCGGCTACTGGTCGTTCGACGGCGAAGTCGCCACGCATGACGACATCGCATGGGGCTACGACCTACCGACGGTCCAGGCCAACCGCATTGCCGGCATGGTCGCATTCCTCAACGAGCGCGTTGATCTGTACGTCGACGGAGAACTTCTGCCGAGGCCGGCCTGACAGGCCAGGTGAAGAAGCTTTTTCTGGAAGGGAGTGGCCACCTGTCGCCCGATGACATGAAACAGCCGACCACCGTCTTCGATCCCTGTCCGGCGTGCGCACGGGCCACCGCGTACAGGCACGCCGCACATAGCTGCCGCGGGCCCGTAGCTGCGGGACACCACTGACGCCTTCGCTGATCAGAGGATGCCGGTCAAACCCTCGATCGCCGTCCGGGCCCAATCCTGTGCCCCCGCCGCCGCGCCGGCCACCACGCCGGTCGCGACGGGGGCCAGTGCTCCCTTCACCAGAACGTCCGGCAGCCGTACGGGACTGCCGTTGTGGGCGACGAGGAGTTCCCGTTCCTTTGTCAGAATGCGTACGTCCGTGGCGTCAAGGTCCTCGGCATTCTGCACGATCTCCGAGAGTCCCTGGAGACGGTCGCTGGACAGATTGCCTGCGTGATCTCGGGTACGTCTCAGCGCGTGCCGTACTTGACCGTCCAGTCCGGCGAACCGGCTACCGAGTCGCTCGACCGCTGCCTCAGTCGCCGCCAAGCCCTCCGGCTCTGGTACGACGGCTCCTTCTGGGATGCCCTCCAGAGAGAAGAGCGCATCGGCGGACGCAATCCCCCGCTCCACTGCGGCCGTTCGACACACCGCATCCTGCTCGACGGGTTAAGCCCGACACGACCACCTCACGCTCCGTCAGAAACAGCGTCGAACGAGCGTCAAGACATGTTCCGAACCCGTCCCTCACAGAGTTGAGGCAGAGCCTTCTCGACCACGCCCCCGCTGCGAAACCGCATGTGAGACACGTGGCGGGAACCTGCAGCATGCTCCACGCGGTGGACCCACGGAAACATGTCGGCACGCCCCGCCCGCAACCTGACGAATCAGAAAATCAGCAGGTCAAAGGCCCTTTGCTGCGGGCTCAAGAATCGCCGCGCACTCCACATGATGCGTCATCGGAAACAGATCACCCAGATCCAGGCTAGGGAAACTGCAGGTCAGAAACGGTTTTCCGGCTTCGCCTGGGGACCTTCAGGCGCACCGAGCGTCAAATGAGCGTCACGGCAGAGAGCTGCATGTCGGCTGGCCCATCAAGGGTGATGACTACGAACGTCGGGTCACCAGCGCGACAGCAGCGAGTGCGAGATCGCCGACACTCGCACCCTCGCGGCTGTGATCGCCGTCGGCGCGTACCGTTGCGGCCCCTGGTTCAGCGGCGCGGCGGCTCCGTCACGGAGTGAGCGGGACCGCACGTTCTTTCTGGCCTGCCAGCCGAACTACCAGATGCGGCATATAGCTGATGGCGCTGGCAATTCCGCGCCGTCCTGCCCCAGTCGGCGGGCACTCCTCGGCACGGCTCGCCGTAGCGGTTGCCACGTGCGCGAGCTTCGCCTCGCAGCTTCCGCAGCTCTCGCACAGAGCGAAAACGGCGCCAGGTGCCACTTGAGGAGCGACCAGATCCCCCCGGCGGGGTTCAGCACCGGAGCAGAGAAGGGCGTCTGGAAAATCTGCAACCAGTCCTGGTGTTACTCGGCGAAGTCTGCCAGCTCCTTGACCAGGTGCGCGTTCAAGTTGTCCCGGCACCACACCACCGGGGCATCGAGCCGCAGGTGGGTCATGACGATCACCTGCGATGTTGACCCGTCCCCGATTGCGGCCGCGCACCCGCACCACCGGCCGGACTCCGCACGGTGCCCCGGTATGTCCCTTTGGCGGCCTCAGCCCCTGACCTGCCTCGTCCTCGAAGTAGATGTGGGCGCCCACGTTCGCCGCAGTCCTTTTACCTACGCCCACACCTCCCCCGCAAGGTGAGGCACCCCCACGGACTTCCACGCCTCGATCGCCTCGTCCTCGCGTTCGACCGCCCGCCTCAGGGACACCTGCGCGGACCAGCCGTGCCGCCGCGACAGCTTCACCCGATCGACAGCTTGACCCGCTTCAGCGTAAACCCCTGGAACTCGTCGTCCCAGCCATGCGCGAGCGGGCCCCGCTGCAACTCCCGCTCCAGCCAATCCCACTGCTGGAGCTCAGACGCCCCACAGAGGCCGACTCCCATATTCCGGTGGAGCCACTGTCATTTCTACGCAGACGCTCCCGAGACGAAGCGGTGGCCCGCGAAAAAACACGAACTCTATTAAACCTTGAGAGCAGCGTCTTGCCAGGAAGCCTATTAGGGTCTATCGAAAGTAGCGGACTTGGCTCTATAGGCCTTTCCCGTCTCTTCTTCCGCCCGAATCTCTACAACGAAATCCGGCAGGGCGCCTTCCAGCGGGCGCCCATCCTTACCCACTGATTCTGGCTCGGCCTTCCAGTCGATCAGATTAACCACCACCGAATAAAGCCCCCTCGGCAGCTCGATCCGATTTGCATCCCGCCCCGGAAGATCGCCTGACTCCTCAAGCCCTCCAACGTAGATCACACCCGGGGAAGCCAATAGATACGGCTCAGAAGAGACGAGAACACAACGCCTTTCTCGCTCCGTAAGCCCTGGGCCAGAGAAGTTCCAGCGAATCAGTACCTCAAAGACCCCGTCCGCCCCTACTCCGATGGGGACTAGAGCCCCTGCGGAGATGGCCTGGACCAGGAGTTCATCATCCGAGGCCCAGTCGTCCCAGTCATCGGGGTCGCCTGTCTCCGTGAAGTACTCCGTCTGCCAGATTGCGCACAAACCAGCATCCGTTCGAACGGTCCTCGAAACCTGCTGGGGAGTCGAATCCATCAGTGCATCCATTCACAATCACTGCAAGCGGTCATTTTCGAGGGATAATGCGAACAGAATCAACTACATTCCCGACTTGAAGGCCCAACCTCTTGATTTGTCGATTGATTTGGGGGCCAAGGCTGCGATTTACCGAATAGTCGAGTGGCGACAAATTGCCTATGTCGTCTGCGCCGCCGAGTTGAAGGTCGATCACGTGGTCAATGTCCTTACCTTCCTCGGTCTCATTACCTGCGTTTCGCCACAGGTCGGCAGCACTAGTACTGCCTCGCGCGGCCTCGGCATCACTCACCACCAACTTATCAGCCGCATTCAACGAAGCCACCTTCGCATCAGCAGCCTTGATCTGGTCCGCCGACCAGCCACTCTTGTACTTGAGCGTAATGACGCACTTTTCCCCATCCGTATTGTGAACGAGGATCGGGACGCCGCCCGCCAACACATAGTACGTGTGGAGTTGCTGAACGGTGAGGTTCCAGCGGTTCGCTGTGCCCGGTGTGGCTTTGGTCGCGACGACGTAGACGTGGCCGTTGGAGTCTGTATTGAGAGCGTCACCGTAGCGGAGTTGGCCGGCAGGGAACCACGTATGGGTGCTGTCATCCCAGAAGGGGTGGTTGGCGGTGGTGTGAAGGGTGGAAGTGTGGCCGTCCTTGGTGCGGACGGTGAGGTCGAGCAGGTCGTGGTCGTGGTTGATCCACACGTGCTGGACCGTGCGGGAGCCTTGGTGTTTGCCTGTCTTGGGGTCTGCAGCTTCGACCTTGTCGCCGGCCTTGATCTTCCCGATGGGCTTCGTCTTGCCCTTGTCCATGAGAACGGGTGTTTCGGGGCTGAAGCTGCACCTTTCGGCGGCGCCCAGTTCCCCTTCCTCGGCTTCGCCGCCGCCGAAGAGGGCAAGGGCGCCACTCATCATGAAGCCGCCGGCATCGTATGAATGGGAGGACGTGTTCACGCCCAGGTGCGAGACGGCGGATCGGTAGGCTCCGGTGGCTGCGCCGCAGGAGACGCCGAAGGTACAGGCGGGGCTGAGGGCCTCGGCGGCGCTGACCAGGGAGTCGATGGCGCCCGCGAGGGAGTCCTTCACTGAGACGGGCCTCAGTGTCTTGTAGTGCTCGTTCTTGTCGACCTGCTTCTCGATGGCCCCGTAACGCGTGGCCGTGCCCATGGAGCCGTATGTGGGTGTGGTCTCGTAGTACCTGGTCTGAGCCTGGGGAGAGGTGTACTCGGTGGTGTGGCGGGTGATGACCCCGCCGTGGCAGTTGTAGAGGGTGCCGCACTCCTCGCTTCTCTGCCCCGTGGGATCACTGTTGGAGACGGGGTTGTCGGCGCCGTAGGTGTAGCCGTTGAGTTCCTGGGGGCTCGTGGCTTCGAATACGGGGTCGAGGCTGATGAAGCGGCCGATGGTGGGGTCGTATTCGCGGGCGCCGATGTTGGTGAGAGCGGTGGTGGTGTCGGTGGTCTTGTTGAGGAAGGTGCGGTTGTCGGCCCAGGCGGTGGTGGTTCCGCGGGGGTTGCCGTAGGGGTCGAACTGGCGCCAGGTGGGAGTCTGGGCGGTGTTGTCGAGGTAGAGGCTGTTGGTTCCGTGCTGGTCGGCGGCGACTTCGAAGCCGTAGTTGGTGCCGGTGCCGGTGCGGACGATGGTGGAACCGCCGGGGGCGCTGTAGTAGCGCACGCCGGTGGCGGTGCCGGCGGAGTCGTTGAGGGTGATCTGTTCGCTGCCGAGGTACAGGGTGGTGGTGCTGGGGTCGATCTGCAGCAGCAGGCTGCCGCCGGCGTCGTAGATGTAGCTGGTAGCGGTGCCGGTGGTGCTGTTAGAGACGCTGGTCAGCTGGTCGGCGTTGTTCCAGACGAGGGTCTGGTCGCCGGTGCTTGTAGTGCGGGTGCGGGTGTTGCCGGCGGAGTCGTAGGTGTAGCTGGTCGAGCTGGTGGACCCGCCGGTGTTGGTGGTGCCGGTCAGGGTGTTGGGCTGATCGCTGGACCAGACGCTGTTGGTGATGGTGTCGCTGCCGGTACCGGAGACGGTGTGCTGGGTTTGGGAGAGCCGGTTGCCGATGTCGTCATAGGTCCAGGTGGTCCAGTACGTGCCGCCGGTGATGCCGTCGCCGACAGTGCTGTGGTCACTGCTGATGGGCGTGGCGTTGCAGGTGTCGGTGGCGGTCGAGGCGGTGGTCCAGGCGGTGGTGAGGCGGTCGAGGGTGTCGTAGGTGTAGCACTGGGTTTCGGCCGTGGTGCTGGAGCCGGAGCGGGTCTCGGTCTGGCGGGTGATGTTGCCGGACAGGTCGTACTCGTACGCGGTCTCGTCGACGCTTGCGGGGGTGGTGGTGGAGCGGGTGACGAGCTGGTCCTTCAGCTCCCCGGTGTGGTCGTCATAGCTGTCGGTGACGCTGGCGTAGGAGCTGGCGGAGCCGAGCTGGACCTGGGCGACCTGGTTGTAGGCGCTGTAGGTGGTGCCTTGCAGGTAGCTGTAGGCGCTGGTGGCGAGCTCGTCTTCTTCATCGTCGTTGTTGTATCCGTGGGTGACGGTCTCCGCGGGCAGTCCGCCACCGAGGGCGTAGCCGTCGGTCCACAGCAGCCCGTTGACGCTGGTGTAGGAGTGGGTGATCTTCCACGTCTTACCGAGCACGGTGCCCTGTGCGGCGGACGGGATGATGGTCTCCTCGCCCAGGGATTCGCCGAAGACGTTGAAGTTCAAGGCCTGCTGGACGTAGGCGTAGCCGCCGCTGTAAGAGGTCGCCGTGGTGACGTGGCCGACCGGGTAGGTCATGCCGGAGATCGCCGTGTTGGCGTTGTCGTACACCCACGCTGCGGTCTGGTTGCCGGGGGTACTGACGGAGGTATAGGCGGCCTGGTCGGCGGTGGCGGCGGCGTACTGGCCGGTTTTCCGGTCGAGGGCGTCGTAGGTGTAGGAGACGTACTGGTCGCGGGAGTCCTTCGCCTGCAGCAGGTTGCCGTCCCCGTCGTACGTCATGGCGGAGGTCTTGCCGGCCGTGGGGTCGGTCTTGGAGGTCACCTCTCCAGCCAGGTCGTAGGTGTTGGTCCACACCTGGTTCTTGGCGTCGGTGGTGGTGGACTGCTGGCCGTGGCCGTCGTAGCCGTACTTAATAGCGCTGGTCGTGCCGCCGGTGAGGTAGAAGACCCCGGTGGCGGCGTTCAACGGCGTGGTCAGTGTGGGTGAGGCGGTGTACTGGTCGAGTTCGCTGGTGCGGCCGACCGGGTCGGTGCGGGTGGTCTGGGTGATGCCCCCGCTGGGCGGGATGACGGTGGTGGCATCGCCGTTGTAGACGGTGGTCGCGGTCGAGACGACGACGCCGTTCCTTTCGGAGGCGTCGTAGATCGGCCGGCCGAGCCCGTCGTAGGTGTAAACGTCCTGGTCGGCAACCTGGTTGTCGGCCACCGATTTCAGCGACAGCGTCGGTGTGGTGGCGGAGTCCCAGTAGCCGGTGTTCTTCTTGGCCACCCAGCCACGTGAGTCATACAGGGCGTCGTCAATCAGGCGGCCGCCCTGAGGGGTGTAGGTCTGGGTCTGGCGGGCGCGGCCCAGGGAGTCCTCGATACTGACCGACGTGAGGTAACCGCTGTTGTCATTGAGAGTGTTGGTCACCATGCCCGACAGGGAGCTGCTGGACAGGGTGTAGGTGTAGGTCTGGTTGGCCAGCGAGGTGGTGGCACGGGAGTTCTTCCACACCGACGTGGGCCGGCCCAGCGCGTCGTACTGGGCGGTGGTAACCACATGGTTGGCGTCGGTCGTGGTGAGGGCAAGGCCCCGCTCCGGGTCGACGGTGGAGCTACTGGTGTGGGCGACGCCGCCGACGGTGGGCTGGCTGACGCTCTGTCCGGTGGTCAGGTACACGGAGTTGACCGTGTAGGCGGTCGTGGTGGTGTTGCCGTTACCGCTGGTCGTGCTGGCCAGGCGGTGGTAAGTGCTGTCGTAGGTGTTCTTCTCGGTGGTGCGCCAGGTGAAGGCGCCCGACCCGTAGTCGGTGGCCTTGCGGGTCATCGTGACCAGGCCCATGGTCGGGGCGCTGGCCTGCGGGAAGGCGGTGGAGAAGCTGGTGTCGTCGTAGAACGTCCGGGTGGCGGAGACGACCTGGTCGGGCCGGGTGACACTGTCGGGGGCGCCAAGGGTGTTCAGCCCGTTGGGGACGGAGGAGGTGGATCCTTCGGTGAAGCCAGAGCAGGCCACCGAGTCCTCTTCGGTGCCGGAGGCAAGGCCGACGATGTTCGCGCTGGTGTTGGCCGGTGCATAGGTGGTTGCCGTGCACCGGTCATAGGCGGAGTCGACCGGCACGCTGTGTGCGTACTCATAGGTCGCCAGGCCGAAGTCGTCGTCGGAGCGGGTGGCGTCGTAGCTCGTGTCGATCTCGGCGTAGCGCCAACTGGTGGTGCCGCCGTCGGTCAGCCGCTGCCGGGTCCATTGCTCCGCTGTACCCGACGCGTTGGCGGTGAGGTCCGGCAGCCCGGACCGGGTGCGGGTCGCGGTCGCAGCGGAGATCCAGTACGAGGTGATGGCGGAGTTGTCGACACCGCCGCCGTTGCCGAGGTAAGAGGTGGACTCCAGTACCGCGCCTGCGAGTTGGGCGGCGTCGGTGTGGCTGCCGCCCTGGGAGTCGGTGAGCGACACGCTCCGGGCCGAGGTGGAGGACAGCCAGTCGCCGTCCATGCCCTGGTAGTAGGAGTCGACCTGCTTCGTCTGCGCATCACCGGCGCCGTTGCCGGTGGTGGTGGTCACCTTCTGATAGCCGCGCCACTGCCCGTAGGTGCGGTACTTGGCCTTGGTGTTCTCGTCGTCGTCGTAGTGCCAGGCCGCACCACTGTAGGAGTAGTCGGTCTCCTTGGTGGCCGAGCCACCGGTGGTGTCGGTCTCCAGGACCTCCTGCACCGCATACTTGTTGAACCAGTCCAGCATCGGGCTGATGTAGCCGCTGGGGGTCCAGTACTGCGGGAAGCAGGATGCCGTGTTCGAGGACGGTGTGGCCGAGGTCGAGCAGGTGGTCGGCAGCGTGTAGGAAACCCCGGTGACCCCACCCAACTCGTTGGTGATCGCCGTGATGCGGTACCGGAACAAGCCCGGGTAAGTGGAGGTACTCACCCGGTTCTCCAGGGCCGAGCCGGTGAACTTCACCGCCGGCATGCTGATCGACGAGGTCGAACCACCGGCAGTAGTGTCTGAACCGGTGCGCTGGATCGAGGACAGCCACAGGGTCGCGCTGGTCGCATCCCCGGTAGAGGGCTCCGTCTGTGTCAGCGCGTAGGAGTCGACCGTCACATACCCGCTGGAGGAGACCGAGTACTGCTGCGTGGTGATCGAGGTCAGGCGGACGGTGGAGAAGAACGACGGCGCGTACGCGCTGCAGGTGGCCCCGGATGCGCAGATGAGGTCGTAGGGGACGTCGGGGTAGGAGGAGGCGTTGGAGGAGGTCTCCGCACTGCCGCAGTTGCCGCTGGTGGAGGTGCAGCGCGCCGACGTGCCGTAGACGATCTTGTCGGGGACGGTGCCGTACGGGCCGGTGGCGGTGGTGAAGCCGTAGTCGATATGCGCGAGGTAGGAGTCGCGGACGTACTTGACCTCGGAGGCCCCGTTGTGGGCGCCGTAGTAGTTGGTGTCCTGTTTGTAGTAGTACGCCATCGCCGCGCCGGTGGCGGTGGTGGCGTAGTCCAGGTGCCACTTGTAGGCCATGGTGCAGTAGCTGCTGGTGGCCGTGGAGTTGTAGCAGGGGTCGCTGGAGTGGGCGGCATACACGCGCTCGGAGTCGACCGAGTTCGTCGTGTCGTTCCCAGAGGCCCAGCCGGGCAGTTCGTTGCGGCCGAAGTAGTACTTGGTGCCGTCCCGCTCCGTGATCACCCAGTACGAGGTGTCATACGTGCCCGACCCGTTCGACGAGCCGGTCACCTTCGTGACCGTCTCACCATTGTCGTCGGCCAGTTTGTAGGTGGACGTGTCCTTGTCATAGACGATCGAGGTCGACGACCCGTTCAAGGACATGGTCAGGACCGGCCCGTCGTAGCACTCGTCCGGTGTGGTCACCGAACCGGAGCTGCCCTCCGGAGAGTCCGGGCACGGCGTGAACTCCTGCGCCACGAAGGAGTCCTGGGTGGTCCACCCGTCACCGACCCAGGATGACTGGGCCTGGGTGTTGGCCGTCTGCGCGTCCACGCTGCCGGAGTCGTAGGACAGTGAGGCGTCCGGCGCCATCGACGTCGTGGCCGCCGGCGAGTCCACCTTGTAGGTGTAGGTGAAGTCACCCGAGGACCCCGACTGGCCCCAGGATCCCGCGGACGACAGGGTCGAGGCGTAGTTGCCGCCGCCCCCGCCCTCCTGACCGGTCGAGTCGGTGGCCGCGATCACGGTGGCCGCGCCGGACGTCGAGGCCGTCTGCGCCGTTGCCGACTCGGAGACGGAGCCGGTGTAGACAGCCGAAGCCGCCGCCCCGGCAACAGTCGTGCGCTTGCCGGTGAAGGCGGCGGCGTTCTTCACCGAAGCAGCACCGGCGAGCGTGACTTGCGCCGATACGGCCGTGTTCTTGGGGTCGTTGCGGGACGTCAGCGGTGTCTGCTTACGACACTTGGCCAGTTGGGGAGTGGTCAGCGCGCAGGCCGGCAGCTCCACCAGACGCAGCCGGGAGGCGTAGTTGCCGCCGACGGCGTCACGGAAGGCGCCGTAGTCCAGGCCGACTTTCACCCGGCCCGAGCCCGAGGCTGCAGCAGCGGTCCGGGCGGGGGTGAGCGACCAGACGGGGCCGGATACACCCAGGCGCGCCGACAGTGACCGGGACCGGACCGAGACCCCGAGCGCCGTGGGGCCGGCATAGCCGCCCTTCTTGGCAGCCACGGTCTGCGCCCACACCGGTGTTCCCGACGCGGTGGCCTTGGAGCCGGTGACCGCCGAGTGCTTCGGCACGGCAAGTTTCAGCGTGCCGGTCTTGGCAGCGGGCCATGCCGTCCGAGTGGGCACCACGGTGTGCCGGGTCTCATCGGACAGATGCACATTCTTGTGCGGGACAGGCGTCAGCCCTGCGACCGAACGGCCGAGATCAGCCTTCGGTTTGGCAGCCGACCCGGCAGCTGTGGTGGAGGACAGGGGCAGCGCGGTCGCTGTCGATCCGAAGGCGAGACTCAGGCACAAGGACCAGGCGAGCACTGCGGCCCACCCCGCCAGCAGCCTCCCGGCAGTCCGCCGGTACCGCGCCTTTGCCGATCCGCTGTTTCCGCGCACGCGTCTACCGGACACGGTCTCCCCCTCGCCATGAAGACATGCCGAAATACCGAACGGTCACCCGGGCCTATTGCCCCATGCGGTGATCGTTCGCCCGGGGAAAGAAATACATGAAGGTTCAATCCCGAAGAGTAAGGAATTCGAAAAGAAAGACGTAAGGAAAATTGACAAACTTCAACACAAGCGGACATCCGAGACGCACATATGTCGTGATCTGAGTCACACAGGCTCACGCGGCGCGCCCCCACCCCCATACGGTGTCGCCGCCCCGACCTGCCCATTCAGTGAACTCACCCCGTCACAGCCCTCAAGCTGAACGACGGATCACCACAAGATCACCAAGAGAGCTTTACCAAGCATTGACCCCTGCTCAGGGTCGGTCAACGTCGGTCGAGGGTAGCCCTGGCCGAATTTCCCATCAGTATGAATATTTGGGGGAAAGAAAATGCAAAAGACTTCGCGGGAATCATTGCCTCGTTCATGGGTGCGCCGCACCGTCGTCGGCGCCACCGCTATCGCGGTCACCGGCGCCCTGGGCCTTCCCGGCCTCGCGCACGCAGCCACGCCGACACCTCACTCCAGCACCACCAATCACGCCTCTGGCGGCGCCTCCCGCGGAGTGAGCGAGCAGCAGGCCCTGACGAAGGCCCGGGCCACCGGCAAGCCGGTCCAGGCCACGGCCGACACAACGGACTCCTCCACGCTCACGGCAAACCCCAACGGCACCCTGACGCTCAGACAGACCCTCGCCCCGGTCCGCAAACTGGTGCGCGGCCGATGGAAAGACCTGGATCCGACACTGGTGCGTCAGGCCGACGGCACCATCTCCCCCAAAGTGGCCACGAGTTCCCTGACCCTGTCCGACGGCAGCACAGATGCCCCGCTGGCAACCATGCGGGCCGGCAGCGGGTCCCTGGCCGTCTCGCTGCCCGCAGCGTTCACCCTGCGCACCCCTGCCCTGTCCGGCCCCACAGCGACCTACCACGACGTCCTGCCCGGCGTGAACCTCACGGTCACCGCACAGGACACCGGCGGGTTCAGCGAGGTCCTGGTCGTCAAGAACGCCACAGCCGCCGCGAATCCCGCACTCACCGACCTCAACCTGACCACCAGGGCCATGGGCGTGAGCCTGGCCAGCGACACGGCCGGCGACATCACCGCCAAGGACCACGCCGGGCGGACCGTGTTCTCAGCCACCGCCCCCACCATGTGGGATTCCAGCCGGCCCGCTGCCAACACGCCCAAAACGACAGACCCGCGCACCGGTCTGACCGTAGACCGCCGCAATGGCGCCCCCCTCGCTTCCAGCCCGGCTGCGCCGGGCGACGCCGCCCGCAAGGCGAGCCTGAAGGCCGCCTACCACCGGGGACACATCAGCCTGTCGCCCCCGGCCACCCTGCTCAGGGGCAAGCACACCGCTTACCCGGTCTACATCGACCCGTCCTTCACCCCCTCCGGTCAGACCGACACCGCCCAGGCGTGGGCGTTCGTCGACAGCGAGTGGCCCGACACCTCGTTCTACAAGCCCGCCGCGTCCACTCCCGGCCCCCTGCACGTCGGCTACACCGACTGGACCCCTGACGTCTCCACCAACCGCGCCCTGTTCCAGACAAGCGTCCACAGCAGCATCTGGGGCGCACAGGATGTGATCTCCTCCAGTATCTCCTTCTACGAGAACTGGTCGGCCTCCTGCACCAAGGAGGAGGTCGACCTGTGGCACACAGGCTCCATCTCCTCCAGCACCACCTGGAACAACACGCACAGCTCCAGCGACCCCGACAAGAAGTTCTGGTTCAGCAAGCTTGACGCACAGACCGTCGCCCACGGCTGGTCCACCACCTGCGGGCCCGAGGACGTCACCTTCGACATCCGGTCGCTGATGCAGTCGGCCGCCGACAGCAAGTGGTCGAAGCTCACCTTCGGCCTGCGCGCCGCTGACGAGAGCAACGACCTGGCCTGGAAGCAGTTCAGCAAGCAGGCCACCATCACCACCACCTACGACCACACTCCCAACACCCCCACCTCACTGACCACCAGCCCCAGCACCAACTGCACCGCCACCACCCCCACCTCGCTGGGCCTGAACGACGTCACCCTGCGGTCCAGGGTGTCCGACCCGGACGGCACCACCAGCCCGCTCACCGCGAACTTCACCCTGAACAACATGGCGAGCGGCACGACCTACACGCGGGCGATCAACGCCACCAGCGGCACCACCGCGAGCACTCTCTTCTCCCACACCAGCAGCTCCGGGCCCTTCCTGGCGCTCACCGCGAAGACCGAGTTCGCCTGGTATCTCACCGTCACCGACCAGGACCTGAGCAGCACCAAGTCCAAGATCTGCCACTTCTACTACGACCCCACCGCCCCCGGCGCTCCCACCATCACCCCTGTCGCTTCGTCCACGAGCCAGTGCCCCGAGCTCACCGGCAGCCCCTCGGGCGACAGTCTCTGCACGGTGGGCACCGCCGCGAATTTCACGATCACCGACACCAACACCACCGCCGCGCCCGGCAGTTACCGCTACCAGCTCAACGGCGGCAACCCTGTCAGCGTCCCCGCCTCAAGCTCCAGTCCCTACACCGCCCCCATCTCGCTGAAACCGACCACCCAGACCAACGTCCTGACCGTCACGGCCGTCGGCACCAGCAGCAATATCGGTGACACCTACGACTACCGGTTCATCGCCAAGGCTCCCGCAACCGCCACCGCGGACGACCTCAACGGCGACGGCAACGCCGACCTGCTGACCGTCGGCGGCAAGAACTCCCTCCCAGCTGGGCTCTGGCAGGCCACCGGCACCGGAGACGGCAAAGTCGACGCTGTCGCCCGGAACATCGGCATCGACGGCAATGGCGTCTCCACCAGCCAGACCGCCACTTCCTTCACCGGCAGCCAGGCCATTACCGGCCACTTCTTCAGAGGTTCCGGCTTCAATGACGTCCTCGACTACTCCTACGACACCGCAACCGGCGCCGTCCGCGGCGAGATCCTGCGCGGCCAAGGCGACGGCACCGACCTGCAGCCCATCGACTCCCATCCCATCACCAACGCGGCCGGCGTCTTCACCCGGACCGACAACGACGGCACCACCACCAACACAGTCACACCAGCCACTTCCATCGCCAGCGGCGGCGCCCTCTACAACACCGTCAACAGTGACGCCGCCACGGGCTATCCCGACCTTCTGCTGCTGATCAACGGTTCCCTGTGGGACGAACCCTCCAACGTGGGTGCGGGCCTCTACCCCGGAGCCGACCAGGCCACCGTCCTGGCCGACTACAACCCCTACTGCCTCGCCCAGAACACCAGCACCACCAGCTGCACCACCGACTGGAGCAGCTGGACCATCACCAGCACCCTCGACGCCAACGGCCTACCGGAGTTGTTCGCCCGCGACACCAGCACGGACACCAGCGATCCCTCCCACGGCCAGCTGTGGTACCTCAGCTCCGCCAGCCTGCAGACCCTCACCTACGACTACCTCGCCAACGGCGCCATCGACTCCGCCCTCACCTCCGTCGAAGCAGCCTCAACCGGCTGGGACGCCGGCAGCCAGCCCACCCTGCAGGCCGCCGACATCAACAACGACGGCACACCCGACCTGTGGACCGTCAACAGCACCGGCACCGCCACCGCTCATGAAATGACCCTGTCCGGCACCACCGCCACATGGACCACGCCCGCCGACCAGGCACTGAGCACCGACACCCACGACTGGCCCCTCAACGACTACGACACCACCGCCGACGACGCCGCGACCAGCGCGATCACCCTCACCGGCACCAGCGGCGTCACCGCCCCCGAAGGCGGACTCTTCGACCCCGACGTCCAACTCGACGCCGCAGACCACGACTACCTCCAGGGCGGCAAGGCCCTGGATCTGACCAAGTCGTTCACGGTGTCCATCTGGGCCAGCCCGACCGCCTACGGCGGCGCGGTAGTGTCCCAGAGTGGGAGCGCCGACTCCGGCATCCTGCTCCTGCCCACCAGTGACGGCTGGCAGTTCAGCCTCAACACCGGTGCCGGCACCACCTGGGACTTCGACACCGTCACCGGCGGCACTGTCCACCTCGGCACCTGGGCCCACCTGACCGCCACCTACAACAAATCCACAGGCGTCATGAGCCTGTACGTCGACGACGTCTTCGTCGGCTACACCAGCCACACCGCGCCCAGTACCGGCGCGAGCGGCAACTTCCAGCTCGGCGACGCGCTCAACGCCTCCGCCCGCACCGACTACTTCAGCGGTGAACTCGCCCGCGCCCAGACCTGGACCGGCGCCGTCGTACGCCCGGCCCAGCCCTACACCCCGGCCGGCTACCACCAGGCCGTCACCCCCACCCGCATCCTCGACACCCGCAGCAGCAGCGGCCTGACCTACACCAGCGGCATCACCGCCGGCGCCAGCACCGTCCCAGCCGACTCCGTCACCCACCTCAAGATCGCGGGTGACACCGTCGCCACACCGGTCAGTGGCGCCCCCACCACCATTCCCAGCACCGTCACCGCGGTCGCTGTGGACGTCACCGTCACCGGGGAAACCGACAGCGGCTACGTCACCGCCTACGCCGACGGCACCCAGCGCCCCAAGACCTCATCCACCAACTTCCTCGCCCACACAACCGCCACCGGCTACCAGATCGTCCCCGTGGGCAACGACGGCAAAATCAACCTCTACACCCACATCAACACCAGCGATGGAACCGCCGCCCTGGTCGTCGACCTCACCGGCTACTTCACCAGCGACGCCACCCTCACCGGCGACCAGACCTACACCCCGCTCACCAGCGCGGTCCGCGCCCTGGACACCCGCTCCAGCATCGCCCACACCAGCCTGACCAAAACCGGCACCGTCGCCGCTGGCACCGACTTCACCCTCCAGATCACCGGGCTGAACGGCGTCCCCAGCAACGCCACCGCCGTCGCCGTCAACCTCGCCGCCGCCAGCGCCACCGACACCGGCTACCTCGAAACCTACGCCACCGGATACACCCCCACCTCCACCCACAGCCTCAGCTTCACCGCCGGCAACGCCATCACCTCACTCGCCGGCGACGTCCCCATCGGCACCTCGGGAACCATCACCATCTCCGTCCAGACAAGCGCCGCAGCCGTCATCGCCGAAATAACCGGCTACTACACCACCGGCACCACCGGCCAGAAATTCCACACCATCAACCCCACCCGCCTCGTCGACACCCGCAACGGAATCGGCGGCACCACCACCCCCGTAGCCCCCAACACCGCCTACAACCTCACCTCCGCCATCACCCAACAGGTCACCACCGCCGCCACCCCCACGATCGCCACCATGGTCACCGTCACCAACCCCACCGCCGTTGGCTACGCCACCGTCTACCCCACCGCCGTCGGCAAACCCACACCCCTCAACAACCTCAACTGGGGCGTCGGCGACACCCTCGCCAACCTCACCCTCACCCCCACCGACACCAACGGACAGATCAGCATCTACAACACCAGCGACGGCTCCGCAGACTTCATCGTCGACTCCAGCGGCTACTACACCTGACCAACCCACCAAGCCATAACCGTTAGGGGCCGGGCCCAGCAGAGGCTGGGCCCGGCCCCTAACCTGCGCGCGGTGTACGGCGAGACCCCGCCAGCAATGATCACCTCGTCATAGGAAAAATGTCGCCATGGACGCAGGCGATAAGACAGCAGTTCAGAGTCACCGCATTGACCTTCGTCACCCACGCCCAGACGCACGTCGACGAGACCGAGACGGTCCTGCTGTCCGGCATCACCGGCCTGATCTCCTGCACCTCATCGGCGTGGCATTGATCGGGGCCTCCTTCTGATCTTTCGTGTGCCGCAACAAGCGGTTCACGGATGCCGAGGAATCCGACACGACCGAGAAGACGGCAATGGCGTCCATGAGCTGATCATGTTTTGGCTGGTGGCACTCAATGACGAGCCATCAGAACGAGCGTCAACTGAGCGTCGAGGCGGCCGGTTTCCCTTCGTACCGAGAGAGGGGACGACCGCACCGTCATCCCGATACGCCATCTAAAACGCCAGGTCAGACGGCGTTCGTCAGCAGCCTACGCGCTTCACGTCGCGGACTTCGAAAAACAGATCGAGCACACCCAGCCAGACCTGAGCATCACAGGAAAACCGCAGGTCAAATCCTCTTTGTGGCGGGCTCAAGAATAGCCACGCACTCCACGTGCGACGTCATCGGAATGATGTCAGCAGGAGGAGAGCCTGACATATTTCGAGGCCATTTAGAGCCGCACGAGGCGGTCCTTCGGACGCCCGGAGCGTCAAACGAGCGTCACGGCCGAAGCCTGCGCCGCCTTCCGCCCGCCGAGGCCCAGCGAGTGGCGACCACGTACACCATTCGCCCTCCGGGAGCGTCACCACCGATGGATGTACGGCTGGGTAAGGCAGTGACGCTGCCCTGGCTCTGGCTTGCCGACACCGTCCCCCGACTTCATTTCTACTGGCCGCGGAAGACCGCGGAGTGAGGCACCCACCACCCCCCGTGCCCCGCGGTAGGCATCGGCGCTCGGCAACTGCGACCAGGCTGGCAACTGCCATGTCGAGCGCACGACGGCTGCGGAGGGGTGTGAGGCAGTATGCACGAGCCAAGCAGTGTTCCGACGGAGATGGAGCGACTACAAGGGCACGCGGATCGCGCCTTCGTCGAGGTGCAGCGGGCGGACACGAAAGCGACAGCCCTGTGTGGAATAGCCGGCGGCCTGCTGGCCGCCGGGGTCGCCGTCCTGTCCAGTACACATGGCATGCCCCTGATCGGGATGTGCCCTCTGGTCTTGATGTGCCTGCTGCTGATGGCCTCGATAGGGGCTGCGCTGCTCGCGCTGCGTCCCGTGGTTCCCAGAGTGGGGCTGCATGCCGAATTGGTGAACGAGGCGGTAGTTGACCACCGGATCGGTGTGAGTGCGGTCGCGCGCATGGAGCTTGAACAGCATGGCGAGGCCCGCCGACTACACGTGCTTGCCTGGCTGGCGGACAGGAAGCTGCGAGCAGCCCGCCTGGCCGTCGACTTTGCCCTGGCAGCTCTCTTGATGGCTGGAATATGCCTATTGAGCAACATTCTGGTTACTTGAGACGATCGCCTAAGTATGTTGGGGCCGCGCAGCAGGGGGACGTGTGTATCGGTCGCATGCCACGGTGATCGGCGACGAGTTGTGGGCGCACCTGAAGTCGCTTGCACCGCAGCGGGTCAGGCCCGCCCGGAGCGTGATGCTCCGCCAGGGAGACCCGGCGACCCACGTGATCGTGTTGGAATCCGGGTCAACGCTGATCACCCTGTCCGGGTCCTGTGGGGAAAGAGCGCTTCTCGCCGTGCGCGGTGCCGGAGAGTTACTCGGAGAGCTGGCCGTGTTGGACTCCCAGCCGCGCACCGCGACGGTCATCGCCGCCGAGACCTGCCATATCCGCATCATCCCGGCTGCTGCCTTCCTCATGTTCGTCGAAGAGCATGATCTGCTCGCTCCTCTGCTGCGCCACGCCATCGCCCGAGTCAGAGAGTCGGAGGCCGTCCGGCTCGAACTGGCCACTGCGTCTGTTCCGCTGCGTCTGGCCTCAGCCCTGTCTCGGCTGGTCGACACTGCATCCACCTCCACCTCGGATCTCGCCGTACGGCTGACGCAGACAGAGCTGTCTCAGATGATCGGCGCTTCCCGGAACGCGGTGGTCAACGCCCTGAAGCCGTGGCGCGAGCAGGACTGGGTCCGCACCACCTCGGGTGGCGGGCTCCTCGTTCGCGACATCCATTCGATTCAGGCGCACGCGCGTACGCAGGCGTGACAGGCCGCACGCCGGGTGTGCCCACTATTGGGCAGCGACGGCCGTTCCGCCCGATCAGCATGGGCACTTCTCAAACCGCCTGTGCTGAAGGGACGGTGGCCGATGGATGCGCCGCTGCACGCAGAGCCGCTGGACGTGCCTGCCGAAGTCGCCCTCGTGGCGATCGACATGGAGAAATACAGCCAGATCTCCGAGGCGAAGATGGCCGCCGCTCGGTGCGACGTGGACGACATCGTGGCGACCGTGCTGGCCGACTGTGGGCTGCCCGACCCACAGGAGCTTCCCGGCGGCTACAAGGACAGCGGCGACGGGGCGATCCTGCTGTTCTCGCCCGCGATGCTGACACGGCTCGTGGATCCGCTAATGGGCCAGCTCAACGCGGCCTTGACGCGCTACGAACGGCAGCGGCTGGCCAGTAGTCCCATCTTGCGGCTACGGGCCAGTGTGCACGTCGGCCCGCTGTCCCTGCCCGACCATCGCGGTGACGCCATCAACGACACCGCCCGGTTGCTCGACTGCCAGGCAATCCGCCAGGCGCTGTCTGCCGCGAAGGACAGCGGTGCCTTCCTTGCGGCCGCGCTCTCCGAGATCGTCTACCAGCGCACCGTACGCGCGGGACGCACGCCGGATCTGGGGCCACACCACTTCCTTGAGGCGACTGCCCGTGTCAGCGGCAAGTCCGGTTTCGAGCAGCCCTGCCGGATCCACGTGCCGGGCCTGACCGGAACCGCCGTACGCCCCTACCTCGCCGACGCCCTGGCGCCGACTGCCGCTGCCGCCTCCACCCCGCAACCGATCGATGGCCCGGCGACACCGGCTCGCAGCAGCGGTGGCACGTTCCAGTTCCACGGTCAGGTCAGCGACGCGACGATCGCCGATCGCATCGAAACCGTACGGATCGACCGCCGCCACCGGTGAGGTGTCTGCCTGCCCGTCCGGCCCTTTCTACCCACCCTCACCGTGGAGTTCCCGCATGTCTGACACACCGTTCGACCCCACGCGCTCCGACACCACCCCGCCGACCAGTGAGGCTGGCGAGAACCGTTCCAATGGCTCAGGCAGCTGGCTGCATCGGCTGCGTCCCGGCGCCGGCGCTCCCGACCGGCTGGGCGCGGACCGCGACGACCCATCCCACTCCCCAGCTCCCCCATCACCGGATCCTGCGCCACCCACGCCACGCGTGTACGAGACCGACGGTGCAGCAACAAACGTGTACGGGGACCCCGAAGTGGTCGCCAACTACGTCGAACAGTTGATCCTGGAGACTCGAAAACGGGACTTGCTGGAGGGCATCGAGCAAAGCCGTGAGCGACTGCTCGACCAGCCGTTCGTTCGAAACGCGCACTGGGAGACGGTCTGGGAGCAGATCATCAATCCCACTACAGGCCGCCCTCACCAACCCGTGATCATCATTGTGGCGCCCCGCTCATGCGGCTCTACAACCCTAGCTCTGCGACTGCTGGCCGAACACACCGCCAACAACATCGCTGTCGTCAAGCTCGACGCGGACTGGCAGACTCCCAGCAAGGGACGCCTACCTCTGGAGAGGGGCTACGCCTACCAGCTTGACCTCAAGCATCCGGAGAATGATCGGGTAACGATCGACTTCCTCGACGCACTGTCGGAACACGCCACCAACCTCCGGAACTGCCGTTCGTACCTTGCGATGACCGTGGCACAGGACCTGTGGAAGGACCACCGCCTCAGCGATCGTGACGGCATCCAAGTGGTCCGCCTGCGCGAGGCGCCTGATGCGCAGAAAGTGGTCGAGGCGCATCTGAATGCCTCCGGCTACGGGCAGTTGGTCACGTCGCTGCGCTCCCTCCCCAAAGCCACCGCTTCCTTGCGCGGACTGACGGCAGTGGCCGCCGTACGGGCCGCTCACGCCACAATGATGGCCTGGAAGGAGCACATCGAAGCCGGGTCCCAACAGCCGCCTGTACAGATGAACGGCGAGGGCGGAACTTCGGTCACCCTGGACGACCGCATCGTCGCGGCGCTCACTGACTGGCGAGATGAACTCGACAGCAGGTTCGGCGAAATGAACAGCGTGCACACCCGCGACAACCCATCGCTCACGGTGGAAGACCGCTGTCTACTCCTCGCCATGGCCGTGCAACAGTCCGGGCCCATGCCCGTCGTCGCACGCAGTGCGGCCGTCCTACTGAAAGCCATCGAAGACATCCCCGACGCTCCGGGCGCCGCAGCAGGACCCTCACCGGCCCTCAACGCCCTGGCCGGGAGAGGGATGCGCCGGCGCATCCAGGATGTCGGAGGCCGGGTGGACTTGCAGGACACCGTGCTCTTCGACCGACCCGCCTACGGACGCGCGGTGCTGGAGTACGTCTGGGACAACTACGACGTCATGCGCGAGCCGTTGCTGACTTGGCTCGTCGCGACAGCCCAGGGCGACGACCCCCAAGACCACGCGGTGGCCGCGCTGGCCGAGCTGACTGTGCGGCACGGAACGGTGGACTATCTCACCACGCTGGGCGACCTCGTCGGCAGCAGTCATCCCGAGGTGCTCGGTGCGGTCATGGACAGCGCCGTCCGAAACGAGCACGTCGGACGCCTCGCTTGGCAGGCGCTGTACGGGTGGGCGGAACAGAAGAGTTACGCCCCCGCCGTGATTGCACTGTGCCGACGCGTCCTTGAGGACTCCTCCATCACTACGTCACTGGCCAAGCGGGCAATGGTGCGTCTGCGCCGCGCCGCGCAGAAGAACACTGACCCCACCGTAGTCGGCCAGGTCCTCGCTGCTTTCGATGCTCTGGCCCAACATCCCACCATGGCCCATCGTCTGGTCGGGGAGGTCCAGGGATGGCAGCAAGGCAAGGGCTCCTCCGCCCGGAGTGGCAAGATGGCCTTCCTCGCACTGATGACCGTGCGCCGCGACGGCACACCCCAGCTCGTCTGCTCACCTCCCACAGACATCGACGTGCAGCGAGCCGTCCATGAACTGCTCTCCTCATCGGATACCGCCGCCGAAGTCATCTCGCGGCTGACGGACTGGATCCGTTCGTGTGCCGGCGATCCCAGCGCCTACACGCAGTTGCGCGACCAACTCCTGCCAGCGCTGCGCGGCCACAACATGTTCGAGGCCAGCTGGAGGTTCATGAACGAACTGCGCGGCATCTCCACCGCTGAGGGCGTCAGCGTGGCCGACGACTTCCACAACCACCTCGTCGACAGCCGTCTACGCACGGTGTTCCCGCTCGAAGAGAACCTCGTATGAGGTGGCCATGGCTACGAGCAAGCCGTACTAGTAGGTCTGTCCAGCCGCGTCTGCTGCCCAGTGCCACCGACGGTATCGCGTTCGAGGTCGTGTACACGATCACCTGGCGCCCCCTCTGGCGTGTGCCTCCCAATGCGGAGGAGACCGTGCGCGCCGCCGTTCACGACAAGGCCGCCGAGACAGCGGCGCGTCTGGGAGCCGCGGATGTGGCCGCCGCAACGGACGCGGTCAACGGCGCCCTCGGCTGCCTGCCTCGCCGCGCCCCGAACTACCGCCTGTTGGACGTCCACGCGGCGCTCGGACTGCCCAGGGCAGCACACGAATTACTGGCGCAGCGGGCGGCGGACGAGCAACGCGTCCGCCGACTGCGCTTCTTGAAGCAGAACCTCTACGACCACCCAGACCTCGTCGTCCTGGACCAACTCGAACACCACGCCGCCGGCGCCGTGGGCGACGAACACGTTGCCGAGCTCCAGCGCCTTGCACGACTGATCTACTCCTGCGACCGCTGGTGGTTCCCGCTCCTGGCCCAGTGGGAGCAGGTCGGCCAAGGGTTCACGAACATCGAGAAGCGCCAGCAAGCCATGGTCGTGCTCTCCGACTCCCTCAAGGCGCTCAACGGCGGCAGTTTGCCCAACAGCATCGGGCCGGTGGACATACCGGAGTCCGACGAGGCGCATCGAAGGGCACATCCATGAAGCTCGTCCTGTGGCGGGCGCTGCTGGCCCCCCTGACCAGCCTCCGAGCCCTGCTCATTCAACAGCGCAGCGCAGCTCCTCTGTCCTACGACGCTGCCTGGCGCCAAGCCCGACTGCATCGCAATCCCGACGACATGGTCTACCGACTCCATGGCCACCGAGCCGCGTCCCCCGACCAGCAGTCCAGTATCCGGTCGCCCTCTACCCCATCCAGGAGCGACAAGCCGACCGACCGGCGCTCCTGACCCATGCACCCCGCAATCACACCTGCGTCTTCGCCCTGTCCTGCTGACAGGGCGAAGACGCAGGTCATGCGGCAATTGTCAACGGACTGTCCAGACGCTCCCACGCTCCAAGGACAGCCTTGTGCGCGTCCGGCTGCAAGTGGGCGTAGCGTTGGGTGGTCTGGAAGCTCTCGTGGCCGAGGAGGTGCTGAACCTCGTAGAGCGAGACTCCCTTCTGGACCAGCCACGAGGCGCAGGTGTGGCGCATGGAGTGCGGCGGATAGTGCGGGACGAGTTGCCGCTCGCCGTCGGTGTCGAAGTAGTAGGCGGCCTCGACGGTGGGCCACCAAGTCTGCCGTCGCCAGTTGCTGTCGGCGAGGAAACGCCCGGCCCGGCCCTTGGTGAGGGTGGTGAACACCACGGCGTCCCGGTCGAGCCGGTGGATGTGGCGTTCGAGGGCCTCCAGGACATGAGGTGGCAGCGGGACTTCCTGGCGGCTCTTGGAGCTCTTAGGGTACTCCTTGATGCCGCTCTTGGTGTTGACCTCCACCACGAACAGTCGCGAGCGCCGCTGGTCGATGCGGTGCCGGTGCAGACCGGACAGTTCTCCCCAGCGCAAACCGGTGTAGAAGCCGAGCAGGCACATCGTCCGCCACGCGGTGGGCAGTCCGTCCAGGATGCTCTGTGCCTGGTCGAGGGTGAACCACTGGGGCGGTTTGACCGCGATGGTCGGCAGGTCGATGTTGCGGCAGGGGCTGACCGCGAGGACATCGTCGTCGACGGCCGCGCGCATCATGGAGGCCGTCAGGTTGTACGCCCTCTTGATCGCGGCGGCCCCCGCGCCCTTCTCCACCAGGGCGCGGATCCAGCTCTGGACGTCCATGCGGGTGATGGCCCGCATCCCCCAGCCGTCCCAATAGGGCAGGACATGGTTCCTGATGGAGGAGGCGTCACCTCGCAGGGTGTGGGGCTCGACAATGCGAGCGTTCCACCACCGGTCGTGCCAGTCGCTGAAGGAGATCTCGCCCGCCCGCGGGTCGCGCAGGGCGCCACGAGCGAACTGGGTCTCCAGATCGGCGCCCCACGCGCGGGCTTGTGCCTTGAGGGGGAACGACTCGCTGAACCGGTCTCCGGCCCGATTGCGTACGGTGGCCTGCCAGTTGCCGGATGCCAGCTTCCGAAGGTACGTGGATCTACTCCTTGTTCGACGGCCGAGAGTTTCGGAGACAGGCTCAGGGTCAGCGACGGGCCTTGGGCGTGGTGACGGTCCTGTTGCTGATGAACTCTTCGAGCCCGGCGGCGGGGACACGTACGCGGGAACGTCCGGGACCGGTACGGAGGTCGACGACCGGCAGGTCGCCGGCGGCGATGAAGCGGTAGACGGTACGGCGGTCGACGTCCAGGGCGGCGGCGACAGCGGGAATGGACAACAGGAGGGCAGGCATGGGGAGTCCTTGGCGGTGCAGGTGGGGTGGGATGGGGCCCGGAAGCGGAATCGAGTGGGGGCAGCCGGGCTGTCGGCCAGTCGCAAGGCCAGGTCGACGGCCTTGTCAGACACGTGAGGCGTCACAGGCGAAGGCGTGACGGCGTCGTCGGCACGAAGGCCGGCGTTGTGCGAGGCAAGCGGGTGCCGGCCCACTTCGTACTTCGAGCGGAGCCCCAGGCTCGGCTCACCGCTCGAACGGGTCAGGACCGGCCAGAATGGCCGATCCGACGAGACCAGAGGCGGCATGCGCCTGGCGGCGGTCGATCTTGCGATGGGGCGAGTGAAGGGACTGCAGGCATGTCCCGTTCTTCCTTTGGTTGAGGTGTGGGTGGGTGTGGGGCAGAGAGGCTGGCCCCGATGGACACCGCAACCATCCGGAGAATCACCGGTTTCGGAAACCGGGAAATGGGTGCTATAAGCCCCAAAGCGCGCTCGGATCGCGTGTCACGAGCGCAGCATCCCCCTCAAGGAGAGCAAGCGGAGAGACATAGAGGGCCTCGGCGATCACGACTAGATCGTCGACATCGCAGCGGCGTTGTCCGCGTTCGATGCGGGACAGCATCGTGTTGGACATCGGGCGGCCGAGGGCTGTGACGCGGTCGGCCAACTGACGCTGGGCGAGACCGCGTTCGGTACGGATGATTTCGATGGTGCGGGCGGTCCGTATTCCGGCCGGACCTATTTCCAGAGAGCGTGCTGCCATGGCTCCAGTTGTAGCGCTCATTCGCCGGTTTGGTGAACCGGCGATCGTCGGCTATGTTGCGCCCGCCTGCGAAGCGAGCAGGTCGGTGATTTCGGCTCCCACGCAGATGTGGTGCGACCTCGCACGGACTCCTCGATACGCCTCTGACGTGGGGTGTTGTGTTGTAGCTTCGCCGTCGCCAGCACGTCAACAGGTTCCCGATGTGATGCTTCTGGCTCTGCAGGCCGGGCAACTATTTGGCCAACAGCCGATCGTGCCTTACGGTTTTGCTCCCGCCCGCTACCCGGCCTACTTTCTCGCGACCTTTCTGCCGTGAGAGATTGCGCTGGATAGGGCTGGACTTGCGCGACTCGGGTGTGGCTATGTTGACGACATCCCCATAAACCGCAATCGGTTCCAGGCGCGCATCCGCGCCGACCCGCCCCCTCGAATTCCGCCCCGACCGACGGTGAGCCGTGATGTCCGCGCGCACAGGCCACCGAGTGAGGACCGCCCCGCTCTTGGCACGAATCCGCACCATCAAACCCGAAGCCTTCGTCTCCGAGTCCCTGGCCGCGGTCTCCCTGACCGCCGAGCGGACCTTCATCGGCCTGCTCACCCAGGCCGACGACCAGGGGCGCCACCGCGACCACGCCGCGATCATCGCCGGACAGCTGTGGGTCCTGCGCCCGGAACACGGCCCCACGGACGTCGAGACGGACCTCGCCCAGCTCGCCACCGCCAGGCTGATCTGCCGCTACAAGGGGCCGGACGACAAGCGGTACCTCCACATCGTCACGTGGCACCAGCACCAGAAGATCAACCGCCCCAGCAAGAGCCGTCTCCCCGGATGCCCGCACCACGACGCACCCGCCGGAACCACGGCGCTCGTCGGGACGGCCGACGTCACCGCCCCCTCACCGTCGCCTCACGGAAGCCTCCGGGAGAACTCCCACAAGATGCGGGAGCCCTCACTGAATTCAAGGGATGGCGGTGAACGTGCAGGTCAGGAGCGATTCACGGAGCCCTCCGTGAGGAAGCAGGGAGCGCTCCATGGAGCAACCGTGAGCACTCAGGGTACGGATCTAGGACCTAGGATCATGGATCTAGGAAGTACCCCTTCGGGGGGCGCGAGCGCCCCCGCGCCCGACACCATCTCGGCCCAGCAGCTGATCGCCGAGTACGCCGCCGCGTGCACTCACCGGCCGCCGGAAAGCGTCCTGGGCCATCTCGGGCGCGAGGTGCACAAGCTCCTCGACGAAGGCATCGCGGCCACCCACGTCCGGGCGGGACTGGCGCGTCACCGCGCCAAGGGACTACACCCCAGCATCCTGCCGAGCCTCGTCCACGAGGCCATGAACGCCACACCCAAGCCGGTCCCCCACAAGGCGTGGACGAACCCCAGCGACGTCGATGCCGCCTACGGAGGTGAACTCTGAACGCCACCCTCACCCGCGAGCCTCACCGGGCCGGCCCGCTCGCCGACCGGCTGCACACAATCTTGGCCAGCAGGGGAATCGACCCCGCCGTCACAGCCAACGAACCGCTGGCCGAGCCTGTCACGGCACTCGAACTCGCCGACGCCCGCATCCCCGCCCGCTACCGCCGCGCCCTTGCCGACCACCCCCAGATCACCACCTGGGCCGACCACGTCGCCCGCGCCGGGCGCCCGGGCCCTGGCGGACCGGGCATCGCCGAGGGACCATCGCTGCTGATCGCCGGCCCCACCGGCACCGGCAAGACCTACCAGGCGTACGGCGCCGTCCGCGCCCTCCTCACGCGAGGTGTCAGGCTCCGCTGGGAGGCCACCACCTCCGCCGACCTCCACGCACGGCTCCGCCCCCGCCCAGGCCACGACGGCGAACGCGAGTTGCAGACGCTGGCCCGCTGCCCACTGCTGGTCCTGGACGACCTCGGTGCGGCCAAGAGCAGCGAGTGGACGGAGGAACTTACCTACCGGCTCATCAACCACCGGTACGAGCACATGCTCCCCACCCTCATCACCACCAACCTGCCGATCCCGGATCTGCGGACCGCACTCGGCGACCGAGTCGCCTCCCGCCTCGCCGAGATGACCGAGCGCGTCGTCCTCACCGGCCCCGACCGCAGACGGCACACCCGCACCTGACCTTCACAGCACCAGGTCGGCGTGTGCTCGGGGACCGAGCCAAAAGCCGATCGGGGACCGCGCGCTGATCCACCGGAGACCGCGGACGATCGGGGACCGCCCATCACGGGGACCGAGCTACGGTCCCCGACAATCCCCGCGATCACGTTCGCCACTTGGTGGGGACCGTCGCGCATCGGAATCGGGGACCGTGGCGGCACTGAGCCGGGGACCAAGTGGGGACCGGTCCTCTCGGAACCGCAGCTCAGATGGCATATCAGGCCCGTCCTCGCAGTGCCCCGACAACCGGGACCGCCTCCCGCAGCCTCCCGCTCCGGCCCCTTCGGGGAGCGGGATCGTGCCGTGGAAGGGGACGGTCCCCGTGACGACGTGTCAGGGGGACCGTCCCCGAACGTCGCCCTCTCGGTCCCCGAAGCGTCTGGGGACCGGGACGGCAGAACGTCGGGGACCGGTCCCCGAAGCCGATCCCGCAGCCCCAGCTCCGACTCGGGAAACCCCTACCTCGCGCCTACCAGGCCACGTCCCACAACAGCCGAATCGCACCGGCCAGCAGCCGACGACTCAACTCCCACACCGAGCCCACCCCGGAGAACCGCACATGCACGACCGACACCACGAACACCCCTTCAACCAGCAGGAGACGACAACGCCGGCCTCAGCCGGAGCAAGTTGGAGGTTGGGACACTCCCCCGCAGGGGAAGCGTCCCAACCCGTCTCCGCCCCGGGGGTGGCGGAGGCGGACGACCGGAGCCAGGGGCCACCGGTCGACCAGGCTGCGACCGAGGGCGGACCGCAACAGGGCGAGCAAACAGGGCCCACCGCGCCCTCTCCGGGCAAGCCCAGGCCACGATCCCGGTCACGAAAGCCGAAGCAGCGACCGGCTGTCAGTGTCCGGCTCAGCAGCAGCGAAAGAGCCCTCGCCCAAGCCGGCGCGCAGGCCGCGAACCTGACCCTGGCCGGGTTCCTGGCCCAGTCCGGCCTCGCCGCCGCCCGCGACCTGACCGGCGTCACCACCGCGATCGCCGACAACCGCCACGTCCTTCAGGAACTGTTCGCCGCCCGCCGTGCCCTCACCCAGTACGGCAACCTCCTCAACCAGGCCGTCGCGGCTCTCAACGCCGGAGCGGAAGTCCCGTACCTGAACGATGCCATCGAGCGGACGGCCACCACACGCGACCGCGTCGACGAAGCCGTCCAGCACTTCATCGCCCTCATCGACCCGAGCAGCCCCCAACCCCGGTCGCAGCGCGGCCATTATGGCGAGGCTGCATGATCCCGAAGATCCACAAACAGGGCAGCAACACCTACGGCCTGCTCAACTACCTGTACGGCAAGGGCACCAAGGAAGAACACGTCGACCCGCATCTGGTCGCCTCGTACGACGGCTTGGCCCCCGATCCGGGACGGGACGGGAACGTCAGCCTCACCGCTCTCCAGCAGATCCTCGACCAGCCGCTTCACCTCCTGGACGACGACCAGCGCCCGCCCCGCCACGTCTGGCACTGCTCGGTGCGCGCCGCACCGGGCGACCGCGTCCTGTCCGATGCCGACTGGGCGGACATCGCACGCCGCATGGTCGCCGCCACCGGTATCGACCCCGACGACGGCGCCGGCTGCCGCTGGGCCGCCGTCCGGCACGCCGACGACCACATCCACATCATCGCCACCCTCGTCCGGGAGGACGGACGACGCCCCGACCATCACCGCTCCGGCAGGCGCGCCCAGGACGAGGCCCGCCGCATCGAAGCCAGCTACGACCTGCACCGAGTGACGCCTGGCGACGGCACCGCACCGAAACGCCCCACAAGCGCCGAACAGCACAAAGCCGACCGGCAGGGACGCGAGCGCGCCGCACGAGAAGAGCTGCGGACAGCCGTCCGGCAGGCCCTGGCAGGCGCAACCAGTGAAGACGAGTTCTTCGCCCGACTCCATGCCACCGGTCTCCTCGTCCGACAGCGCCTGGCCCCATCAGGTGACCTGCTCGGCTACAACGTCGCCCTCCCCGACGACCGAAACCAGGCCGGCGAACCGGTCTACTACGCCGGCTCCACCCTCTCTGCCGATCTGTCCCTGCCCCGCATCCGAGAACGCTTCACCACCACCCCGGCCGAGGCGCACCAGCACACCGCGGACCACGGAACAGGCAGTAACGGGCACAAGCCGTCCGCCCCCGCCACCGCTCGGCGTTCGGCCACCCACGCTGCCTGGGTCGCCCTGCGCATCTTCGACCAGGACGGTGAGGGTGCGACGGCCGCTCGCATCACCGCCACCGGCGAGATCCTCGACGCGCTCGCCATGACCAGCGCCACCGACACCCGCCAGCAGCTCAAAGAGGCGGCCTGGGTGTTCGAACGCGCACGTCTGTCGCACACCCGCGCCGAGCACCGCCATGGCCAAGCCCTGCGCCTGGCCGCACGCGAACTCCTCTACAGCGGGCCCGCCCGAGGCAGAGGAGAAGACGGCGCCACCACCGCCATGCTGATCGACACCCTCTTCTTCCTGATGCTCGCCGCTGCCCACTGGCACGCCCACCGCCGACATGCCCAGCAGGCGCAGGCCGCCCGCCAGGCCGCAGCCCACCTGCGTACCGCCTACGCCACAACATCCGAAGCGCCCCTCGCCCTGCTGCGGGAACAGGGCCGACAGATCATCCAGCCAGTCCGCGACTGGTACGCCCTACAGGTCCACATGGCTCTTCCCGACGTCGCGGACTCGGTTATGGCCGAGGCCGGATGGCCGGCTCTCGTCGCCACCATGGCGCAGGCCGAGCAGGCCGGACACGATCCCCGGACGCTTCTGGCAGAAGCCGCCGACCTGCGGGAACTGGACAGCGCCTCCTCCACCAGCGACGTCCTGACGTGGCGCCTGCGGCGTATGGCAGACCTACCCGCCGACGCAACCAACCCACGTCATGGACAGAGCACCAGCAACACGCCGACTCCCCAAACGCCTCGGCAGCCGGGCACGTCCCGTCCCCGACGCTGACCGGCTCGGCCGTCAGGCACCAGTCCGGTCAGGCCGCCATCTCACCTCGTATCCGGTCCAGGAAATCGGCTGCCGCGGCCTGCTGCGCGGGCAACCGTGTCCCCGCAGTGCGCATGATCCGCTGGAGTTGGTGAGGGAGTCGCTGGGTGACCGCCTCCCGGGTCGCTGTGTCCAGCGACCCGGCGGCACTACTGCGATCGTCGGCAAGCAGCTGGACGTGCGCCACGGTGATCAGCTCGATGACACGCCACTGCGGGGCCACGACGGTCGTGGGAACCGGACTCGTCTCCACCAGTCGCATCGCGGCCTTCGTACGGCCGGTGGAGACGAGACCGCGCAGGCGGATCTCGTGCAACGAGAAGGGGTTGAACAAGCTTGTGTGCTCAACCCGGTCCACCAGCAGGTCCGTCTCGCGCATCACCCGGTCGAACAACTCGCCGTTGCCCAGGGCACCGGAGGCACGGGCGAGCAGCGGCAGGACAGCGGCGCGGGCGGTGTCGTCGGGTGCGATGGTGACGGCGCGGCACAACCGCTGCACGGCAGCGCCTCGGAGATTGGCCTTGCGCAGTTCGTTGCCGTGCATCCGCAGGACGTACGACGTCATGCGGGGGTCGTCGAAGTATTCGGCGACCTCCAGACTCTTGGCTGTCCAGTGTGCGGCGGTGGCCAGGCGTTCCTCGGGCAGCACGTTGCCCAGCGCGACGCCGAGGCCGACGCGGGCCCGGGCGAGCAGGTGCAGGACGTCGCGCTCGGTATGGCCGTCGTCGACGCGGGCTTCGAGGCGGGCGACGAGGGGCCACAGTTCGGAGACGGCTTCGGAGGCGTGCCCGGACTGGCGGGCGATCTCGGACAGCCTGACCGTGGACTCGCCGAACTGGAGCATCGCCCGGTGATCGGTGTCGGTGGGATCGGTGACGCCGAGGACGTGGGGCGGGAGGTTGAGGGCTTCGCAGATCCGTCGGCGGGAGCCGATGTCGTCGAGTGCGCGCTTCCCCAGCTCCAACGCCGAGATGTATGTCTTGTCGTAACCGAGGAGGGCGCCGAGGGCGGTCTGGTTGAGGCCGTGGACCCGCCGGTAGAAACGCAGTACATCGGCCAGCTCGCCCTTTGCCAGGACCAGTTGGGCCTGCGGGGTCGCCCAGTGCCACTGGGCGTGCCGGGCCGAGGGCCGGGGAAGCCGACTGCCGCCCGTGTCCGCTCGCTTCACGATCTCGCCGTCGGCCATCGTCGGCTACCTCCGCTCGTAGTCGTCCAGTGCCTGGGAGTCTGCGCGCTTGAGGCCGTACCAGGCTGCGATGGCCTGCTTGTAGCCGTCCGGCATGTTCAGTTCCGGCACCTCGTCGGCAGTGAACATGCCCAGCTGCTTGTGCTCGTGGCTGACGACCGGTGGCCGGTCTGGGGTCAGTACGGTGCAGCCGTACGTCACGATCAGGACCCGCCGTCCGGGAATCGGCTGGTAGATCCACACCCCGCTGTCGATCAGCGGACCGGCCTTCACCTCCCAGCCGGTCTCCTCCTGGATCTCCCGCTCCAGCGCCGCCTCCGGGCCGACGTCAGGCAGTTGCGTGCCGTCGGGGCTGCCGATCTCCAAGCGCCCGCCGGGCAGCTCCCACTCGTCCCGCTCGTTCTTCAACAGCAGCACGCGATGGTGCGCGTCGAGCGCGACGCCCTTCACGGAGACGGGCCAGAGCGGAGGCGTGTACGTCATGAAGGTCCTCGTCCTGCGGGGTGCGAGCCGGGCCTTCGGAACGTAGCACGCACTCACCAACCCGACGCCTTTAGCAGCTGATTTGTCCGAGTCGACAATCCGTCGCTTTACCCCGACCACCTCCCCTTCCCACTCTGATCACACCGATCCCGATCGAAGGAGTACGGCGATGCCCGACGCCTCCGCAGGGTCCGAAAAGCTCTTCGCGGACCACTACGTCAACCTCCGCACCCCGCACGCCCAAGACGTGATCGCCGCACAGCTTCGCGAGACCGGCCTCGTCACCCTCGACGGCCTCACCACCCGACGGACGGTGCTGGCCTTCGCCTCCCGGCTGATGACGATCACCGCGCATCCCCACAGCGCCCCGGACGGCCTGACCCTGATCCACAACACGGGCAGCCACGCCCACCGGGCCGGTTTCGCCGGTCTGGGCAGCGGCGACCTGGAGCCCCACACCGAGCGATCCGGCACACCCGCGCCTCCGCGCTTGATCCTCCTCGTGTGCCTGCGCCCCTCCACGACGGGCGGCGAGACACTGCTCGCCGACGGACACGAGGCGCACGCCCGCCTCATGACGACGTCGCGCGAGGCCGCGGTCGCGCTCTCCCAGCCCCGGACCGCCTACTTCGGAGCCGGTGCCGGCCATGCCACCCAGGTCTTCACCGTCCAGCCGGACGGCCGGATCTCCATACGGCTGCGCCAGGACGGCCTGGCCCGCTGGAGCCCGATCGTCCAGCCGTACCTGCCCGTACTCCGTACGGCCATCGCCGACACCCGACATCGCCTGACGCTCGGAGTGGGCCAGGGCTACCTCCTCGACAACCACCGCTGGTTGCACGCCCGCACCCGCTTCTCCGGAGACCGACAGCTCCTGCGCGCCCTCGGCGAACCCCGTACTCCCCTGCCGGCCGGCTTCGCTCCCCACCCGACGGTCTCGGTTCTGCCCAGCACTCGCCCCACCCGAGGTGATGACCATGACCGAATCCCCGCAGTATGAAAGGGGAACCCTGATGGTCGACAAGCGCAACGACCAGGTCGGCATGGTGATGGCGCACACGGGGCCCTACGTCCAACTCCGCCCGCCACAGGGCGGCAGGGAATGGGACGTCCCGCCCGAGGAGCTGCGGCCGCCCACCCAGGCTGAGGAAATCAGCGCCAAAGTGGCAGTTGCCAACGGACGGTGGGGCCTGTGAGCGCGCGAGCGGTCCTGCGGTACGAGACCTGGACGCTCGAACCCGACCGAGAACCCGACGCCGAACCGACCACCTACGCCATGCAATGCGCCGTAGACGGAGAAACCTCACCCACCAGCGGAAACTTCACCGAGCCCCAGAACTGGGTGCTGGAGCACTGCGGACAGCACCCATCGCACCACACCTACCGGGAGATCATCACGCGGCCCTGGCGCACCTGGCGGCATGTGCGAGGTGACCAGTGATCGCCTGGCTGGGCCGCTTCGCGGGACCACTGCTCATCATCGTGATCTCAGCGTCCTGCGGATTCGTGATCGGTATCGCAGTCGCATCGGCTCCCTGACACCAGCTCCGGACAGTTCAATAATGCTGGGGTCCCTCAAGCGGCGGACTCCACCGTGCACTCCTCGATCCATCGGGCGAGGACGCTGAGGGTGGCGAGGTGCTCCAACGCCTCCTGCTCGGTCCAGGGCACATCGTCCTCATGGGCGGCGACGTTCCGGATCGCCAGGAAGACTCCGGCGGCAAGGTACTTGGCCCCCTCCTGCCGGGCACGCCAGGTCGGCGTGTTCCGGTCCCCCGGAAACCGCAGACGCGGCTTTCCGGTGACGGGCTCCTTCAGGTCGAAGGTCTGAAGGCAGAGGTCGGTCTCGCCGATGTCGTGCCGGTTCAGCTTCTGCTGGAGGCGCCGGTTCACAGTCCGGGCGGCGGCGAGCACCGCGTCCTGACGGGCCTCCGCGGCCCACAGTGGAGCTGCCGGCTCCCATACCCACGGATGGAACCGGTCGGCGGCGAGCGTCGGAGCGTCCGGCACCGGGCGAGTCGCCCATTCGTCCTTGTCCGCCAGGATGCCAAGACCGCGCTGGACCTCGTTGCGCGCCATGGCGACGCCGGCCATCTGGTCGATGTCGACCTTGTCGGCGATCGCGGGGTCGAGCACGCGCAGGATCTGCTTGACGGTGGGCTCGGCTCGATGCAGCCGGGCGTACACGTTCGGGTCGCCGATGTAGTCGCCCGGCCGCCTGCCGGCGTCGTAGCGGGTGGCCAGGTCGAGGAACTCTTCAAGCTGCTGCCGCATCCAGTCACGATCCACGGCGGCATCCTAGAAGGCACCTCTGACAAGAGGAGAAAGAGCGAGGCGGCCTGCCCCCGCCACCTCGGCAAAAGGAACATGGACCAGTTCGCCACGGGCCTGATCGGCAGCCGCGCCCCTTACGGCCCGGTGCGGGCGGCGCTGCGTCCTGAGAAGGTCTCCGGCGGCTCTGGCTCGGGTTCGGGGGTCACCGTCGCGCGGGGCATCGCCGGCATCGTCCTCGGCACGGACACAGCGGGCTCCGTCCGAGTCCCGGCCGCCTTCAACGGCATCGTCGGCATCAAGCCCACCCTCGGCCCGGTCCACACGACGGACGTGGTCCCGGCGGCCCGCTCACATGCCTCCGGGGGGCGAACTCGACTCGGGCACCTGGACATTGGGGTTCCAGAGCGACTCGGATTCCGCGGCTGCCGGTACGGACGTCACACACCGCGGTGGCTGGCGCGCCTGTCCGGAAGCCACTGCCGTGTTGCCAGCCTCGGGCGCTGCGCCCAACTGACCACAGGCGGGACCGCCAGGCCCGTGACGGCGAACAGAGCCCCCACGACGTACCAGCCGGGCCGGCCCCAGCTGATGCACAAGTCGATGAGCAAGCCCGGTCCAAACGCCTCGGCCAGCCCGGCGCCCAAGCCGAAGACACCGAGGTACTGGCCGGTGGCCCGCTCCGGGGCCAGTGCGAAGGAGATCTCGAAGCCCCCGGCGGAGTGC
This sequence comes from Streptomyces sp. NPDC058683, assembly GCF_042716195.1. Classification (NCBI taxonomy): domain Bacteria; kingdom Bacillati; phylum Actinomycetota; class Actinomycetes; order Kitasatosporales; family Streptomycetaceae; genus Streptomyces; species Streptomyces sp. NPDC058683. Next base: position 52,236 of record NZ_JBHXSK010000008.1, read on the forward strand.
CAGAGTTCCCCGACCGTGTGGATCACCACCGCGGTCAACAGCACCACGACGGCGACCCACGCCGGTACCCCCATGGACAACGGGATCAGCGCACACGCGACGAGAAAGGCCGCACCCGCGCGCCGGTAGGCACGCCCGCCGGCCGCCGGGGAGTCGACGTCCCGGCTGGCACGCACCTGAAGGAGGACGACCATGACGGTCCCGGTGAGCATGGTGCCCGAGACCAGCCAGTGCGGGGCGTCGGTGAAGCCGATCAGCCAGAGCGGTACGGCCACGGTGAGCACCTTGAACTGGACGGCCATGACCCCGTCCAGAGCGGTGAGCACGAGGTAGGGGCGATCGCGCAACGCGATCCAGCGGGGCCCTTCGCCACCCACGACCGGCTCGACGGGCGGCAGCGCGAGGAGCGGGAGCACGGCGACCGCGAAAGCGACGGCGTTGCCCACGACGAGGAGTTGATAGGCGGCGTGGGTGCCAACCTGAACCGCCCATCCCGCGAGCAGGGCCCCGAACGAGACACCGATGTTGGTCACCGCTCTCAGATAGGCACGGAATTCCTGCGGCCGGTCGCCGCCGTAGCGCCTGATCAGCGGACTGCGCGCGGCCAGCCCGCCCGCCTTCGCACCACCGGCCGCGCTCACGGCGAGCAGAAACGCCCAGAAGCTCTCCGCCAGCAGGAAACCGGCCGTCGCCAGTGCCTGGACCAGCAGGGTGGCGAGGTACACGCCGCGCGGGCCTCGCCGGTCCGCGAGATGACCTACGGCGATGCCTAGAACCAGCGCGACGCATCCGGCGATACCGAGACCGAGCCCGACCTGGTCGGCTGGGAGACCGACCCCCTGGGTGAAGTACAGGACGCCGGCGGTCAGATAGAGACCGCTGCCGATCGTGTAGACGAAGTTCGAGAAGGCGAGGACGCGTTGCGGTCCGGGCGCCGGTATCAGCCGAGACAAGACAGGGCTCCGCGTTCTGGGCATACGACAGGGACGGCGCGTCCGGGCCGGCGCCCTCGCACCCGACCCGGGCCGCACACCACTCCGCCCCTGCTGTAATGGCCTTACGCACCTCAACCCTTACGGCGAGGATGCCGTGAACCTGGCCGCCGACCTGGCGAACCGCCGCCCGACGAGCGCCGCCGAGCTCACGGACCGCTGCCGCGCCGCAGGGCTCGTGCTGCACTCCCCCGCCACGCCACAGGACCTCGACGACACCCTGGACACGCTCGACCGATGGGAGAGGATCGTCGACGCCGCCGGCGACCACGAGCGCGCCCACCTGGTCAACGCGATGCTCGCCGCATCCACCAGCCATCCCCGTCTGACCGACCACGCCGACAGCGGCTGGCACGTGCACTACCGCGACGACGACCAGTCCGTCGGCCGACTGCTGTCCGCCCTCTTCGCGATGGGCACCGCACTCCATCTCGCCGGTCGCGGCATGCACCGTCTCCAGCGCTGCGCCGTCACCGAGTGCACCACGATCTTCGCGGACACCTCGCGCACCGGCAGACAGCGCTACTGCTCCCTGCGCTGCGCCAACCGCGACGCGGTACGCCGCCACCGGGCCCGCACCTCGTCCGCCGCCGCGAGGTGACCGTTCCTCAGCGGCCTGTTCGAAGAGGGAGCGCATGCCGAACTCGGCGGCGCCGATAGTCGAACGGGTCCTCCACGATGTGGCTGCCCCCAATCACCAACTGGCCGTCCCGACCTGCTGCCTTGACGATTCAGCGAGGCACGTAAATGCCGCGCATCATCATGAGCAACACCCATACCCTCAAGGTGTGACAATCACAACCGAGGAAGATCAATTCCTCCGGCGGATTCTGTCCCTGCTGGACAGCGCCCGGCCGTACGAGAGCCTCACCCAGACCGACTCCAAACAGTGGCAGGTCCAGCCGGGCAGCGCCCTCGCCGGGGACGACGCCAAGACCGACCCCTACCAGGTCTCCCACAATGCCTGGAACGCACTGAGCGTGGCCGTCGACCATCTCCACTGCTTCCGTTCCACTTTTGCGGGCGACCCGCACGACAACTCGGTGTCCATCACGCTCCACACGCACGGGCAGTACTCGCTCCTCCGCGGCGCCTTCGAGAACAGCGCTCGCGCGGTGTGGATGCTGGGTCCGGCTCTGCGCCTCGTACGCGTCCAGAGGCGACTGTGCACGCAGGCCGGCGAGTACAAGAAGTCCGACCGCATGACCGCCCTCCTGCAACAGCAGCCCAAGCGGTCGCCGGCCGTACGCATGCAGCAGTTGACGGACCTCGTCGTCAGCGCAGGGACGGACCCGGCCGACGCAAAGAAGGCCCTCCGGCCCACCACATACTCGGAGATCGTGCGTGAAGCAGGCGCCCTCACCTCCATGGGCGCCGACCAGGCCGAGGTCGTGTGGAGCAGCTGCAGTTCGCTGGCCCACGGCGACGTCTACGGCACCCTCAGCATCCTGGAACGCAACGTCGTCAACACGCACGGCCGCGTGAACCTCACCCAGATCACGAGCTCCCCGAAGGTGCTGTTCTGGGCCACGGACCGCACCGTCGCAATGCTGCAGCGAGGCTTCGAGCTGTTCAAGGAGCGCGCCACCTGCCACCGCTGACCCGTGGCCGGACGGCGATGTCAGTACCGAGGAGAACAATCAACTCATGCGCGACAATCACAGATTCAGGCTGACCGACGGCGTGGAGCTGGTCGACCAGCAGGACGACTCGTTCAAGATGCAGATCAGCATCCCTTTCGACGACAACGGGTTCCTCGGCCGCCAGTGCCCGGAATGCGCGTTGATCTTCCGTATGGACGCCGAGCAGTACAAGGCCCTGCCGGAGAACCTGACCCTCTGGTGCGTCTACTGCGGACATCACGCGGAACACTCGGAGTTCATCACCGAGCAGCAGCGCGAGCGCGTCATGCGAGCGGTAGGCGACTTCGCCATGCAAAGGGTCAGCCGGGAGTTGGACAAGACGTTCCGGGGCCTTGCCCGCCGCTCGCGAGGCGGTGCCATCTCCTTCTCGTACAAGTCCCGGCCCTTCTCCCCTCGACCCTTGCCGGGGATCGACGAAGAGCAACTCATCCGCGTCCGCACCTGCGCGAGTTGCCACAACCGATACGCAGTCTTCTCAGACCACCGGTACTGCCCCGTGTGCGGTCAGCTCCCCGCCCCTTCGGTGGCCTTCGACGCACTGCTGGCCGACGCCGCTCGCCTGGACGCGCTGGAAGCACTTGCCCCTGAAGTGAAAGCCCCACTCCGTGAGCAGGGAGTCTTCACCCGCAACTGGGTCGACACCGTCGAGAACGTGGTGGGGACCGTGGAGGCCCTGGCTTCTGCGCTCTTCCAAGCGACCGTGCCGAACGCGAACGCTCTCCTGGTCGGCAAAGGAGGGATCTTCCAGCGCCTCGACCCCATGGCCGACCTGCTCATCACCGCCGGCTACCCCGACCTGCGGGCCGCCCTCGGCCCACAGACCTGGCAGCGCCTCCTCGAAACCTGGGCCGCCCGGCACGTCTTCACCCACAACGACGGCATCGTGGACGAGAAGTACCTGACCCGGGTGCCCGCTTCCTCAGCACGGGTCGGACAGCGCCTGGTGCTCACCGAGGACATGTGCCGCCGGGCTCTGGACGACGCCAAGAGTCTCTGCGAAGCACTCGTCGACGTACTGCGCCAGGAGGCGCCACCCCCGCCTGACGCTCCATCAGAACGAGCGTCAAACGAGCGTCAAGATACCCCGGCGAGCGTCATTTCAGCGTCAAGATATCGCCCGTAACGCCCACACCGCACATAGCGCACACCACCCGAACCCGCAGGTCAGGCGGCCTTTCCGGCAGGCTCCAGGATCGCCACGCACTCCACATGATGCGTCATCGGAAACAGATCGAACGCCCGCAGCGTCCGCACCCGGTACCCGCCGTCCCGGAAGTACGCCAGGTCGCGGGCGAGGGCGGCCGGGTCGCAGGCGACGTAGGCGATGCGGCGGGCGTCCAGCGAAGTCAGGTGCTCCACCGTCTTGCGGCCCGCGCCCGCGCGGGGCGGGTCGAGGACGATGAGGTCGACCTCGGTGATTCCGGTGCGCGGGAGGACCGACTCGACCTTGCCCTGCTCCACGCGGACCCGCGGGAAGTCGGCCAGGTTGTGGCGCGCGTCCTCCACCGCCCGCTTGCCGGACTCGATGCCCAGCACCGCGCCCTTCTCGCCGAGGCGGTCGGCGAGGGCGCCGGCGAACAGGCCGACTCCGCAGTAGAGGTCCAGCGCCATCTCGCCCTTGCGCGGCAGCAGGCCCTGCATCACCGCCGTCACCAGGGTGTCCGCCGCCTTCGGGTGGACCTGCCAGAAGCCGCCGTTGCCCACCCGGTGGGTGCGGCCGTCGGCCCGCTCGCGGACGAAGGCGCGGCCGTGGACACGGTGGATGCCGCCGTCGTTCTCGTCCACCCGCAGGACCGAGACCGGCTTGTCCAGTTCGACCAGGGGCAGGCGGGCGCCGGGGCGGGGCTCCAGGATCACCATCCGGTCCTGGGAACCGGTCGCCGCGATCGCGTCCACCGACACCATGCCCGACCAGTCGCGCTCCTCGATGCCGAGTTCGCTGACGCCCGGCGCCGCGATCATGCAGTGCTCGATCGGCTCCACCTCGTGCGAGCGGTGCCGGCGCAGTCCCGCGTTGCCGTCGGCGTCGACCGCGTACTGCACGCGCGTGCGCCACTGCGGCACCTCGCCCGCCGGCAGCTTGTCGCCCTCGGCGGGCATCACCGTGCCGTCCCAGCCCGCCTCCTCCGGCGTCAGGCCGGCCAGCCGCCGCAGCTGCTCGGCGATCACCTCGCCCTTGAGCCGGCGCTGGGCGCCCGGCTTGGCGTGCTGCCAGTCGCAGCCGCCGCAGCGGCCGGGGCCGGCGTAGGGGCAGGGGGCCTCGACGCGGTCCTTGGAGGCGTCCACGATGTCGACCGCGTCGGCGCGCAGGAAGCGGGCCCCCTCCTCACCCTCGGTCACCCGGGCCACGACCCGCTCGCCGGGCAGCGCGTGCCGGACGAACAGCACCTGGCCCTCGGCGGTCCGGGCGATGCAGTGCCCGCCGTGCGCGACCGGGCCCACCTCGACCTCGTACTCCGTCCCCACCAGAGATTTGTTCGGTTCTGCCTGCATGGCGGGGTGACTCCAGATCAACGAGAGGGGGTACGGCCGCGCATGGGCCGACGACAGCCCACCAGTCTACGTGCTCGCCGAGGCGCCCCGGCTGATCGTGATCGCCGGGGCCTCCGGGCCGCGGTCACCCCCCGCTGTGCTCCTTGGGCCGGTGTTCGGCCGGCCCGCGCCGGACCGCGCCCGGTGCGTTCCAGTCCTGCCGCTTGCGGGCCCGGTTCCTCGCGACCTCCGAGGACTCCAGCTGGTAGGGCACCGAGGTCACCATGACACCCGGCGTGAACAGCAGCCGGCCCTTGAGACGCAGGGCGCTCTGGTTGTGCAGCAGATGCTCGTACCAGTGGCCGACGACGTACTCCGGGATGATCACGGAGACCGCGTCCCGCGGGGACTGGGCGCGCAGGCCCTTGACGTACTCGATGATCGGCCGGGTGATCTCGCGGTAGGGCGAGTCGAGGACCTTCAGCGGCACGTCTATCCCGCGCCGCTCCCACTCCTCGCGCAGCGCCTTCGTCTCGGCCGGGTCGACGTTGACGGTGAGCGCCTCCAGGGTGTCCGAGCGCATCAGCTTGGCGTAGGCCAGGGCGCGCAGGGTGGGACGGTGGATCTTGGAGATCAGGACGACCGAGTGCACGCGGGAGGGCCGTACCAGGTCGTCGTCCGGCTCCTCGGGGGCCGAGATCTCCTCGGAGACCCGGTCGTAGTGCTTACGGATCGCGGTCATCGTCGCGTAGAAGATGCACATGCCGAGCAGCGCCACCCAGGCGCCGTGGGTGAACTTCGTGACCAGGACGACGACCAGCACCAGGCCGGTGAAGAAGGCGCCGAACGCGTTGATCGCGCGGGAGCGGATCATGTGGCTGCGCTTGGCCGGGTCCTTCTCGGTCGCCAGGTGGCGGTTCCAGTGCCGGACCATGCCGGTCTGGCTGAGCGTGAAGGACACGAACACACCGACGATGTACAGCTGGATGAGGCGGGTCGAGTCGGCGCCGTAGATGACCACCAGCAGGGCGGCGGCGCCGGCGAGCAGCACGATGCCGTTGGAGAAGGCGAGGCGGTCGCCGCGGGTGTGCAGCTGGCGGGGCAGGTAGCGGTCCTGGGCGAGGATCGAGCCGAGCAGGGGGAAGCCGTTGTACGCGGTGTTCGCCGCCAGGAACAGGACCAGGGCGGTGGCGGCGGCGAGCAGGATGAACAGGAAGCTGCCCTTGCCGAAGACGGCCTCGGCGACCTGGGAGATCACCGGGTTCTGGACGTAGCCGGAGCCGATCGCGACGCCGTTGTGGAGCAGGTCGGTGGCCGGGTTCTCGGCCATGCGGACCTTGGTGACCATGGCGAGCGCGATGATGCCGCAGAACATGGTGACCGCCAGCAGACCCATCGCGGCCAGCGTGGTCGCCGCGTTCTTCGACTTGGGCTTGCGGAAGGCCGGGACGCCGTTGGAGATCGCCTCGACTCCGGTGAGCGCGGCACAGCCGGAGGAGAAGGCGCGCAGCAGCAGGAAGACCAGGGCGAAGCCGGCCAGGCCCTGGTGCTCGGCCTTGATGTGGTAGCCGGCGGTGGGTGCCCGCATCGTGTCCCCGAGGACCAGGCCCCGGAACGCGCCCCACGCGATCATGACGAAGACGCCGCCGACGAACACGTACGTCGGGATCGCGAAGAGCTTGCCGGACTCCTTCACGCCGCGCAGGTTCATCAGGGTCAGCAGCACGATCACGGTGACCGCGCAGAAGACCTTGTGCTCGACCACGAAGGGGATCGCCGAGCCGAGGTTCTCGATGCCGGAGGCGATGGAGACGGCGACGGTCAGGACGTAGTCGACGAGCAGGGCGCTGGCGACGGTGAGGCCGGCCTTGTTCCCGAGGTTGGTGGTGGCGACCTCGTAGTCGCCGCCGCCGCTCGGGTAGGCGTGCACGTTCTGCCGGTAGGAGGCGACCACCGTGAACATCAGCACGATGACCGCGAGCGCGATCCAGGGGCTGAAGTGGTAGGCCGACACACCCGCGATGGACAGGACCAGCAGGACCTCCCCCGGCGCGTAGGCGACGGAGGACAGCGGGTCGGAGGCGAAGACGGGGAGTGCGATGCGCTTCGGCAGGAGCGTTTCGCCCAGCCGGTCGCTGCGCAGAGCGCGCCCGATCAGGATCCGTTTGGGCACGTCGGTCAGTTTGGACACGAGAGAGGATCGTAGGCCTTCCACCTGGCAGGCCTCCAGCCGCAGTGCGGGATCTGCCTCCCGAGTGAAAAAAGTGACGGTCGGAACTGCGGATTCCGCAGCCTTCGCGCCATTCGTGCCTAGATGACAGACCCCGCCTGTCTTCGCACTTCGGAGGTCTCATGCCCGCGACCGCAGAACTGATCGGTGCCACGGTCGCCCTCGTCGGCCTCGGAATCCTCACAGCGTGGAGCGTGCGCAGCATCACTCGGCGATGACCGTGGCACAGGGGTGCCCGGCCGGGACGGTGCGTGTGTAGCTTGGGCCTCGGTCTGAGACCCTGATGGGGCTGAGCACTAACTTTTGGACACCGGAAGGACGGTCGTGCACATCGTCATCATGGGCTGCGGCAGAGTGGGTTCCGCTCTCGCCCAGACCCTGGAGCAACAGGGGCACACGGTCGCCGTGATCGACCAGGACCCCACCGCCTTCCGCAGGCTGGGCCCGGGATTCGGCGGCCGCCGGGTCACCGGGGTCGGCTTCGACCAGGACACCCTGCGCGAAGCGGGCATCGAGGAGGCCGGCGCCTTCGCCGCCGTCTCCAGCGGTGACAACTCGAACATCATCTCGGCCCGGGTGGCCCGCGAGATGTTCGGTGTGGAGAACGTCGCGGCCCGCATCTACGACCCGCGCCGCGCCGAGGTCTACCAGCGCCTCGGCATCCCGACCGTCGCCACGGTCCGCTGGACCGCCGACCAGATGCTGCGCCGGCTGCTGCCCTCGGGGGCGGAGCCGCTGTGGCGCGACCCCACCGGCGGGGTCCAGCTCGCCGAGGTGCACGCCTCCCCGAAGTGGGTCGGCCACAAGATCAGCACGCTCCAGGAGGAGACCGGCGTCCGGGTCGCGTTCCTCACCCGGCTCGGTGAGGCGATGCTGCCCACCTCGCAGACGGTGCTGCAGGAGGGCGATCTGGTGCATGTGATGATGCGGACGGACGACGTCGACAAGGTCGAGGCCGCCTTCGCCGGGGGTCCGGAAGAGGAGAGCGGTCACTGATGAGGGTCGCCATTGCCGGAGCCGGCGCCGTCGGCCGCTCGATCGCGGGCGAGCTGCTGGAGAACGGCCACGAGGTCCTGCTGATCGACAAGGCCCCGACCGCCATCTCGGTCGAGCGGGTCCCGCAGGCGGAGTGGCTGCTCGCCGACGCCTGTGAGATCACCTCCCTGGACGAGGCGGCGCTGCAGCGCTGCAACGTCGTGATCGCCGCGACGGGCGACGACAAGGTGAACCTGGTCGTCTCGCTCCTCGCGAAGACGGAGTACGGCGTTCCGCGCGTCGTCGCCCGGGTCAACAACCCCAAGAACGAGTGGCTGTTCAACGAGGCCTGGGGCGTGGACGTCGCCGTCTCGACGCCCCGCCTGATGTCCGCCCTGGTCGAGGAGGCGGTGAGCGTCGGCGACCTGGTCCGGCTGCTCCGCTTCAGCCACGGCGACGCCAACCTGGTGGAGCTGACCCTGCCCGAGGAGTCGGCCCTGGCCGGCACCCAGGTCGGCGATGTGGAGTGGCCCGAGGACACCTCCCTGGTCACGATCATCCGGGGCACCCGGGTCCTCACCCCCTCGCGCGAGGACTCCCTGGAGGCGGGCGACGAACTCCTGTTCGTGGCCGCCCAGGCCCGCGAGGAGCAGCTGGAGGACCTGCTGTCGGTACGGCGGGAAGACGTCTGAGGCAGCGCAGGCAGGTCTGACACAGCGCAGGAAGAAGGGCGCCCTCCGCGTAAACGGAGGGCGCCCTTCTGTCGTACACGTGCAGCCGTCTACTTGCGGTGCCGTCCGCCGGAGGGCTCGCCGCTCTCCTCGGCCTGCGCGGCCTGCGCGGCCTTGCGCTCCTCCTCGGCCTTCTCCTCCGCCTCCATCTCGGCGAAGACGTCGATCGGCGCCGGCGCCTTCGCCAGGAAGACCCAGGTGAGCCAGACGGCGAGCAGGAACGGCGGGATCTTCAGCGCGACCAGCACCCAGCCGAGCTGGGCCGTGTTGGCCCACCAGTACAGCGGGAAGAGGATCGCGCACTTGGCGAGCAGGATCAGGCCCCAGGCCCAGCTGGCCTTGGCGTACGCCTTCTTGCGGCCGGGGTTGCGGGTGCGCCAGGAGAGGTTCTCCTTGAAGACCGGGCCGAGGATCAGGCCGATCAGCGGCACCCCGCACAGCGTGGTGATGATGTACGCCAGCGCCAGGCCCAGCGTGTAGAGCATGCCGGGCAGGTAGAAGTCCTTGGCGTTGCCGGTCATCATCGCGAAGACGACACCGAAGGCGACGCCGAAGACCCCGCTGAAGGCGTGCTTGACGGTGTCCCTCATGACCAGGCGGACCACGACCAGCACCACGGAGACCGCGAGGGCGGCGATCGCCGACCAGTGCAGGTCCTTGTTGATGGTGAAGATCGTGACGAACAGCAGGCCGGGCAGCACCGTCTCGACCATGCCGCGCACGCCGCCGAAGGCCTCGAACAGCGCGGCCTCGGTCACCGCCCGCGCATCGTCCGCCGCCTGAGTGTCTTCGGTCGGCTTGTCGAGCGACGTCACCGGCTACTCCCTACCGAGGGGTCTCAGTTCGTACTTGGGATTGAACAGCACCCGGCGGCCCCGGCTCAGCGAGATCCGGCCCGATGCGATCAGCCTGCGCCCCGGTTCTATGCCCACGATGGAGCGCCTGCCGAGCCACACCACGTCCAGTGCCGCGGAGCCGTCGAACAGCTCGGCCTCCAGGGCCGGGACTCCGGCGCGCGGCCGCAGGGTGACCGTGCGCAAGGTACCAGTAACGGTGACGATCTGTCGGTCCTGACAGTCGCCGATCCGGATGCAGCCCGCCGTGTCGGCGTCCTCGCGCAGCTCCTCGGACTCCAGGTCCTCCTGCGACGAGGACAGCCGGCCCAGCATGCGCCGGAACCGGCCGGCCGGCTTTTCGGAACGAGGAACAGCACTCATGTCTGAAGCGTACCGGGGCGAACCGACACTGCCGTAGTCCAGCCCACACCCCGGCCCGTTTCCCGAACCGGCCGCCCGGTTCACTTCTCGAACCCTCACTTCTCGAACCGGTAGCCCATCCCCGGCTCTGTGATGAAGTGCTTGGGGTGCGAGGGGTCTGCCTCCAGCTTCCGGCGCAGTTGTGCCATGTACACGCGCAGGTAGTTGGTCTCCGTCCCGTACGACGGCCCCCACACCTCCTGCAGCAGCTGCTTCTGGCTGACCAGCCGGCCGGTGTTGCGGACCAGCACCTCCAGCAGATGCCACTCGGTGGGGGTCAGCCGGACGTCCCGGCCGGCCCGGTTGACCTTCTTCGCGGCCAGGTCGACGGTGAACCCCTCGGTCTCCACCAAAACGTCGTCCTCGCCGCCCCCGGCGACCGGCTCGGCCCGGCGGACGGCGGCCCGCAGGCGGGCCAGCAGCTCGTCCATGCCGAAGGGCTTGGTGACGTAGTCGTCGGCGCCCGCGTCGAGCGCCTCGACCTTCTCGTCGGAGGAGTGGCGGGCGGAGAGCACCAGGATCGGCACCCGGGTCCAGCCGCGCAGCCCCTTGATCACCTCGACGCCGTCCATGTCGGGCAGGCCGAGGTCGAGGACGACCACGTCGGGGTGGCGGGAGGCGGCCAGTTCGAGGGCGGTACGGCCGTCGGGGGCCGCGTCGACCTCGTACTTGCGCGCCTTGAGGTTGATCACGAGGGCACGCACGATCTGCGGCTCGTCGTCGACCACGAGCACACGGGTCATGAGGCCTGCCTTTCCGGTTCTGCCGCGGCCTGTGCTGCTGCTTCCGCCACGGGTTCTGCTGCTGCGGTCACCGATCCTGCCGCGCGAAGGGTGAGGACCATGGTGAGGCCTCCACCGGGCGTGTCCTCGGCGTTGAGGGTGCCGCCCATCGCCTCGGTGAAGCCCCGGGCGACGGCGAGCCCCAGTCCGACCCCGGCACCGCGCGGAGCGTCACCGTAGCGCTGGAAGGGCTCGAATATGCGTTCTTTGGCATCGTCGGGCACGCCGGGCCCGCGGTCCACGATCCGCAGCTCCACGCGGTCGGCGATGGCGCTGGCGGATACCACGACCACATCGCCGGGCCGGTCGGTCGGGCTGTACTTGACCGCGTTCTCGACCAGGTTGGCCACCGACCGCTCCAGGAGCCCGGCGTCGGCCTCGACCATGGGCAGGGTCTCGGGGACGTCCAGATCGACGCTGCCCTCGGGCACCCCGACCAGCGCCATCGGGACCACCTCGTCGAGGTCGATCTCACGGACGATCGGGGTGACGGTGCCGGTCTGCAGGCGGGACATGTCGAGCAGGTTGCCGACGAGGTGGTCGAGCCGGTCGGCGCCCTCCTCGATGCCCTCCAGCAGCTCCGCCTGGTCCTCCTCGGACCACGCCACGTCGTCCGAGCGCAGCGACGACACCGCCGCCTTGATCCCGGCGAGCGGGGTGCGCAGATCATGGCTGACGGCGGCCAGCAGGGCCGTACGGATCCGGTTGCCCTCGGCGAGCGTGCGGGCCTGTTCGGCCTCCTCCTGAAGGCGTCTGCGGTCCAGGACGACGGCTGCCTGGGCGGCGAAGGCGGCGAGCACCCGGCGGTCCTCGGCGGGCAGTACCCGGCCGGTCAGGGCGAGGGCCATGTGGTCGCCTATGGGCACGTCGACGTCGGCGTCCTCGGGCCGCTGCAGGGCGGGGCCGACACCGGCGCGCCCGGCGCAGCTCCACGGCTCGACGTCGCCCGCCCGCTCCAGGAGGGCGGCGGACTCCATGCCGAAGGTCTCCCGTACCCGCTCGAGCAGTTCCTCGAGGCTGGTCTCGCCGCGCAGCACGTTGCCGGCGAGGAAGGAGAGGATCTCGGACTCGGCGCGCAGCCGGGCGGCCTGGTGGGTGCGCCGGGCGGCGAGGTCCACGACCGAGGCGACGGACAGCGCGACCCCGAAGAAGATCACGATGGCCACGATGTTCTTCGGATCGGCGATGGTCAGCCGGTGCAGGGGCGGGGTGTAGAAGTAGTTCAGGAGCAGGGACCCGAAGGCCGCCGAGGCCAGCGCCGGGTAGAGCCCGCCGAGCAGCGCGGCCGCGACCGTGAGGGTCAGGAAGAGCAGCATGTCGTTGGCGAGGCCGAGGAAGACGGTGTTCAGCAGCACCGCCAGGACGGCCGGGCCGACCAGGCCGACCAGCCAGCCCGCGATGATCCGGCCGCGCCCGAGCCGGGCGCCCCGGGCCACCGGCAGCCCGCGTCCCTTGCCGGCCTCGGAGTGGGTGACGATGTGGACGTCCAGGTCGGGTCCCGACTCGCGGGCGACCGTGGCGCCGACGCCGGGCCCGAGGACGTACTGCCAGGCCTTGCGGCGGGAGGAGCCGAGCACGATCTGGGTGGCGTTGACCCCGCGTGCGAAGTCGAGCAGGGCCGCGGGGATGTCCTCACCGACGACCTGGTGGAAGGTGCCGCCGAGGTCCTCGACCAGGGTGCGCTGGACGGCGAGTTCCTTCGGGGAGGCCGAGGTCAGGCCGTCGCTGCGGGATATGTAGACGGCGAGGACCTCGCCGCCGGCGCCCTTCTCGGCGAGCCGCGCGGCCCGCCGGATCAGCGTGCGCCCCTCGGGCCCGCCGGTGAGCCCGACGACGATCCGCTCCCGCGAGCCCCAGATCGCGGAGACCCGGTGCTCGTTGCGGTACTGCTTCAGGTACTCGTCGGCCCGGTCGGCCACCCACAGCAGCGCCAGTTCGCGCAGGGCGGTGAGGTTGCCCGGCCGGAAGTAGTTGGACAGGGCCGCGTCGACCTTGTCCGACTTGTAGATGTTGCCGTGGGCCATGCGCCGGCGCAGCGCCTGGGGCGACATGTCGACCAGCTCGATCTGGTCCGCGCGCCGCACCACCTCGTCGGGCACGGTCTCGCGCTGGCGCACTCCCGTGATGGACTCGACGACATCGCCGAGGGACTCCAGGTGCTGGATGTTGACGGTCGAGACGACGTCGATCCCGGCCGCCAGCAGTTCCTCGACGTCCTGCCAGCGCTTGGCGTTGCGGGAACCGGGAATGTTGGTGTGGGCGAGTTCGTCCACCAGGGCGACGGCGGGGGCGCGGCGCAGCACGGCGTCCACGTCCATCTCCGTGAAGAGGGCGTCCCGGTACTCCAGCTCCTTGCGCGGAACCTGCTCCAGGCCGTGCAGCATCACCTCGGTGCGCGGCCGGTTGTGGTGCTCGACGAAGGCGACCACGCAGTCGGTGCCGCGCTCCACGCGCCGGTGGGCCTCGGAGAGCATGGCGTAGGTCTTGCCCACGCCCGGTGCCGCACCGAGATAGATCCGAAGCTTGCCGCGTGCCATGGTCCCATTGTCTTCCGCTTACTGCCGCCTACGCAGCGTCGACCTTACGGCCAACAATCCCGGCGAATGGGACAGGCAGTTCGACGGCGGGCATCTTTGACGGAACCCTGATGTGCCCCGCGGGCCTCTCTGAGGGCCCCGCGGGGCATCAGGTGACTCAGTTGGGGTTGTCGCCGTGAGTGAGGGTCTCCCAGGCCACGAAGAGGTTGTTGGAGCCCGCGGGACGGTTGTTCTGGGTGAGCGTCTGGGTGTTGGTCATGGCGATGCCCAGCCGGTTGTGGAGGGCGTTGTAGCCGACCTCGGTGACGGGCCCGAGGCCGAGGGTCAGGGAGCCGCCGCAGAGCCAGCTGGGGACGGCGGTGCCCAGCTGGTACTTGGACTGGAAGCCGAGCGCCTGCCGCAGCCGCTCGCCCACGTCGGTGCCGTAGAGGTCCTGGCCCTGGATCCGGCTGGTCTCGGCGACGTGCGAGATCGAGGAGATGCCGTAGCCGGTGTGGGTGAAGTCGCGGCAGGTCTCCTGGGTGAGGCCGGTGACGAAGGTGGACTGGCCCTGCCAGTAGGAGACGATCTTGGCGGTGGTGTCGAGGTTCTGGCTAGGCACGGTCTTCGGCACCGACCCGTCGGAGGCCAGGTAGACATAGGCGGCCGTGCGGGTGCGGAACTTCGCCATGGCCGTGTCGTACGACGCCTTGTCCTCCAGGAAGACGGAGATGCCGACGGCGGCCTCCAACATCGTCAGCTCCCAGTTGCCGTTGGAGTTGGAGCCCTTGATGACGGTGGGGAGGTAGACGTTGCGCAGCATGGTGGCGAAGCGGGCCTCGTTCGCCCAGGTGCCGGTGTACGTGTACCTGATGATCTCGGCGGCCTTCGGCCAGGAGGAGCCGGCCCAGCCGGTCTGCAGAGGCGCGTTGCTGTTGGTGTGACTGGTGATGGTGGCCGACCAGGCGTCCATGATCTGGATGGCCTTCTGGGCGTAGCGGGCGTCCTTGGTGATGTACCAGGCGAGGGCGTCGGTGTAGGCGGCGATCGCGTCCTCGCGCTCGTCGGTGCAGCCGTAGTTGGGGTTCGAGTACGACCCGCACTCGACCGTCGCCCTGGGTGCGGGCGTCCGGTTCAGGTCGGCGTACTTGCTCGCCATCATCTGGTCATAGGCCGCCTTCCAGGGCTGGGCGCCGGCCAGTACCTCGGTGCGGGCGAAGTCCAGCTGGGCCCTGGAGACGGTGACTCCGGGATGGACGAAGGTGGCTGGGGCGGCCTGGGCCGGCCAGGAAAGGGCTCCGAGGACGAGGGCGACGACGGCCGCGAGGAGTCCGGTTCTGCGCATACCTGAAGGCCTCTCGTTCATGTGGGTGAACGTGAAGCGCCTTTATGAACGGCGCGTTGAGCCGTGACCGTAGGTACAGACCAATGCGCCGTCAAGAGGGTGCGCACACAAAAGAGCCGCACCCCGAAGGGTGCGGCTCTCGAACGGCTCTCCCGGCGGAGCGCCTAGCGGACCTCGGTGATCTCCGGTCCGCGCTGGAGCTGGCCCATGCCGCCGGAGAAGCGCGAACCCTCCTCCTGCTGCTGGACGCCCTCGGGGACCATCTGGGCGTCGTTCGGCAGCTTCAGGACGATCGGGTCACGGGGAGCCATCGGGCCCTCGCCGCGGACCACGACCGTGTCCCGGAAGATCTGCTCCAGGAGCCCGGCGGCCTGCGGCTGCACCGCGCCCTGCCCGGAGATCACACCGCGCAGGAACCAGCGCGGACCGTCCACACCGACGAACCGCACGACCTGGAAGCCGCCCGTGCCGTCCGGCAGCTGTACCGGCACCTGGGCGCGCAGCTCCCAGCCCAGCGGACCCTCGACCTCGTCGACGATGCCGCCCTGCTGGGTGATGCCGGAGCCGATCTCCTCACGCACCTCGCCCCAGATGCCCTCGCGCTTGGGCGCGGCGAAGGCCTGCAACTGCACGGCACTGTCCTTGAGCACCACGGTCGCCGCGACGATCGCGTCACCCGCGACCTCGACCCGCAGCTCCATGCCGTCGACGCCGGGCACGAACAGCCCGCCGAGATCCACCCGGCCCTCGCCCGGCTCGCGCACCTCGGAGTCGTCCCACGGCCCGTCGGGCCGGGGCTCCGGTTCCAGGCGTACGCGCTCGCGCTCGCCCTCTTCCTCGTCCGCCTCGGTGCCGACGCTGTCGACGACCTGCTCGGCCTCGCCGGCCGCGTCCTCGGCGGCACCCTTCTTGTTGCGACGTCCGAACACGTCACTGTCCTTCCCGGTCGGATACGACCGAAGCGTATCGATTCCCACCCGTCCGGCCACCGTCGGCGGCCTGACCGCTTGTGCCGCTCACGTCGCCCACCGCGGCATGCCCGCCGGTGGACCCGAAGCCCCCCTCGGCCCGCGCCGAGCCGGGAAGCTCCGCCACCTCCTGGAAGCGGACCTTCTCGACCTGCTGGACGACCAGTTGGGCAATCCGGTCGAAGCGCTCGAACCGCACAGCCTCGTGCGGGTCGAGATTCACCACGATCACCTTGATCTCCCCACGGTACCCGGCATCAATCGTCCCCGGGGCATTCACGAGGGCCACACCGCACCGGGCGGCGAGCCCCGAACGAGGGTGTACGAAGGCCGCGTACCCGTCCGGGAGGGCGATCGACACCCCTGTGGGCAGTACCGCCCGTTCGCCGGGCTTCAGCTCGCACGCCTCGGTGGTCCGCAGATCGGCCCCCGCGTCACCGGGGTGCTCGTACGCCGGAAGCGGTACGCCGGGGTCGACACGGCGGATGAGCACGTCGAGCGGGCTCACGGGGGATGCGGGGTTCACGGGTTCACCTCGAAGGCGCGGGTGCGCCGGATCTGGTCCGGGTCGTTCATGGCGGCCTTGATCTCTTCCTCGCGGCCGTTGTCGACGAAGTGCTCGACCGGTACCTCCACGAAGAGGGCGTCGGCACGGACGGCGACGGGTCCGCCGGGGCCGTCCAGGCGCCCGGTGGCGGTCGAGTAGATCTTCCGGCCGGCCACCGCGACGACCTCGGCCGCCAGGTACAGCGTGGTGCCCACGGGCACCGGCCGTACGAAGTCGGTCTCCAGCCGTCCGGTGACGGCGATCTTCCGCAGCAGCCAGTTCAGCGAGCCGAGCGTCTCGTCGAGAGCGCTGGCGAGGACACCGCCGTGAGCGAGGCCCGGGGCGCCCTGGTGGGCGGCCCGCACGGTGAACTCGGCGGTGAGGGAGACACCCTCGCCGGCCCGTACCTCCAGATGCAGCCCGTGCGCATGCTCGCGACCGCACCCGAAACACTGTTCGTAGTGCGCGCCGATGAGCTCGCCGGGCGCGGGAGCGTCGGGATGCCGCACCGGTTGCCGGGCACTGGCGGGAGGCTGAAGAGCTGCGGAACTACCACTCACAGGCGCAGACCTTACCCGCGCGTCCGGTGAATCCGGACACCGTGCCAAGCTTGGCTCCATGCAGCTCTCCGCCACCCCGTACGAAGAACGCCTCACGGCCCCCCGGTCGTGGTGGTTCCTCAGCTTCCTGATCGGCGTCTCGTGCGCCCTGGTCCTGCTTCCCTTCGGCACTCTGCCGACGCTGGGCGGCCTGGTGGGCGGCACGGCGGCGGCAGCGGTGGTGGCCAGTTCGTACGGCTCCCCGCGCATCCGGGTGGTGGGCGACTCGCTGATCGCGGGCGAGGCGAAGATCCCGGTGTCCGCCCTGGGCACCTCTGAGGTCCTGGACCCGGAGGAGGCGCGCGCCTGGCGCACGTACAAGGCCGATGTCCGCGCCTTCCTCCTGCTGCGCGCCTACATCCCGAGGGCCCTGCGCGTGGAGGTCACGGACCCGGCGGACCCGACGCCGTACCTGTACCTGTCGACGCGGGAGCCGGAGGCTCTGGCGGCGGCGATCGAGGCCGCGAAGAAGGCCCAGTAGGACCGGTAGATCTCTCCGCCGGCCGGCGTCAGCCGCCGAGGTCCTCCGGCAGCTCGGCGATCGGCAGCGGCTCCGCCGGCTTCTCCAGCGGCGGCAGCTCGGGCAGCTCCTCCCACGGCACCTGGATCTTTCTCAGGTCCGCCCGGATCCGCGCCGCGAGCTTCTTGGTGTCCCGGCGGTTCATGACCGCGCCCACCGCGGCGCCCACCATGAACGGCATCAGGTTGGGCAGGTCCCGCACCATCCGCTTCATGATCTGCTGGCGCAGCTCGCGCTTCATGTGCCCGCCGAGGGCGCCGTTGATCGTCGACGGCTTCATCACGTCGATCCCGCGCTCCCCCGACCAGGAGGACAGATACGCGGTGCTGCGGGCCTTCAGGTTCCCCGGCGGCCGCACGCCGTAGACCTCGTGGAGCTCGGCGATGAGCTTCAGCTCGATCGCCGCGACCCCGGTGATCTCCGCGGCCAGCTCGGTCGGCATCGCCGGCGGCACCGGCAGCATCGCCGCCGCGCCGACCCCGGCCCCGACCGCCGAGGTCGCACCCGCCGCGCCCGCCACCAGCTTGTCGGCGAGCTGCTCCGGCCCCAGGTCGGGGAACTGCCGGCGCAGGGTCGCGAGGTCGCGTACGGGGACACGAGGGGCGATCTCGATGATCCGGTCCGCGAGGTAGGCCAGCCCCGCTCGCGCCCGGCTGCTGCCCTTACGGGCACCTTCCCGGGCCAGGTTCACGGCCCTGTCACGGATGGCCCCGCCCCGTCGCCTGGCGACGGGCGCGGGCCGGTCCGCCGGCGCCGGGAGGTCACCCCGGTCGGCCGCCGGTTCGAGCGAGGCTCCCGGATCGGATGAGCCTCGCCCGTCGTCACGCGCGCGCGGGCCGTCGGACGGCCCGGAGTCCGCTCCCGGAAGAGAGAAGCGGCGCTTCCGAGGTGGGGTCGAGCCAGTCATGCCCGACCCCTCCTCAGTCGCAGTCGCGGCAGATCGGCTGACCGTTCTTCTCCCGGGCCAGCTGGCTGCGGTGGTGCACCAGGAAGCAGCTCATGCAGGTGAACTCGTCCTGCTGCTTGGGCAGCACCCGGACGGCCAGCTCCTCGTTCGAGAGGTCCGCGCCGGGCAGCTCCAGGCCTTCGGCGGCCTCGAACTCGTCTACGTCCACCGAGGACGTGGACTTGTCGTTCCTCCGAGCCTTCAGCTCTTCAAGGCTGTCCGAGTCGACGTCATCGTCGGTCTTGCGTGGAGTGTCGTAATCGGTTGCCATGTCGCTCTCCCCCTCTGGGTGTCTGCGGTGTCTCCAGCGCACGTAACGCGTGAGAGGCCGGACTTGTGCCCGACCCGAGGCGGAGATTTTGCCTCACATCAAGGTCTGTTACTCAATCGACACCCAACCGGATCCCTCAAGAGTGATCGGGTTGAATGGCGATGGGGACCGTACACGGTTCTCACGAGACACCTCAAAGGCGCCTCACCCTGTACTTCCCGTGATCAAGACCCCTGAAAACAGGGATTTTCCCGGCTTTATTCCCCCAGCCATGATCACGGAGAGTATATGGCCGGAAAACCGCCCTTGTGATCGATCACACAAGGGCTAGCACGCCACGCCGACAGAAAATTCCGCGCAAAGCGAACATCCTCCGCGTGTGTCGCGATCTTGTAACGGCATCAGATCGGCAGGGTGACCCTCATCACGAGCCCACCGCCCTCACGGGGCTGGGCCGCGATGTGGCCGCCGTGCGCCCGGGCCACGGACCGGACGATGGACAGACCGAGGCCGACACCCTTGTCGCTGCCCGTGCGCTCGGTACGGAGCCGCCTGAAGGGCTCGAACAGGTTGTCGATCTCGTACGCCGGCACCACCGGACCGGTGTTGGAGACGGAGAGTACCGCCTGGCCGTGCTGGATGTCGGTGTCGACCTCGACCCAGCCGTCCTCGGGCACGTTGTGGCGCACCGCGTTCTGCACCAGGTTCAGCGCGATCCGCTCCAGCAGGACGCCGTTGCCCTGCACGACCGCCGGCTTCCGCACGCCCCGGATGGTCACGCCCTTGGCCTCCGCCTCGGCGTGCACCTGGTCGACGGCCTGGGCGGCCACCTCGGCCAGGTCGACCGGTTTGCGCTCGACGATCTGGTTGTCGCTGCGGGCGAGCAGCAGCAGGCCCTCCACGAGCTGCTCGCTGCGTTCATTGGTGGCCAGCAGGGTCTTGCCGAGCTGTTGCAGCTCCACGGGCGCACCGGGGTCCGAGAGGTGCACCTCCAGGAGCGTGCGGTTGATCGCCAGGGGCGTGCGCAGCTCGTGGGAGGCGTTGCCGACGAAGCGCTGCTGGGCGGTGAAGGCCCGTTGCAGTCGCTCCAGCATGTCGTCGAAGGTGTCCGCGAGCTCCTTGAGCTCGTCGTCCGGGCCGTCCAGCTCGATCCGGCGGGACAGGTCCGAGCCGGCCACCGCGCGGGCGGTGCGGGTGATCCGGCCGAGCGGGGACAGCACCCGTCCGGCCATCGCGTACCCGAACGCGAAGGCGATCACGGCGAGGCCCAGCAGGGCCAGCAGCGAACGGCTCAGCAGGTCGTCCAGGGCCGCCTGGCGCTGGTGGTCCACGCACTGGGCGATCGCGTTGTTGAAGTCCGGCAGCGGCACGGAGGAGGAGGTGGTGCTGGCCATGTTGATCGCGGGGCAGTTGTCGCTGGAGACCTGGAGCGCCGTGAATTTGACGATCTTGAACAGCGGCTGGTTGCCGGTGCTGATCGCCTGCGCGGCGAGCAGGTAGATGATCGAAAGCAGCAGGATGCCGGCGATCAGGAACATGCCGCCGTACAGCAGGGTGAGCCGTATGCGGATGGTGGGGCGCAGCCACGGGAAGACGGGCTGTGGTCTGCGGGGGTCCCAGGTGGGCTTGGGGGGTGCCTGCGGAGGTGCGGGAGTGGTCGCCACGGTCATCAGATCCGGTAACCCGAGCCGGGGACGGTGACGATCACGGCGGGCTCGCCCAGCTTGCGGCGCAGCGTCATCACCGTCACCCGTACGACGTTGGTGAAGGGGTCCGTGTTCTCGTCCCAGGCCTTCTCAAGGAGCTGCTCGGCGCTGACCACCGCGCCCTCGCTGCGCATCAGCACCTCCAGGACCGCGAACTCCTTGGGGGCGAGCTGGACCTCCTTGCCGTCGCGGAAGACCTCGCGGCGGTTCGGGTCGAGCTTGATGCCGGCGCGCTCCAGGACCGGGGGCAGCGGCACGCTGGTACGGCGGCCGAGGGCGCGCACCCGCGCGATCAGCTCGCTGAACGCGAAGGGCTTGGGAAGGTAGTCGTCGGCGCCGATCTCCAGGCCCTCCACGCGGTCGCTGACGTCACCGGACGCGGTGAGCATCAGCACGCGCGTGGGCATGCCGAGCTCGACGATCCTGCGGCAGACGTCGTCGCCGTGCACGAGGGGGAGGTCGCGGTCGAGGACGACCACGTCGTAGTCGTTGACGCCGATGCGCTCCAGAGCGGCCGCACCGTCGTACACGACGTCGACGGCCATGGCCTCCCGGCGCAGTCCGGTGGCCACCGCATCGGCGAGCAGTTGCTCGTCCTCGACGACGAGTACGCGCACGTCGCTTGTCCTTCCTCTGTCCACCCGCGTAGCGCGCACCGGCGCACGTGGGCAGGGGTCTCCATGGGGTGTGTGGCCTCCATCCTGCCCTTTTCGGCCATAAGTCGGCAGTAAGACGGGGGCCGGGGCAGCAGGATCGGCGGTGCCGGGCGGGAATGCGAGATTTTCTCTTCCGGTTGAGGTTTCCACGGAAGGGAGCGGGGGGAGGACGGCATGTACACCCCGCGATCACGCTCTGCATGTGCCGCAGCACCATGCGGTACGTACGTCGCCGCTACAGCAGAGTGGACGATGGGGGTGTCCGGCACCGTCGCCGCCCAGCAGGGCAGCGCTGGGCACCCGCGAGAGACGTGATCGCCCCTTCCAACGGCACACCCCCGTGCCACCGACCCACGACCCAGGACGAGGGGGCGCAGCATGGACGCATTCACCACAGGACTTCTGCAGCGCATAAAGGCGACCGAGTCCGACATCACCCGGGCTCGTGACGAGGGCGACGACTTCCTTGTCGAAGTGGAACAGGCCGAGCTCGACGACCTGCGCCGCCTCGCCGCCGAACACGGCGTGGAAGTCGGCGCGACCAGCGTCTGACAGTCCCGCAGCAGCACCTCACCGGCACAGGAGCAGGGCCCCGGCGAATCCAGCGCCGGGGCCCTGCTCATACCTTGACCACTACCCACCGCAACAACGTTCGATTCCCCCCAGGCCCAAAGAACCCGGGCCCCCCTGGCCCCACACCACTCCCGACAGCCCCACCCGGCCCAAGCCTGCATGCGCCATGCGAGGCCCACGTCCGGGGCTCAGTCGTGCCAGGCTCCGAAGTCGTCCAGCAGGTGCTGGAGCGGCTCGAAGACGCCCGGAGTGGCCGCGATCGTCAGGGCGCGGGACGGGGGTTCCCCGGGGCGCCCGCCCGTGAGCGCGCCGGCCTCTCTCGCGATCAGGTCGCCCGCACCCCAGTCCCACGCGTTCAGCCCGCGCTCGTAGTACCCGTCCAGCCGGCCGCAGGCCACATCGCACAGGTCGATCGCCGCCGACCCGCTCCGGCGTACGTCGCGGAGCAGCGGGATCAGCCGGGCGGCGACCTCGGCCTGGTGGGTGCGGACCTCCGTCACGTAGTTGAAGCCGGTCGAGACCAGCGCCTGCTCCAGCGGCGGCGCCGGGCGGCAGCGCAGCTCCCGCTCGCCCTCCCACGCCCCGGTCGCCCAGGCTCCGCCGCCCCGCACCGCGTGGTACGTCTCGCCGCGCATCGGCGCCGCCACGACCCCGGCCACGGTCTCGCCGTCCTGCTCGGCCGCGATGGAGACCGCCCAGGTCGGCAGCCCGTACAGGTAGTTGACCGTGCCGTCGAGCGGGTCGATCACCCAGCGGATCCCGCTCGTGCCCTCCGTCGACGCGCCCTCCTCCCCGAGGAAGCCGTCGTCGGGACGGTGCCCGGAGATCAGGTCGGTGATCAGCTTCTCCGCCGCGATGTCCATCTCGGTCACGACATCGATCGGGCTGGACTTGGTCCGGGCCACGGCGAGGTCGGCCGGGCGGCCGTCCCGCAGCAGCTCGCCCGCGCGGGCTGCCGCCTCCCGGGCGAGCTCGAGCAGATCGGTGTGCAGGGGGTCGGTCACGGGGCTCCTCACGCGTACGGGCTGTCGGCGCCGGCCGCGGCCGGGCGGGGGGCGCGGGCCGGGCAGCAGCCGACCGGGCACAGGTTGTGGCTCGCGCCCAGCGCGCCCAGCGCGCACGGCGTGACCTCCCGCCCGATCTCCACGGCCGCGCGCTCCAGGACCAGCTCACGGATCGCGGCGGCGAACCGCGGGTCGTCCCCGACGGTCGCGGACCGCCGTACCGGCAGGTCCAGTTCCCCGGCCTTGGCCGTGGCCTCCGTGTCGAGGTCGTAGAGGACCTCCATGTGGTCGGAGACGAAGCCGATGGGGGCCATGACGACGGCCGGGACCCCGGCGCCGTGCAGCGTCTCCAGGTGGTCGCAGATGTCGGGCTCCAGCCACGGGATGTGCGGGGCGCCGGAGCGGGACTGGTAGACGAGCCGCCAGGGGTGGTCGATGCCGGTGCGCTCGCGGACCGCGTCGGCGATCAGCTGGGCCACGTCCAGGTGCTCCTCGACGTACGCGCCGCCCTCCCCGTGGGTCTCGACCGGCCCCGAGGTGTCGGCGCTCGCGGTCGGGATGGAGTGGGTGGTGAAGGCGATGTGGGCGCCCGCACGGACGCCCTCGGGGAGGTCGGCGAGGGACTGGAGCACCCCGTCGATCATCGGGTCGAGGAAGCCGGGGTGGTTGAAGTAGTGCCGCAGCTTGTCGATCTTCGGGAGTTCGAGGCCCTCGGCCGCCAGCTCGGCCAGCGAGTCCGCGAGGTTCTCGCGGTACTGGCGGCAGCCCGAGTAGGAGGCGTAGGCGCTGGTGGCGAGCACCAGGATGCGGCGGCGGCCGTCGGCGACCATCTCGCGCAGGGTGTCCGTCAGATACGGCGCCCAGTTGCGGTTGCCCCAGTAGATCGGCAGGTCCAGGCCGTGCTCGGCGAAGTCCTTGCGCAGGGCATCCAGCAGGGTGCGGTTCTGGTCGTTGATCGGGCTGACCCCGCCGAACAGGAAGTAGTGCTGCCCGACTTCCTTGAGACGTTCCTTCGGGATACCGCGCCCGCGCGTCACGTTCTCCAGGAACGGGACCACGTCGTCCGGGCCTTCCGGGCCGCCGAAGGAGAGCAGGAGCAGGGCGTCGTAGGGGGTGGCATCGAGCGCGTCTGACATGAGCCGATCCTGCCACCCGGCGCTGACAGCCCGGAAACAGGAGCGTGAAGAGTCGGATTCGGGAGGTTTATCCCCAGTGCCCAGCAGGTGCATCCGGGTGACCGCACTCGTAAGCTGTATCAGCCGCAGTCACGCCTTACCCAGCCGTCGGAGATCCCCGTGCCCAGCCCCTATCGCGCCCTGTTCGCCGCCCCCGGCAGCAAGGGTTTCTCCGCCGCGGGCTTCGTCGGCCGGATGCCGCTGTCCATGATGGGCATCGGCGTGGTCACGATGATCTCCCAGCTCACCGGGCGGTACGGCCTCGCGGGCGCGCTCTCGGCCACCATCGCGCTCTCCGCCGCCGCGATCGGCCCGCAGGTCTCCCGGCTGGTCGACCAGTACGGCCAGCGCCGTGTGCTGCGTCCCGCGACGCTGCTCGCGCTGGCGGCGGCGGCCGGGCTGCTCTTCGCCGCGCACTACGGATGGCCGGACTGGGTGCTGTTCGTCTGTGCCGCCGGGATCGGCGCGGTACCGAGCCTGGGCGCGATGATCCGGGCCCGCTGGGCCGCTCTCTACCGGGGCACCCCGCAGCTGCACACCGCCTATTCGTTCGAGTCCGTCGTCGACGAGGTCTGCTTCATCTTCGGGCCGATCATCTCCATCGGCCTGTCCACGGCCTGGTTCCCGGAGGCGGGGCCGCTGCTGGCCGCCTGCTTCCTGGCCGCCGGCGTCTGCTGGCTGACCTCCCAGCGGGCCACCGAGCCCGCGCCGCTCCCGCGCGAGCACCACACCCGTGGTTCGGCGCTGCGGGCGCCCGGCCTCCAGGTGCTGGTGGCGACCTTCGTGGCCACCGGGGCGATCTTCGGGGCGGTCGACGTGGTCACCGTCGCCTTCGCCGACGAACGCGGCCACAAGGGCGCCGCGAGCGTGGTCCTGGCCCTGTACGCGGCGGGCTCCTGCCTGGCCGGGGTGGTCTTCGGCCTGATGCGCTTCGCGGGGAAGCCGGAACACAGGTGGCTGCTGGGCATATGTGCGATGGCCGTGAGTATGATCCCCCTCCTACTGGTCGGAAACTTGCCGCTTCTGGCCGTGGCGCTGTTCGTTGCGGGCCTGTCCATCGCACCAACGATGATCACGGCGATGTCCCTCATCGAAAAGCACGTACCTCGCGCGAAGCTCACCGAGGGCATGACCTGGGTGAGCACCGGCCTCGCGGTCGGGGTGGCGCTCGGCTCCTCGGTCGCCGGCTGGGTGATCGACGCGGCCGGTGCCCGCGCCGGGTACGGGGTTCCGGCCGTGTCCGGGGCCGTCGCGGTCGCGGTCGGTTTCCTCGGGTACCGCCGGCTCAACAGGCCGGTCACGGGTCGGGGAGGCACCGTTGAGCAGTACAGCGAGCGGGAAGAACGGCGCGTGGCGTAACTGGGGAGGGAATGTCACCGTCCGCCCCGCGCGGGAGGTCACACCCGCCTCCGTGGACGAACTGGCGGCGGAGGTACGGCGGGCGGCGGAGGACGGCCTGAAGGTGAAGGCGGTCGGCAGCGGCCACTCCTTCACGTCGATCGCCGCGACCGACGGCGTCTCGATCCGCCCTCAGCTGTTGACCGGGATCCGCAACATCGACCGCAAGGCCATGACCGTCACGGTCGAGGCGGGCACCCCGCTCAAGAGACTCAACATGGCCCTGGCCCGCGAGGGCCTGTCGCTCACCAACATGGGCGACATCATGGAGCAGACGGTCTCCGGGGCCACCAGCACCGGCACCCATGGCACGGGCCGCGAGTCCGCCTCGCTCGCCGCCCAGATCCGGGAACTCGAACTGGTCACCGCCGACGGCTCGGTGCTCACCTGTTCCGAGCAGGGGACCGAGGAAGAACGCGCGATCTTCGCGGCCGCGCGGATCGGCCTCGGCGCGCTGGGGATCGTCACCGCGATCACTTTCGCCGTGGAACCGGTCTTCCTGCTCACCGCGCGCGAGGAGCCGATGCCCCTGGACCGGGTCCTCGCCGAGTTCGACCAGCTCTGGGCCGAGAACGAGCACTTCGAGTTCTACTGGTTCCCGCACACCGGCAACACCAACACCAAGCGCAACAACCGCAGCGCGGGTCCGCCGCAGCCGGTGGGGCAGCTGGCCGGCTGGTTCGAGGACGAGTTCCTCTCCAACGGCCTCTTCCACGGCGTGCAGTTGCTCGGCCGCGCGGTGCCCGCCGTCGTACCGACGGCCGCCCGGATTTCCAGCAGGGCACTGTCCGCGCGGTCGTACACGGACATTCCCTACAAGGTCTTCACCTCCCCGCGCCGGGTGCGCTTCGTGGAGATGGAGTACGCCGTGCCGCGCGAGGCGCTGGTGGACACGCTGCGGGAACTGAAGGCGATGGTCGACCGTTCCGGTCTCAGGATCAACTTCCCCGTCGAGGTCCGCACCGCCCCGGCCGACGACATCGCCCTGTCCACCGCCTCCGCCCGGGACAGCGCCTACGTCGCCGTGCACATGTTCCGGGGCACGCCGTACCAGGCGTACTTCACCGCCGCCGAGCGCATCTTCACCGCGCACGAGGGCCGCCCGCACTGGGGCAAGGTGCACACCAGGGACGCGGAGTACTTCGCGAAGGCCTACCCGCGCTTCGGCGAGTTCACCGCGCTGCGGGACCGGCTCGACCCGGATCGGCTGTTCCAGAACGACTACTTGCGGAGGGTTCTGGGGCAGTAGCCGAGGACCCGGCGGGCGAGGGGGCCGCACTCGGCTCCCCGCCCGCGGACCCGCTCGGGGACGGCGCCGGTGTCGTGGCCCCTTCGCTCACGGGCGTCCGTGACGCGTCCGGGGAGGACGGCGACGGGGCCGGCGAAGTGGCCGTACCGTCACCGGACTTCGGGGCCGGGGAGCCCGACGGGTCCGAGGAGTCAGGGGAATCCGAGGGGTCCGACGACTTCGAGGACGTGGTGTCGCCGGTGACGGCGCCGCTGACCGTCGTACCGGAGCCGCCGCTGAAGCTGCTGCCGGAGACCAGTTCACAGGTCGTGACGCCGGCCATGGTCACCGCGAACACCAGGGCCGCCGCGAACACCGGGCGCCGCCAGGTCCGCACCCGGGCACGGTAGACGGTGCCCTCGGTGAACTCGCCGGGCGCCAGGGGCGCTTGTTCGCGAGGCCGGGTGGTCACCGTCGCGTCGCGCAGTTGTTCGCCGGTGCGCTTGAAGAAGTGCTGGAACAACGAGCCGCCGCAGGTGGCGACCACGCTGACGACTCCGGCACCGAGGATCGTGCCGTACACCCCGAAATAGGACGCGAGTTTGGCGGCCACCACCGCGGCCACCGCGCTGCCCGCGACCTGGGGCACGCTGAGATCGATCCGCTTCGAACTTCCCTTCACCTCCTCCCCCGCACTGGTCTGGTCACCGGAACCGGGCCTTTCACGCATTCCCGAACCTTGCCTGCCCTTCCCGTACTTGTTCGACCGACTGCACAAGAAAGGGACGTACGGACGAAACCATTAGTTCCGTTTCTACGGATTACGTGAAGTACGCCACGTTCAAGATCCCCCGAAGTGGGCAACCGGTGGCCAGGGAGGGGTCGTTGCCAGAAGTTGGGCGGCGCGCCAATCCACGCACGTGGCCCGAATGGAGTACTGTTGCGAGCCCTGGATCCGGTCTCCCGCCAGGGCGTCCGGGGCCTTGCAGGACCGCCGGGAGGGGGCTAGTTGCACAGGGTGACGGTTTTGGTCACTTAGCGTTGCGAATAGGTAACCGTGCCATAACGGCGGTGCAGGGCCTGTGCCCGACACGCCGGGCAACTCGGCAAGGTTGTGGCAGGCTGCACCCGGGCAGGCCACACTCGACTAGCGGAAGCAGCGACGCACGTGACGTCGGCAGGCACCACCCGGGAGGTCCCCATGCCCGAACTGCGTGTCGTGGCCGTCTCCAATGACGGCACACGGCTGGTGCTCAAGGCTGCCGACTCTACGGAGTACACGCTTCCGATCGACGAACGGCTCCGCGCCGCCGTCCGCGGCGACCGGCCCCGGCTCGGCCAGATCGAGATCGAGGTCGAGAGCCATCTCCGGCCCCGAGACATTCAGGCGCGGATACGAGCGGGCGCGACCGCGGAAGAGGTCGCCCAGCTCGCCGGGATCCCCGTCGACCGGGTGCGGCGCTTCGAGGGTCCGGTACTGGCCGAGCGCGCCTTCATGGCCGAGCGAGCCCGCAAGACGCCGGTCCGCCGGCCCGGCGAGAACTCCGGGCCGCTGCTCGGCGAGGCCGTCCAGGAGCGACTGGTGCTGCGCGGTGCCGACAAGGACACCGTGCAGTGGGACTCCTGGCGGCGCGACGACGGCACCTGGGAAGTCCTCCTGGTCTACCGGGTCGCGAGCGAACCGCACTCGGCGAGCTGGACCTACGACCCGCCCCGGCGGCTGGTCCAGGCCGTCGACGACGAGGCGCGCTCGCTGATCGGCGAGTCCGACGACCTCGCCGTACCGGAGCCCAGCTTTCCGTTCGTGCCGCGGATCGCACGGCTGCCGCGCGACCGCCCGCTGGACCGTTCCGGCGACCGGGACCGGCCGAGCCTGCCCGCGCAGTCGTCCGAACCGGTCGACGAGACGGCCGGCGAGCGGGACTCGCTGACCAGCCTGCTGGAGGCGGTGCCGAGCTTCCGGGGCGACATGGTGGTCCCGGAGCGCCCTGCGGAGGTCGTCCCGGAGGAGCCCGCCCCGGAACCGGCGGCGGAGGAGCCCCCGGCCCCCGCGGCCTCGGCCGGCTCCGCCTACGCGGACGTCCTCATGCCCCGTTCCGTCGGCAGCCACCGCGACCGGCTGATCGGCGCCACCGACCGCCAGGCCGAGGCGGACGGCGTCCGCCCGGGACGCCGGGCAGCCGTGCCGAGCTGGGACGAGATCGTCTTCGGGACACGGCGCAAGAAGCAGGAGTAGCAGGAGTCGTACGGCCGTACGAAGAGGGGGCACGCGCGCGTGCCCCCTCTTGCCGCTGTCCTACTGCGGGTCGGAGCCGACCGCGACCGGACGGGACGGGTCCGCGGACCACTCCGACCACGAACCGACGTACAGCGCCGCCGGAATGCCCGCCACCGCGAGCGCCAGCACCTCGTGCGCGGCCGAGACACCCGAGCCGCAGTAGACGCCCACCGGGGCCGCCCCGGAGGCGCCCAGCGCCTTGAAACGGTCAGTCAGCTCCCCGGCGGACCGGAAACGGCCGTCCGGGCCGACGTTCTCGGTGGTCGGCGCGGAGACGGCGCCCGGGATGTGGCCGCCGATCCGGTCGATCGGCTCCACCTCGCCCCGGTACCGCTCCCCCGCGCGGGCGTCGAGCAGCACACCCGTGCGGGCCAGCGCGGCCGCCCCGTCCGCGTCGAGCAACTCCAGCGCACCGGACGCCGGTTCGAAGTCACCCTCGGCCGGCTCGGCCGCGTCAGTCGAAAGAGCGCCTTCCCAGGACGGCAACCCGCCGTCCAGGACCCGCACATCCGGGTGACCCGTCCAGCGCAGCAGCCACCACGCGCGCGCCGCCGCCCAGCCGGGTCCGCCGTCGTAGACGACCACCGGCCGGTCCGCCGACACCCCCGCGCGGCGCATCGCCGCCCCGAAGACGGCCAGGTCGGGCAGCGGATGACGGCCGCGGCCCACGGGTGCGGCGGCCAACTCCGTGTCCAGGTCCACGTAGACGGCGCCCGGCAGGTGCCCTGCGGCGTACTCGGCCCGGCCGTCGAAGGCCGCGCCGCCCGGCGCGGTCAGCTGCCAGCGCACGTCCAGCAGTACGGGCGGGTTCGGCCCGGTCAGGTCGTCGGCGAGTTCGGTTGCGGTGATGATGGCTTCCATGGCCCCATCCTTACGCCAGGGGTGGCCGCATCGTCCAGGTACGACTACTCTGCTCGGCCGGACAGGCTCGATCACCGGGCGTACGGGATCGGGCACATGCTGTACGGCTGATGGACACCCGGCGGCAATCGGCCGGAAACGGGCGAGAAACGGCAGATCAGGCATCCTCGCGGCGAAGGCCGCCGCCACGGCCTGGACGCAGTGCGCCACGGAGGGTGCGAGCATCGGCACGGGGCGTGCCCGCGGCTGTGGCACAGCCGGTCCGGAGAGCGGAAGCGACACGGCCACCGCGAGGGGCCGAGGAGAGAGTGACGATGACCGAGGTACGGGGATCGGCCGGCCCGAACGGCGGTACACACGCTCGGCGCGCGCCCGGCACCCCCTGCTGGGTGAGTCTGATGGTGCACGGCTTGACCGCGACCGAGGAGTTCTACGAGGCCTTGTTCGGCTGGGAGTTCCAGCCCGGGCCGCAGCAGCTCGGCCCCTATGTCCGGGCGCTCCTGGACGGGCAGGAGATCGCGGGCATCGGGCAGCTGCCGCCGGACCGCCAGCTGCCGATCGCCTGGACGCCGTACTTCGCCTCGGAGGACGTGGACCTGACGGCCGAGACGGCCCGGCTGTGCGGCGGCACGGTGGGCGTCGGCCCGCTGGACGCGGCCGAGGCCGGGCGGATGGCCATCGGCTCCGACCCGTCGGGCGCGGTGTTCGGCATCTGGCAGGCCTCCGCCCGCCTCGGCACGGCCGTCACCGGTGTCCCCGGCACACCCGCCTGGAACGAGCTGCTCACCTTCGAGACCGCGAGCGTCGCCAAGTTCTACGAGGCGGTGTTCGGCTACACGGAGGAGCCGGTGGTGTCCGCCGACTTCGACTACCTGACCCTGCACGTCGAGGGCCGCCCGGTGGCCGGCATCCACGGGGTCGGACTCTCGCTGCCCCGGGACCGGGGGCCGCACTGGCTGACCTACTTCGAGGTGGCCGACGCGGACGCGACCCTGCGCGAGGTCGCCGAGCTGGGCGGGCAGGTGCTGAAGCCGGCCCGGGACAGCGCACACGGCCGGGTCGCCACCGTGGCCGATCCGGAGGGCGCGGTCTTCTCGGTGATCCAGAGCCCGCGCCGGGTCACGTCGTGACGGGCAGCACGGCCGAGGAGAGGGCCGCCGCACGGGCCGAGGCGGCGGTCGTCCGGCGCCGGTGGTGGCGGCACAGCACCTCGTAACCCACCTTCTGGGCCGACCCGTTGACATCGCCCACGACCACCTGGGCGCCCTCGACGACCGTCTCGCCGCCCCTCCCGTTCGCCGCATGTCCGACAGGCAGGCCACGAGCGCGGACGCGGAGATCCCCGTGCATGAGTGATACACAAACCGTAGGGCTCCCCCTATGGCCCAGCCGCAGGACCCTTGGGCATGCTGAAATCATGTGTATCAACATCGTCATCGTGGATGACGACCCCGGATTCCGACGCATCGCCACGATGCTGCTGACGGCGCGGGGCCTGCGTGTCGTGGCGGAGTCCCGGGACGGCGCCGCGGCCTTGGCCGCGGTGCGGGCACACCGTCCCGACGGACTGCTGCTCGATCTGCACCTGCCCGACCTGGACGGGCTGAGCGTCGCCCGTCAGCTGGCCGAGGAGGAGAACCCGCCGCGGATCGTGCTGACCTCCACCGACAAGTCGCTCTGGTCGCAGGAGGAACTGCGGAGAGCGGGAATCGAGTCCTTCGTCGCCAAGGACAACCTGTTCGACGCGGACCTGCTGAGCCTGTTCGCCCCCTCCGGGTCCTGACGGCGCCCCGGGGCGTGGCCCTTTCGCTCCCGACCGCCCCGCTACTGCCCGAGGTAGCGCAGCACCGCAAGTACCCGCCGGTGCTGCCCGGTGGCCGTCTGGCTGAGCCCCAGCTTCATGAAGATGCCGGTCACGTGCCGTTCCACGGCGGCGACGCTCACGAAGAGCTTCTCGGAGATCCCCGTGTTGGAATGGCCCTCGGCCATCAGGGCCAGAACCTCCCGCTCCTTCGGCGTCAGCGCCGCCAGCGGGTCTTCCGGACGCTTGCGTCCCAGCAGCGCCGATATCACGTCCGGGTCGAGGGCCGAGTCGCGGGCCACGACCCGCTCGACGGCGTCGATGAGGATCTGGGGGCTGGCCACCTTCTCCTTGAGGAGGTAGCCGACCCCGCTCGGATCGTCCCCGACCAGATCGAGCGCGTAGGACGAGTCGAGGAACTGGGACAGCACGATGACGGCCGTTTCCGGCCGCACCGCGCGGATCTTCTGCACGGCAACCAGGCCGTCCGCCTCCAGGGCCGGCGGCATCCGGATGTCGGTGATCACCACGTCGGGCCGATGGGCCTCGGCGGCGCGGACGAGATCCACCGCGTTGTCGACGGAAGCGACCACGTCGATGCCCGCATGGCGCAGGATCGTTGCGATGCCCTCGCGCACAATCGGCTGGTCTTCTCCGAGCACCGCCCGCAGTGGTTGGCTCATGGCTGAATCCTAGCCCGAGTCGGGCCGCGCAGACATGACAAGAATGGGAGGTGGGGCGGTACTCGGACTCGTGTCCCGTTCCGCGCGGACCGGATCGCGCCCGCGGTTCAGACGGAGGCGCCGGTCGACTCGACCTCCAGCGCGTACAGGCGGGCCAGTTGGACCCGGGAGCGGACCCCGAGCTTGTCGAAGGCGTACCGCAGATGCGCTTCCACGGTGCGCGGGGAGACGAACAGCCGCTGCGCCGCCTCGCGGTTGGTGGCGCCGTGGGCGATCAGCCGCACCACGCCGAGTTGCGACCTGGTCAGCCCGCGCCATTCCGGGTCCTGGGCGGCGCAGGCGGCCGGGCCCGCCGTGGTGAGGGACCGGACGCCGAGCTTGCGGAGCCTGCCGCGCACCCGCCGCCCGTCGCGCTCGGCCCCGCACGTGGTGTAGAGCCGCAGCGCCTCCTCGAAGCGGTTCAGGGCGGTGGCGGGGGCGCACTCCCCGGCATCCTCCAGGGCGCGGGCCCGCAGCAGGGGGCGGGCGTCTCCATGGCGTTCCGCCGCCTCGGCGAGCAGTTCAGAGTCCAGGTCGAACAGGCCCCGCGCGTGCATGGCAGCGGTCGCGAAAAGCGGCAGGCCGGGGTTGAGCCGGGCTCGTTCCTCGGCGAACTCCAGCGCCGCGGCTGCCACATCACGCTGCCCGGAGGCGAGTGCGGCCTCCACCAGCAGCACCACGTCCCCGGCGTCGACGCAGGTCACGTGGAGGAAGCCGCGGCGCAGGTGGGCGGCGGCCGCGTCGAGTTGATGACGGGTCAGGGCCTCGTCCCGGTCCAGGGCGACGAGGACGGCGATCCACGCGCCGGCCCTGCGCAACTGCCGGTCGTCGCCCGCGAGGTAGGCCTCGGCCAGGGTCGAGCACGCCTCCAGTTCGGCGTCGTCCCCGGTGTGGAAGGCGGCCCGGGCCCGGGCGCACGCCAGGGCTGCCTCGCTCGCTGCGGACGTCCCCGGAGCGTGCGGTCCGGTCTCGGCCGCCGCCAGTTCCCGCGTCGCCTCCCGCAGCCGGCCGCCGTCCAGCAGCAGCCGGGCCCGCGCGGTGCGCCACAGGGGCAGGTACGCCCGGCGGCCTCGCCGCTCCGCCTCCGCCAGGCCGCCCTCCACCAGGTCCGCGGCGGCCGGGCCGTCGCCGGCCAGGCCCAGCAGCGCGGCCCTCCAGGCCGTCGAGAGCACCACTTCGAAGAGGGCGGGCCCGCATGCCGGGTCGAGCTCGGCGGCTTTCGCCGGCACCGGCTCGCTGTGTTCTAGCGCCTCGGTCCAGTGCTGCCCGTGGCAGGCGCTCATCGACCGGAGAGTACGCTGCGTCAGGTCGTTCAGCGGGTGCGTGTCCCGGTCGCGCGGCAGGGACCCGGCCAGGGCCTCGCCGGTCTCCTCGACCTCGCCCGCCAGCAGACGGTTCAGCAGGGTGACCGAGCGGAGCTGGTCCTTCATCTGCGGCGGGACGCCGTCGTGGTGCAGGGCCCGGCGCAGATGTGCCTCGGCCTGGGCCACCGGGAACCGGCCGCCCATCCGGGTCAGTTCCAGCCACACCTGGGCGTGGGTGGCCGCGTCCGGCGGCGCCTGGACGACCTCGCGGGCCAGTGCGCGGGCCTCGTCGGGCTCGCCGGTCTCCCACAGCAGCGGAATCAGCCGCGCCGTCAGCCTCATCTGCCGGGGTGCGGCGGCCCGGCTCAGGTCCACCGCGTGGCGCAGGTGCGCGGCGGCCGTTGCGGGCGAGTGGGGCGCAAGCTCCAGGGCTGCGGTCTCCAGGACGCGGATCGCGCGCTCGTCGCCGGGCTCGGCGATCTCGGCGATCTCGGCCGCGAGCGCCGCAGGAGGCGTGCCCTCCGCGAGCCGCAGGTCGACCGAGCGCCGGCGCACTGACAGTCGTACGGGCGGGGGCAGCGTGGCGACGACGGCGTCGCGGACCGACGGGGACGCGAAGGCGAGGTGTCGCTGCTCGACCTGCATCAGACCCGCCGCCAGCACCTCGCGCAGGGGCCGCAGCAGAACCGACTCGCGGCGGCCGAGCATCCGGGACAGGTGACGGACAGCGAGCCTGTCACCCAGCACGGAGGCGATCAGCACCAACTCCTTGGCGTCGTCCGTCAATTGGTCGAGCCTGCGGGCGACGACGGCCCCGGCCACCGGGTCCTCGCCGACACGTACACCGTCGGCCGCCTCGGAGCGCGGGGAGAGAAGGGCGGCGCACAGATGCCGGACGGCGCCCGGCAGTCCGCCGCAGAGGGGCAGGTACGGATCCGCCTCCGCGGCCCGCGGCCCCAGAAGGTTCTGAACCAGCAGCCGTACGGCGTCGGGGTCCAGGGCGGCGATGTCGAGTCGGGTCGCCCGCCCGGTGAGCAGGTCGCGGCGCAGCGACTCCACGGCCGGCATGTCGAGGTGGGACCGCGCGGCGAGCACCCACAGCAGCGGCAGCCCGGCGAGCCGCGCGGTGAGCGTGCGCAGCGCGAGCAGGGTCAGGTCGTCGCAGTGCTGCACGTCGTCGAGGACGACGACGAGCGGCCGGTCGCGGGCGAGGTTCCGCAGACCGTCCTCCACCCGCCGCATCGGCTGATGCGGAGAGGGAGAAGGGGAGTCGTGATGCGGAGAAGGGGACTCGTCGTCCGGGGCGGCGGGCGCCGCGCCGAGGGCGTCCAGCAGAGGAGCCAACGGTGGCATGCCGCCCCCGGCGACCCCGCGCCCTGTCAGGACCAGGGCCCCGGCCAGGGCCGCCTCCTCGGCGGCGAAGGCCAGCAAGCGGGACTTTCCGGCGTCGGCGGGACCCTCGATCCACAACACCCCGCCCTCGTGGCGCTGGAGGCCCCTCAGCACCCGCCGAAGGAGATGCTCCCGCTGCGCACCGTGCCTGTCCGGGGGCACCGCGGACACGGGGCCGGTGGTGTCGTTCGTCGTCTTCGCGATGTCAGTCGCCAGGATCAAGGCAGCCTCCAGTGGTCCGTGTGCCGCGCGGCAGGGGCGGTACCCCGCGCTGTGCGGCACTGGCCGCGAGCACGGCCGAGCCGAAGGTGACGGGCCGCGTTCGGGCCTCGGCATGGGCCCTCACACGTGCTGTGCCATCGGTCGTGACACAGGATCTGTCCTCGTCACGTCCGGTGGCTGTCAAGGACACCGGAGAGGCGGCGGGGGGCGCACTCCACGGGCGGTGTGGGGACAACCCGACGTCTGCGTGTGTCCCGGCCCGGATGCCGCCGGCTCGGCCCGGCCCGGTGCGAGCACTCCGTCGCACGTCACACGGCCGATGCGCGCCGCGATGTGGGGCGGGCCCTACACAGGTGTGGGGGAGCCCCGAGGACGGGCGAGGGAGCACACGACAGACCCGGATGCGGCCCGCTCCGAGACTGGCGCTTGGTTCCAGGGGTTTCTGGTCCGACTCCCCCGTCACGGGGGTCCGGAGGGCCGGGTGGAGGAGCGCCGGTCCAGGGAAACGCGATGCGACGGACAGCCGCCACGCCGGCCGCCTTTCGCGTCGACCGGCCCACGGGAACCGACGAGTTTCACCGACAGGACGAGGAAGCGCCGCGGCGCACCGAACACTCGCGGCCGACGAACAGGAAGTGCGAATGGCGCAGTTGGAGATCCTTCGCGACGAGGTCCGGCACCCGCTGAACCGCTCGGGCCTCCGGATGGTCGCGGGGCCGGGCGGGGCCCTCACCCGGGGGACGATGCTGGCCGGTTCACTGGCTTCGGCCGCCGTCGGAGGCACGCTGATCATCGCGCACGTCGGTACGTTGGCGGCGGCCGAGGCGCTCTTCGGTGTGCACATGGCCGTCCAGGGGGTACTGCAACTGCTGGCGGTCCACGCGTCGAAGGCACCGGTGGCGGTCCGGTGGACGTTGTCCGCCGGAGCTCTCGCCGCCCTGCTGCTCGGCGTGGTCCTCCTCCACGGCTGGACCGACACCGTGGCCCTGCTCGGTGTGTGGACCGGGTGCGGCTGGCTGTTGCGGGGATTCACCATGGCCGTCTCGGCCACCGCCGCCTCGGTGAGCCATGTCTTCGTCTACGACGAGGTACTGAACGCGGTGATCGTCTCGGCGGGTCTGTTCATGACCGCCTTCCCCTTCTTGTCCCTCGGGCAGCTGACCGACGTCGGCGGCTGCGTACTGATGGCCACCGGCGGGGTCGAGGCGTTCGCCGCCGCACGGCGGCACCCTCGCACGCTCCGCGCCATCGGCTGAGGCGAACCCCGGGCCGGGGTGGCGCATCGTCCGGCCACCACGCGGCGCGACCGCAGGAGCACGACAACCCACGTTTCCCGGCCGGTCGACCGGCCGAGTCCCAAGGAGGCGACCATGAAGCAGTGCCACCTCTCGCTGAAGATCACCCACTGGGTGTCCTTCGAACTCGCCCTCGAGCCGAACTGCGAGTTCTGGTACGACACCCATGACCCCCTCGCCGTCACGCTGGTCTTCGACACCTACGGCAAGCGG
Source organism: Streptomyces sp. NPDC058683 (assembly GCF_042716195.1). NCBI lineage: Bacteria > Bacillati > Actinomycetota > Actinomycetes > Kitasatosporales > Streptomycetaceae > Streptomyces > Streptomyces sp. NPDC058683. Next base: position 88,857 of record NZ_JBHXSK010000008.1, read on the forward strand.
CCGGCGCGCTGGGTCTTCTCCCGGGATCTGCTGGCCGAGGGCATGACCGCCCGTGCGGGCGAGGGCGATGTCGTGCTCTGGCCGCTGTACGACCTCGACGACGAGCCGTCCGCCTTCTCCGTGCGGGTGGGAGGCGCCCGTACGGCGCTCTTCGAGATACCCACCGGACCGGTCGCACAGTGGCTCGACGCGACCTACGCCATGGTGCCGCGCGGGGCCGAGCTGGACCGGGTGGACTGGAACGAGCTGCTCCAGCCGGCGGAGTGAACGTCCGCGGCCGTCACAGCAGGCGTGAGCGGACACCCGGAAGCGTTTCCCGAACGACCGTCACACATCCCCTCCGGAAGGAAGACGATGCGAACCAACCCGCGCCCCCTCCTCGGCGACTGGCAGTGGCAGCAACGTGCCGCCTGCCGCGGAATGAACAGCTCCACCTTCTTCTCGCCGCCGGGCGAGCGGGGCCCGGCGCGCCGCGACCGGGAGGAGAGGGCCCGCCGCATCTGTGCGCGGTGCGAGGTCGTCGACACCTGCGCCGCCACGGCCCTGAAGCACGGGGAGGCTTACGGAGTCTGGGGCGGGCTGTCGGACAACGACCGCCGACAGCTCGGCACGGGTATCGCCGACGCGGCCGAGCAGCGCGACGCGCCGTCGCGGTGACCGACGGCCGGCGGAACCGCCCCGGTTTTCGCGCCGACGGTCAGTGCGCGCCCTGCGGCCTCCGCGCCCCGCGTCCTTGCGGCCCTGACCTGCCGCCCCGCCGTCGGCGGTCGGCCGCACGTCGCGAGACGCATCGTGAGCCAGCCGCAACCAGCCCGAGCCGGTCGAAATATGTGTCTCTGGTTCAGGCCGGTATGGGTATCTGTATCAGGATGGTGGTGCCGCCACCGGGCGGGGAGTCGATGGCCAGCTTGCCGTCGAAGGCCGCCACACGGTCCGCGAGCCCCGTCATCCCGCTGCCGGCGGTGGCCCTGCCCACGCCTCCGACCCCGTCGTCGGCGACCTTGATCCGCAGCGCGTCCCCGAATGCGAGGGTGACATCGATCCGGGACGCCTGGGCGTGCTTGACCGCGTTCGTCACGGCCTCGGCCACGACGAAGTACGCGTTCGACTCGACGGTCGAGGAGATCCTCCGTTCGTCCTTGCTCTCGACGACGGTGGGCACCGGGCACCGGGACGCCAGCTCGTTCACCGCTGCCACCAGCCCCTTCACCGTCAGCACGAGCGGGTAGATGCCCGAAGCGAGTTCCCTCAGCTCGTTGATCGCCGTCTGCGCGTTGTCGATCGACTGATCCAGCAGATCGATCGCTGCCGTCTCGGTGCCGGGCAACAGTTCCCGCGCGAGCCGAAGCCCGATCATCAGACTCACGAGACGTTGCTGTGCCCCGTCGTGCAGGTCCCGGGCCGTGCGCCGGTGTACGGCCTCGGTGCTCTCCATGATGCGTCTACGGCTGTCCTGGAGGGATGCCGCCATGGTGTTGAAGGAAGTGCCCAGGGCCCCGATCTCCGCCACCCTGCTGGGCGTGATCCGCACGCTGAGGTCACCGCCGGCGAGTTCCTCCGCCGCGGCCGCCGCCCCACGCACCGGCCGCACGACCGCACGGTGCTGGAGCACCGTGAAGACGGCCACGAGCGCGGTCGACGCCGCGAGTCCCAAGGCGGCGGCGAGCACCGCCTGGCGGCTGTTGGTGCCCGCCGCGTCCGTGCGCTCCGCGAGCTGAGCGCGTTCGTCCGTCATGTACTTGTCGAACTGGGCCCGCAGGGCATCGACGCGCTGTTTGCCCTCGCCCGTCTCCTCGAGGCTGGACGCGGCGGGATCACCTCGCCGGACCATCTGGACCAGCGGGACCGAGTAGTCGCTGAGAAAGGACTCGACACCGCGCGTGATCTGTTCGGCGGTGCGCCGCTGTCCCGGGGAGGTGGCGCTCTCGGTGAACCGCCGTGCCTCCGCGGGCAACGCCTTGTGCGCCGACTGCCACGGCTGGAGAAACTCCTCCCGCTCCGTGATCACATAACCGCGCTGTCCTGTCTCCAGGTCGAGGAGAAGCTGCTCCATGGAGCCTGCCTCCACGAGGGCCGTCCGGGAGGCGCGTCTGGCCGAGACGGAACTGTTCGCTTCGGAAATCGCCAACAGCAGGACAGCGAAGGCGACGCCGATCAGCAAGGCAAGCAAGCCGCACGCCGCGACCGTGAGGCTCGTCAGCCCCAGCCGCCGGCCCGTGTGCTCCTGCCGCGCGTTCATGTTCCGCCTGCCCCTGGATGGATCGAGACACCTGCGCTGCGCAATGTAACCGCAGGCAAGGAGGAAGACATGCCCACGCCCACGAAGACAGGTCGTCGGGACACGACCTCTGCCCATCGGTACCCGGCGGGAGATTTCAAGTCCAGTGAGACGGCCGTGACGCCATGAGATGTGTGGTGCGGGTTCACGACGCTCGGCCGGGTCGTTGATCCAGGCCGTCGGAGGGTGAAGGCCCGCTGGTCGCCGACCTCCCCCTTGAGCGTCCTGGCCCCCCGGCCCGAAACCCTCCTGTGCGTACCCCTACGAGATGAACGCCCTCGTGGTGTGCCCGGCCGCGAGGCGCCACCCGCCGAAGCCCAGATGCTGTCGCTTGCGCACGGCACTGCGCCCGGCATGACAAGCTGTGCTTCCCAGCGCCCGAACCCAGGAGGTCGCCATGACCGCAGAGTCTGCATCCGGAGAAGGTTCGGAGCCGACCGACCCCGAGACGTCCGCTCCGGCGCTCGACAGCGACGACCAGTCCGACCTGAAACGCAAGTTCCGGGAAGCCCTGGCGCGCAAGCGCGGTGCGCAGGCGGACGCCGCCGGCCTTGCCGCGAATGTCGATGCCTCGAAGGTCCGTGGGAGGCACGGCCCGGCTGCGAGCCAGCGGTCGTTCCGGCGCAAGAGCGGCGGCTGAGTCCATCACATCCGCGATCTGACGACCCTGCGACACGCCTTGAGCGCCACGGACTCGACCAGGATCAGGACGGTGCAAGCGAGTCCGGTCGCTCGGCGAGCGTCACCGTGCGCGCGGCGGCCACGGGCGCGCCGAGCCGCAGGTCCAGGTCAGGCTTGTCCAGGTCGGCGGGCTGCCGTGGCGTGAGGCGCTCGGCCGGCCGGGCACAAACCGCTTCCAGCGGTGGCGGGCGTCGGACCGAGTCACCATCAACGGCCCGGCAGGCAGGTGCGAGCTTCAAGAGGGGGCAAACGGCAGGACGTCCGGCGAGAGCGCGCCGACACGCGCAGCAGCGGTCGTCATGCGGCGGCGGTGATGACGTCGGCACAGCACCTCGTAACCGACCTCCCCGGCCGACCCGTTGACATCGCCCACGACCACCTGGGCGCCCTCGACGACCATCTCGCCGCCCACCGTGCGGGCGTTGTGGGTGGCGCGGGCACCGCACCAGCACAGGGCCTCGACCTGGAGCACCTCGACCCGGTCGGCCAGCTCCACCAGCCGCTGGGAGCCGGGGAACAGCTTGGAGCGGAAGTCGGTGGTGATGCCGAACGCGTAGACGTCCAGGCCCAGATCGTCGACCACGCGCGCGAGCTGGTCTATCTGCTCCGGCGCCAGGAACTGCGCCTCGTCGGCGATGACGTAGTTCGCGCGGCCGCCCCGCGAGAGATGGTCGACCAGGTACGCGTACAGGTCCTGGCCGTCCTCGACCTCCACGGCGTCCGTGACCAGGCCGAGACGGGAGGACAGCTTGCCGTGACCGGCGCGGTCGTCACGGCTGAAGATCATGCCGACGAGGCCGCGGGCCGACCGGTTGTGCTCGATCTGCAGAGCCAGGGTCGACTTCCCGCAGTCCATCGTTCCGGAGAAGAAGACCAGCTCGGGCATGGGGAGTTGAGCACCTTTCGGGGGCAGTGGGATCAGGGGGTGCTAGGAGCGTACTTCGAGCAGCGGGACGAGCTGCTCGACGGGGGTCATCGAACCGTGGTTGCCGACCATCGCCGACTCCTTGGGCTCCCGCTCGGAGGCGATGATCAGGACGTCGTCGTGCGCGGCCGCGACCACATCACCGATCCGCTCGTACACCCGTTCGTCGAACCGGTCCGGCGGGCCGAACCAGCCGGCCGCGATCGCCTCGTCCCGGGAGGCCACCCAGAACTGCTCGCCGAGCACCTCGCGCCAGCAGGTCAGCACGTCGTCCTGGGCGCCCGGCACCGCGTAGACGTGCCGGGCTCGGCCCTCGCCGCCCAGCAGGGCGACGCCGGCCCGCAGCTCCCAGTCCTCGTCGAAGTCGATGCGGTGCTGCTCGTCGAACGGCACGTCGAGCATGCCGTGGTCGGCGGTGACGTACAGCGCGCTGCGCGCCGGGAGCTGCTCGGCGAGCCGCTGCACCAGCCGGTCGACGTGCATCAGCTGGCCGCGCCAGGTGTCGGAGTCGACGCCGTACCGGTGCCCGGCGCCGTCCAGTTCGGCGTAGTACGTGTACACCAGGGAACGGTCGGCGGCGGCCAGTTGCTCCGCCGCGAAGTCCATCCGCTCCTCGCCGGTGAGCCGCCCGTGAAACGTTCCGCCGCTGAGGGCGACCTTGGTGAGCGGGGTGCGCTCGAAGGTCGGGGAGGACACCTGGGCGGAGTGCACACCGGCGTCGGCGGCGAGCTGGAAGACGGTGGGGTACGGCTGCCAGGCGGCCGGGTCGGTCCACGGCTGCCAGCGCAGCTGGTTCATCAGCTCGCCGGTGGCCGGGTTGCGGACGGTGTAGCCGGGCAGTCCGTGCGCGCCGGGCGGCAGGCCGGTGCCGACGGAGGCGAGGGAGGTCGCGGTGGTCGCCGGGTAGCCGGCGGTGATCGGCCGTCCGGTGCCGCCGCGCGAGCTGGAGAGCAGCGAGGCCAGGAAGGGCGCCTCGTCCGGGTGGGCCCTGAGCTGTTCCCAGCCCAGCCCGTCGACCAGGAAGACGCAGTTGCGGTCGGCCGCGGTCAGTTCCGTGATCGACGCGGTCATTCCGGGTACGGCCATCCCGGCGGCCAGGGTGGGCAGCAGGTCGGCGAGGGAACCACTGCCGTACTCGGGCAGCGGCGCGGAGCCGAGGGCGAGCGGTTCCGGATGGTCCCAGGTGGCGTACGCCATCAGTGCGTGACGTCCGCGGTCGCCTCGGAGATGGCCTGGGCGAAGGCGAGCGCCTGGCGCACCGTCTCCGGGCCGTCCCCCGCCTCGCTGACGCGCAGGCTGAGGTCGTCGGCCGTGGAGTTGCCCGTGTAGCCGTGGTCGGCCTCGCAGTTGGGGTCGCCGCAGGCGGCGGGCTCCAGGTCGATACGGGAGACGGCGCCCCAGCCGATGGTCAGCACGATCTCGCGGGGCAGGGTGCCCGGCGTGTACTGCTCCGGGTTGGCGACCACCCGGCTGACCACGACCGACGAGATCCGGCTGAGCTTCACCGACTCGGTCGAGGTGGTGGCGTACGGCGTCGGGGAGGTGGTGTCGGCGGCCTGCTCGTCGGTGTGGCTGACGATGAAGCGGTTGCCGGTGAGGACGAGCACGGTCACGTGCCGCCGCACCTCGTTCTGGTCGAACGTCGTCTCCTGGTGGACCAGGTACGACCGGATCGGCTCACCGCCCACGGAAGCCTCCACCGCCTCGGCCACGAGGGCCGGGTAGTAGCCGCTGCGCTCGATCGCGACGCGCAGCCCCTGGGTCGTCGTACTGGTCTTGGCCATGGCGTCCATCCTAATCCGTGGGCAAGGGGGGTCCGGGCCAGTCGACGCACCCTCTTGGAAAGCCACCGCGGGGGGCAGGTGTTCGCGGCGGTCAGTAGGCGGGCAGGGTCCGCGGACCCAGGTCGTCGCGGGCGGGCGGGGGCGCCAGCCGGACGGTGGCACCGAGGACACTGACACCGTGCCGGGCGACCACGACCGGTTCCAGGGTGACCGCGACCACCTCGGGGTGGTCGTCGACCAGTCTGGAGACCCGCAGCAGCAGCTCCTCCAGGGCGGGCGTGTCGACGGGAGTCGAGCCGCGCCAGCCGAACAGCAGGGGCGCGGTCCGGATCGACCGCACCAGCGAGGTCGCGTCCCGGTCCGTCACCGGGACCAGCCGGTGGGCCGTGTCCCCGAGCAGCTGCGAGGCGGCCCCGGCCAGCCCGAAGGACAGCACGGCCCCGGCCGCCGGGTCGATCACGGCCCGTACGACGGTGTCCACGCCCCGGGGTGCCATCCGCTGGACCACCGGACGCAGTTCCCCGGCCGGCCCGAACAGCCCGGTCAACTCGGTGTACGCCCGGCGCAGTTGCTCCTCGTCCGCCAGGTCGAGCCGGACTCCGCCCAGGTCGGCGCGGTGGCGCAGGTGCGGGGCGGTGGCCTTGAGGGCGACCGGGTAGCCGAGGTCGCGGGCGGCCGCGGCGGCGGCCTCGGGGGTGGGGGCGGCCGGCGCGCGGTGCACGGCGACGCCGTACCTGCCGAGGAGCTCGCAGGTCTCCTCGGTCCCGAGGGTGAGCCCCTCCCCGCGCTCCAGCAGGGCGCCGATCAGCTCGGCGGCCCCCTTCTCGTCGATGTCGTCGTACTCGGGCACCTTGCCGGGGTCGGCGGCCTCCCGCCGCCACTGCGCGTACTTCACGGCTTCGGCGAGGGCCCGGACGGCACGCTCGGCGGCGGGGTAGGCGGGGATCAGCCGGGAGCAGGGGTGAGGGGTGGGGGGCTTGGCGGTCTCGGCGACGGCGGCGGGGGGTGTCCGGGCTCCTGTCTCCACCGCGGCGGGCAGTCGTTGCGCAGGCCGGAACAGCTGGGCGCCGGGTGCCATGACAGCCGTCTGCGGTGCGGTGCGGCCGGCGGCCGACAGCGCCTCCGCAAGCCCCCCGAGCTCCACATGCACCACCAGTACCGGCTTCCCGGGGACTCCCTCGGCCGCCGACCGCAGCGCCTGCGCCAGCTCCGCGTCCGCGACCGCTCCCTCCCCGATCGTCGGAATGGCCGTGACGACCACCGCGTCGCACGACTCGTCCGCCAGCGCCTGCGACAGCGCCCGATGGAAGTCCGCGGGGGTCGCCATGGTCGTCAGGTCCAGCGGCGGTGCCGGCCGGAGCCCCTCCGCCAGGCACCGGTCGTACGTCAGCAGCCCCAGCGACTCGGAGTTCCCGAGGATCGCCACCCGGGGCCCGGCCGGCAGCGGCTGCCGCGCGAGCAGCAGTCCCGCGTCGACCAGCTCCGTGATCGTGTCGACACGGATCACCCCGGCCTGCCGGAGCAGCGCGGACACCGTGGCGTGCGGCAGCCGCGTGGCCCGTACCGCGTGCCCCTGCGGCGCCGCACCGGCGCTCTGCACCACGACCAGCGGCTTCGCCGCCGCCGTACGCCGCGCGAGGCGGGTGAACTTGCGCGGGTTGCCGATGGACTCCAGGTACATGAGGACGACATCGGTCTCGGCGTCGTCGTACCAGTACTGGAGGACGTCGTTGCCGGAGACGTCCGCGCGGTTGCCGGACGACACGAAGGTCGACACGCCCGTGGTCCCGGTCACGCCGCCGCCGCGCCGGTGCAGCCGGGACAGCAGGGCGATCCCGATGGCGCCGGACTGGGCGAAGAGACCGATCCGGCCGGGGCGGGGCATCTCGGGCGCGAGGGAGGCGTTCAGCCGTACGTCGGCGGCGGTGTTGATGATCCCGAAGGCGTTCGGCCCGATGATCCGCATGCCGTACGTGCGCGCGTGCCGGACGAGTTCGCGCTGGCGTTCGCGGCCGTCCGGACCGCTCTCCGCATATCCGGCGGCCAGGACGACGAGCCCCTGGACACCGTGTTCGCCGCAGTCGGTGACGGCGTCCGGGACGTCCTCGGCCGGTACGGCGACCACGGCGAGGTCGACCGGCCCGTCGATGTCGCGCACGGAGCGGTGCGCGGGCACCCCGTCGACCTCCTTGAGGTCCTCGGGGAAGGCCTGGTTCACGGCGTGCAGGCGGCCGGTGAAGCCGGCGTCCCGGAGGTTGCCGAGGACGCTGCGGCCGACGCCGCCGGGCGCCCGGCCGACGCCGATCACGGCCACGGACCCGGGGGTCAGGAGCCGTCGTACCGAACGGGCCTCCGCCCGCTGCTCCCGCGCGCGCTGGACGGCGACCGAGCGGTCCGTGGGCTCCAGGTCGAACTCCAGGCGGACCACGCCGTCCTCGAAGCTGCGCTGCTGGGTGTAGCCGGCGTCCGTGAACACCTTGATCATCTTGCTGTTGGCGGGCAGCACCTCGGCCGCGAACCGGCGGATACCGCGCTCCCGCGCGACGGCCGCGATGTGCTCCAGGAGGGCGGAGGCGACACCCCGGCCCTGGTGGGCGTCCTGGACGAGGAAGGCGACCTCGGCCTCGTCGGCGGGTGCGGAGGCGGGCATGCCGTCGGCGCCAATGCGGTCATAGCGTACGGTTGCGATGAACTCGCCGCCGATGGTGGCCGCGAGTCCCACCCTGTCCACAAAGTCGTGGTGCGTGAAGCGGTGGACGTCCTTGGCGGAGAGCTTGGGGTACGGCGCGAAGAAGCGGTAGTACTTCGACTCGGCCGAGACCTGCTCGTAGAAGCTGACCAGGCGGTCGGCGTCGTCGACGGTGATGGGCCGGACGCGCGCGGTACCACCGTCGCGCAGCACCACGTCCGCCTCCCAGTGGGCGGGGTACTCGTGCCGGTCCTGCCGGTCCGCCGGGGTCTGCATGGGCCCCAGAGTACGGCTCGCGTCCGACAGTGGCGCGAGGCAGTCTGTGGAGGACGGAAGTCGGGCCGAGGCCGCGGTCCGACGACACACCCGGAAGGGCTCACGTCCGCTCCGGGCATGCTTCACCGTATGGGAAACTGGTCTAGACAACCCTGAACACCGAAGGGCAGCATCACATGGCTGAGCGCCGCGTCAACGTCGGCTGGGCCGAGGGTCTCCACGCCCGCCCCGCTTCCATCTTCGTCCGAGCCGCCACGGCCACAGGCGTCCCGGTGACGATCGCCAAGGCCGGGGGCAACCCCGTCAACGCGGCCTCCATGCTGGCTGTCCTTGGCCTGGGCGCCAAGGGCGGCGAGGAGATCGTCCTCGCCTCCGACGCCGAGGGCGCGGACGCCGCCCTCGACCGCCTGGCCAAGCTGGTCGCCGAGGGTCTCGAGGAGCTCCCCGAGACCGTCTGAGCGCCACAGCGCCCGCACGACCGAGGCCGCGCCGCCCCTCCGAGGGCGGCGCGGCCTCCGCCGTTCCCGCCGTCGTTCCTTCCGCCGTGACCTCTTTCGGGCCGGTCTTCTTGAAGGGCCACCCTTTATACCGGGCCGGACTTTGCGGCGGGCATAGTTAATTCCCCATCGGGCACGCCGATGACGCGCCATCGGAAATTCCGGGCGCGCGCGAAATATGGGCGACGAAGACCGACAGAGGGCGACGGAAATACCGCTCCACCGAATAACACCTCTTTGTATACGGCGCCTGTGTTAATGCCGCAGGCCCGACATGTTTACGGGATGTTGCGAAGTCCTCACACCGTTCGCCCGGTCCGTGCCACCGGAAAAGCGCAACCGGTGGGAGACCGCGGACCGCTCGGTGTGCAGCGCGGTGATCGCCCGCGCGCGTTCGCTGTCGCCGCGCGTCACCGCGTCCACGATGGCGCCGTGCTCGGCCCAGGACTCCACGGGGTTGGCGGGCGCGTCGACGGCGTACATCCAGGCGATCTTGTGCCGCAGCTGGGTGAGCGTCGAGGTCAGGGCGTGGCTGCCGGTGGCCTGGGCGAGCGTCTCGTGGAACCAGCCGCCCAGGGAGCGCAGGTCCTCGCTGCCGCCCCTGCGGGCCCGTTCCTGGCCCAGCCTGACGAGTCCGCGCAGCACCTTAAGGTGGGCCTCGGTACGGCGCTGGGCGGCCCGGGAGGCGCCGAGCGGCTCCAGGAGCAGGCGCATCTCCAGCAGGTCGGCGGCCTCCTGCTCGGTCGGTTCCGCGACGCACGCGCCCGCGTGCCGGCGCGTCACCACGAAGCCCTCGGCCTCCAGGGTGCGCAGGGCCTCGCGGACGGGGACGCGCGAGACGCCGTAGCGACGGGCCAGGAGTTCCTCGGTGAGCCGGCTGCCGCGCTCGTAGACACCCGCGACGATGTCGTCCCGGATCGCCGTGCATACCGAGTGCGCCGGAATACGCATGTCCGACCTCCGCCTTAATCCCCGTGAAACGCCGCCGAGTGACGTCCGTTCCGTGACTCTATTGCAATGAGCGGGAATTTCCGACGGCGGCCCTGAATCCATGCATATTTTTTGGACACCGGGGTCACGAAAACGACGAAAGCCCCGGCTCGGGGAGCCGGGGCTTCGGGGCTGTCTGCCCTGTGGCGTCACATGTTCATCGCCGTGGTCGCGTGGGTGGAGATATGCGCTGCGCGCGCGGGGCGTGCGCGCGGTACCGCGCGCCGGGCGTGCGCGCCGTGGTCGGTCAGACGTTCACGCCGTGCTTGCGGAGGTAGGCGACCGGGTCGACGTCCGAGCCGTACTCCGGGGTCGTACGGGCCTCGAAGTGGAGGTGGGGGCCGGTCACGTTGCCGGTCGCGCCGGAGAGGCCGATCTGCTGGCCCGGGGTGACCTTCTGGCCCACCGAGACACCGATCGACGACAGGTGGCCGTACTGGGTGTACATGCCGTCGGCCATCTTGATGACGATCTGGTTGCCGTAGGACCCGCCCCAGCCGGTGGAGACGACCGTGCCGGTGCCGACCGCGTGCACCACCGTGCCGGTGGCGGCGTGGAAGTCGATGCCGGTGTGGGCGCCGGAGGACCACAGGGAGCCGCCGGTCTTGTAGCCGGTGGAGACGTACGAGTCGGAGATCGGGACGACGAAGGCGTTGAGGCGCTTGCGCTCGGCCTCCCGCGCGACGCGTGCCGCGGCCTCGTGCTCCTTCTTGGCCTTCGCCGCGGCCTTCTTGCGCGCGGCCTCCTCGGCCGCCTTGCGCTCGGCGGCGGCCGTCTGCGCGGTGGCCTGGGCGTCGATCTGGTCGGCGACCGAGTCGCTGACGGTGATGACCGGGGTGAGGCCGGTCTGCTCGACGGAGTTCTCGGCGGCGAGCGCCGGGGCGGCCGAGACGGTGCCGATGACACCCGTGGTGGTGAGGGCCGCGATGCCGGCGGCCTGCGCGCTGGTGCGCTTCACCCGGCCGGGACGACGGTGCTTCCCGGAGGCGCACATGAACGCCATGTAGAGGCTGTTCCTTTCCTTCCCTCTCGCCTACCGGGTTAGCTGACGGGTTCGGAGCAGGAAGGTCTCCTACGGGCCCCCTCGCGGCTCGCGCGGGCGCCCGATTCACCCCAGGGACTGCGTGGGTCCCCGGCTCCCCTGGCTCGCGCCGTACGGGGACTCGGCGATGACTGTCCGGTGCCGCGGGTGCGGCGCAATGCCTGGCGGACAGCCCGGAAGAACCTACGAGGACGTTCTCCTAATCCTCAAACGGAACGCGGATTTTGTCGCGCATCCCACAGGGCAGACAGGCAACCTCCGCCCCAATTCGGACATTTCAGAGCCCTGGTGACCGGAGGGTCACCAGGGCTCTGCGCGCGCGTGCCGCTACTCCGCGGCGACGACCGTCACTTCGCCGATGGCGAGGGCCTCGACGGGCTCCTTGATCTGCGCCGCGTCGCCGACGAGGACGGTGACCAGGTGGTCGACCGGGAAGGCGTTCACGACCGCCGCGGTGGCCTCCACGGTGCCTGTGGCGGCCAGTTGCCGGTAGAGCGTGGCCTGGAAGTCGTCGGGCAGATGCTGCTCGACCTGGTCGGCCAGGGTGCCGGCGACGGCGGCCGCCGTCTCGTACTTGAGCGGCGCCACGCCGACGAGGTTCTGCACGGCGACGTCGCGCTCGGCGTCCGTGAGGCCCCCGGAGGCGAGGGTGCGCAGCACCGTCCACAGGTCCTGGAGCGCCGGGCCGGTGTTCGGGGTGTCCACGGAGCCGCTGATGGCGAGCATCGCGGCGCCGCTGCCGTCGGGGGCGGACCGCAGGACCTGCCCGAAGGCGCGGACGCCGTAGGTGTAGCCCTTCTCCTCGCGCAGGACGCGGTCCAGGCGCGAGGTGAGGGTGCCGCCCAGGCAGTAGGTGCCGAGCACCTGGGCGGGCCAGACGCGGTCGTGCCGGTCGGCGCCGACGCGGCCGATGAGCAGCTGCGTCTGGACGGCTCCGGGGCGGTCCACGATGACGACGCGGCCGGTGTCGTCGGCGGAGACCGGGGGCACCGGCCGGGGCTGGGCGGTGGAACCGCGCCAGGCGCCCAGGGTCTCGCCGAGCAGCTCGTCCAGGTCGATGCCGGTCAGGTCGCCGACGACGACCGCGGTGGCGGTGGCGGGCCGCACATGCCGGTCGTAGAACGCGCGTACGGCGGCCGCGTCGATCTTCTCTACGGTGTCCTCGGTGCCCTGGCGCGGACGGGACATCCGCGCGGCCGACGGGAAGAGCTCCTTGTAGAGCTGCTTGGCGGCCCGGCGGCTGGGGTTGGCCAGCTCGTGCGGGATCTCGTCGAGGCGGTTGCGGACCAGCCGCTCGACCTCGCTGTCGGCGAAGGCGGGTGCCCTGAGCGCGTCGGAGAGCAGCCCGAGCCCCTTGCCCAGGCGGGAGGCCGGGACTTCCAGGCTGAGCCGGACGCCGGGATGGTCGGCGTGTGCGTCGAGGGTGGCGCCGGCCCGCTCCAGCTCGGCGGCGTACTCCTCGGCGGAGTGCTTGTCGGTGCCCTCGGAGAAGGCGCGCGCCATGATCGTGGCTACGCCGTCCAGGCCGGCCGGCTCGGCGTCCAGGGGCGCGTCGAGGAGCACCTCGACGGCGACGACCTGCTGGCCGGGGCGGTGGCAGCGCAGCACGGTCAGGCCGTTGTCCAGGGTGCCGCGCTCGGGCGCCGGGAAGGCCCAGGGCCGGGCCTCGCCCGCGTGGGGCTGAGGGTGGAATTCCATGGTGGCGAGCTCGGTCACTTGGCCGTCTCCTCGTCGTCGTGCTCGGCGGTGGCGGCCTCGACCGTGGCCTCGGCCTCGGGGTCCTCGGGTACGTCGGCGTCCGCGACCGTCTCCGGGGACTTGGGCTCGTAGACGAGTACCGCGCGGTTGTCCGGCCGCAGCCGGGCCTTGGCGACCTCCTGGACCTCTTGCGGGGTCACCGAGAGGACGCGCTGGACGGCGGTCAGGGCGAGCTGCGGGTCACCGAACAGGACGGCGAACCGGCACAGTTCGTCCGCGCGGCCCGCCACGGTGCCCAGCCGGTCCAGCCACTCGCGCTCCAACTGGGCCTGGGCGCGCTCCATCTCCTCGGGCGTGGGGCCCTCCTCGGCGAACCGGGCGAGCTCCTCGTCGATGGCGGTCTCGATGACCGGCACCTCGACGTCACCGGAGGTCTTCACGTCCAGCCAGCCCAGGGAGGGCGCACCGGCGAGTCGCAGCAGGCCGAAGCCGGCGGCGACGGCCGTACGGTCGCGCCGTACGAGGCGGTTGTAGAGGCGGGAGGACTCGCCGCCGCCGAGGACGGTGAGGGCCAGGTCGGCCGCGTCGGACACGCGCGTGCCGTCCTCCGGGAGCCGGTAGGCGGCCATCAACGCGCGCGCGGGCACCTCCTCCACGACGACCTCGCGCAGCTGCCCGCCCATGATGTCGGGCAGCGAACCGTCGCGCGGGGCGGGCTTGCCGTCGTGCGCCTGGATGGAGCCGAAGTACTTCTCGATCCACGCGAGGGTCTGCTGGGGGTCGATGTCGCCGACCACCGAGAGCACCGCGTTGTTGGGCGCGTAGTAGGTACGGAAGAACGCGCGCGCGTCCTCCAGGGTGGCCGCGTCCAGGTCGGCCATCGAGCCGATCGGCGTGTGGTGGTAGGGGTGGCCCTCCGGGTAGGCGAGCGCGGTCAGCTTCTCGAAGGCGGTGCCGTAGGGGACGTTGTCGTAGCGCTGGCGGCGCTCGTTCTTGACGACGTCCCGCTGGTTCTCCATGGACTCGTCGTCCAGGGCGGCGAGCAGGGAGCCCATGCGGTCGGCCTCCAGCCAGAGGGCGAGCTCCAGCTGGTGGGCGGGCATGGTCTCGAAGTAGTTGGTGCGTTCGAAGCTGGTGGTGCCGTTGAGCGAGCCGCCGGCGCCCTGGACGAGCTCGAAGTGGCCGTTGCCCTTCACCTGGGCGGAGCCCTGGAACATCAAGTGCTCGAAAAGGTGAGCCAGGCCGGTACGTCCCTTGACTTCGTGCCGGGAGCCGACGTCGTACCAGAGGCAGACCGCCGCGACCGGGGTCAGGTGGTCCTCGGAGAGCACCACGCGCAGACCGTTGGCCAAGCGGTGCTCGGTCGCTGTCAGGCCTCCGGAGCCTGTCTCGGCCGTGGTCGTGTGACCCATGGGCATGTACGTCCCTTCACTCGCGTCACTCACTCGCGGAAGCGGTCTCGAACCGCGGTTTTCCTGCCGGTCCTGCCACTGTATGCAAGCGTGCCGGGACCCGGCGAAGTTCCCGCACCGCGTACGCCCACAGCGGATCGCGTAGCCTGCGTCCGACCCGCTCCCGAACGCCTCCGAGGCACCGGGGCGGGCCGCGGAGACCGGGGCCTGGCCCGGGTTGTCAGTACCGCGGTCCACAATGGTCAGCGTCAGATCCCGTTCACGCATGAGCAAGGAGCCGGCAGCGATGGCCCGCCGCAGCACGAAGACCCCGCCGCCCGACGACTCGTACGAGGAGAGGATCCTCGACATCGACGTCGTGGACGAGATGCGCGGCTCCTACCTCGAGTACGCGTACTCGGTCATCTACTCGCGCGCTCTGCCGGACGCCCGCGACGGCCTGAAGCCGGTGCACCGCCGCATCGTCTACCAGATGAACGAGATGGGTGTGCGCCCCGACCGCGCCTATGTGAAGTGCGCGCGCGTGGTCGGCGAGGTCATGGGCAAGCTGCACCCGCACGGCGACGCGTCGATCTACGACGCGCTGGTGCGCATGGCCCAGCCGTTCTCGATGCGCGTCCCGCTGGTCGACGGCCACGGCAACTTCGGCTCGCTGGGCAACGACGACCCGCCGGCCGCCATGCGGTACACCGAGTGCCGGATGGCCGAGGCGACCAGCCTGATGACCGAGTCGATCGACGAGGACACGGTCGACTTCGCGCCGAACTACGACGGCCAGGAGCAGGAGCCGGTGGCGCTGCCCGCCGCCTTCCCGAACCTGTTGGTCAACGGCTCGTCGGGCATCGCGGTCGGCATGGCGACGAACATGCCGCCGCACAACCTCAGCGAGGTCATCTCGGCCGCCCGCCATCTGATCCGGTACCCGAACGCGGACCTGGACACGCTGATGAAGCACGTCCCGGGCCCCGATCTGCCGACCGGCGGCCGGATCGTCGGCCTGGAGGGCGTCCGGGACGCCTACGAGACGGGCCGCGGCACCTTCAAGATCCGGGCCACGGTGGCGGTGGAGACGGTCACGGCCCGCCGCAAGGGCCTGGTCATCACCGAACTGCCCTTCACGGTCGGCCCCGAGAAGGTCATCGCCAAGATCAAGGACCTGGTCAACGCCAAGAAGCTGCAGGGCATCGCCGACGTCAAGGACCTCACCGACCGCGAGCACGGGCTGCGTCTGGTCGTCGAGATCAAGAACGGCTTCGTGCCGGAGGCGGTCCTGGAGCAGCTCTACAAGCTGACGCCGATGGAGGAGTCCTTCGGCATCAACAACGTCGCCCTGGTGGACGGCCAGCCGCTCACCCTGGGCCTGAAGGAACTGCTCGAGGTCTACCTCGACCACCGCTTCAACGTGGTCCGCCGCCGCAGCGAGTTCCGCCGCACCAAGCGCCGGGACCGCCTCCACCTGGTCGAGGGTCTCCTCACGGCCCTGGTCGACATCGACGAGGTCATCCGGCTGATCCGCTCCAGCGACAACAGCGCGCAGGCCAAGGAACGCCTGATGGAGCGCTTCTCGCTGTCGGAGATCCAGACCCAGTACATCCTGGACACGCCGCTCCGCCGGCTGACCAGGTACGACCGCATCGAGCTGGACGCGGAGAAGGACAAGCTCACCGCGGAGATCGCCGAGCTGACCCGGATCCTGGATTCGGACGCGGAGCTGCGCAAGCTGGTCTCGGCCGAACTGGCCGCGGTGGCAAAGAAGTTCGGCACCGAGCGGCGCACGGTCCTGCTGGAGGCCTCGGGTGCCCCGGCGGCCCTGGTGCCGCTCCAGGTGGCCGACGACCCGTGCCGGGTGCTGCTCTCCTCGACGGGACTGCTGGCGCGCACGACGAACGGCGAGCCGTTCCCTGAGGACGCCGACGGCAGGCGGGCCAAGCACGACGTGATCATCTCGGCGGTCCCGGCGACCGCCCGTGGCGAGGTCGGCGCGGTGATCTCGTCCGGCCGGCTGCTCCGCATCAACGTGGTCGACCTCCCGCAGCTCCCGGAGACGGC
The DNA here is from genome assembly GCF_042716195.1 of Streptomyces sp. NPDC058683. Taxonomy (NCBI): domain Bacteria; kingdom Bacillati; phylum Actinomycetota; class Actinomycetes; order Kitasatosporales; family Streptomycetaceae; genus Streptomyces; species Streptomyces sp. NPDC058683. The sequence goes on from NZ_JBHXSK010000008.1 coordinate 105,178, forward strand.
GACCGCCCCGACCCTCGCGGGCGGCGCGCCCCTGTCCGAGTTCCTCTCCCTGGAGGACGACGAGTCGGTGGTCTGCCTGACCACGCTGGACGAGTCCTCACCGGGTCTCGCCCTCGGCACCGAGCAGGGTGTGGTCAAGCGCGTGGTCCCCGACTACCCGTCCAACAAGGACGAGTTGGAGGTCATCACCCTCAAGGAGGGTGACCGGATCGTCGGCGCGATGGAGCTGCGCACCGGCGAGGAGGACCTCGTGTTCATCACGGACGACGCACAGTTGCTGCGCTACCAGGCCTCCCAGGTGCGCCCGCAGGGCCGTCCGGCGGGCGGCATGACGGGCATCAAGCTCACGGAGGGCGCGAAGGTCATCTCCTTCACGGCGGTGGACCCGGCGGCCGACGCGGTGGTCTTCACGGTGGCCGGTTCGCGCGGCACGCTCGACGACTCGGTGCAGACGACGGCCAAGCTGACCCCGTTCGACCAGTACCCGCGCAAGGGCCGCGCCACCGGCGGGGTGCGCTGCCAGCGGTTCCTGAAGGGCGAGGACTGCCTGGCCTTCGCCTGGGCGGGCCCGGTGCCGGCGAAGGCGGCCCAGAAGAACGGCACGCCGGCGGAGCTCCCGGAGGCCGACCCGCGCCGGGACGGCTCGGGTGTCTCGCTGCCGAAGACGGTGTCGGTGGTGGCAGGCCCGGTCTAGGCCTCGTAGCCCTGTTCAGGGTCTTCTTCCAGGCCCTGTACGTAGCGCAGGACGCCCCACATGCCGTGCTCGTCGGCGTGCGGGGCGTCGCTCGTACACGCGTCCAGTTCCTTGCGCAGGGCGGGTGCGTCGATGCCGGAGCCGATCAGCACGAGCTGCGTCAGCCGCTCCTCGTCCCGCCCCCAGGGCTCCGGGTAGAACCGCAGAAACCGCCCCACGGCATGCACGGCGTACCGGTTCCCGGTGTCGTACGGCCCGAAGTCGACGTACCCCTTGATCCGGTAGAGCCCCTCGGGCCGGCTGTCCAGGAAGGCCATGAGCCGACGGGGATCGAGCGGCCGGCCGGAGACGAAGGACAGGCTGTCGTACCGGGTGTGCAGGTGTCCCGCGTGCTCATCGCCTTGTCGATGCTCGTGCAGATCGTCGAAGGACAACTGCCCGACGCGCTCCTCGCCCGGCCGGCAGTCGAAGAGGAACTCGGGGTCGATACGGCCGTAGGTGGCCGGGACGACGGCGGCCCCGTGGTCGCTGAGCGACCGCACGAGCCCCAGGACACGCTCGCCGCCCCGCTCGGCCCGGTCGAGCTTGTTGACGACGACCAGGTCGGCGAGGGCGAGGTGTCGGTCGATCTCGGGGTGCTTCGCGCGCGTGTCGTCGAACTCGGCGGCGTCGACGACCTCGACGAGGCCGCCGTAGACGATGCCGGGGTGCTCGCTGGCGAGCAGCATCCGGACCAGTTCCTGGGGTTCGGCGAGACCGCTCGCCTCGATGACGATGACGTCGACACCGGTGGCGGGGTTCGCGAGCCGCTCCAGGTACAGGTCCAGTTCACTGGCGTCGACGGCGCAGCACAGGCACCCGTTGCCGAGCGAGACGGTCGAGTCACCGAGGGCACCGGCCACGGCCATCGCGTCGATCTCGATGGCCCCGAAGTCGTTGACGATCGCCCCGATCCGGCTGCCTCCGCTGCGGTGCAGCAGGTGATTGAGGAGCGTGGTCTTCCCGGAGCCCAGAAATCCGGCGAGCACGACGACCGGGATCTGCGGGGGGCTGGGACGGTGCTCCAACGGGGGCCTCTTTCGTGCGGGTGGGGGTGGCGGGCCCGTCCAGGATAAGAAACGGCCAGGTGCTGGGAAGCGAGTCCCGTCGACCCCGGTGTGCTGGCTAACCTGGCTCAGCCGCCGCCACTCCGGCTCGCAAACGATCGAGGGGGAGCCTTTGAAGATCGTGCGCCGTTTGGGCGCTTCCCCACGCGACCGGGGCAGCGCGACCGGTCAGTCCTGTCCCGACATCTTCGAATTGAGCGATGGAAACTTCGCGGTCATCGGAACCGAGGCGACAGCGGCGCTGGAGCCCGAACTGCCTCCGGACGCGGCATGTGCCGAGGACGAACGCATCGTCATCGTGCCCCGGATGGTACTGATTCAAGCCAAGAGCGATATTCCCGACTCTTGACAATACGCGACATCTTGGCCAGAGGGAGCACAGCCGCCACCATGAGTCCTCGAACAGGCGCCGGCTTGGCACTCGGGGGACATGATGCTCAACAGCCACCAGGGGGTGACGCGCCAAGGGCTCTCTTGGGGCGTTGTCACCCTCGTTTCGATCAGCGCGATCCTTGCGACGCCCTTCGCCCTCGATTCCCTGGCCCCCAGGCATCTGGCGTGGGAACGGCTCAGTGCCATCAGCCAGACGTACGGCGCAGTGTCCGTCCTCATTTCCGCCGCGGCGCTCGCCGGCGTCGCCTTGTCCCTCGCCTATGAGGCACGGCAGACGCGCACACAGAACGAAGAGAGCCACCGGTCGGCGCACCGGGAGCTGGTGATTCTCACGCTCAGCGACCCTTCCTTTCAAGTGTGCTGGGAGCCGCCCAACACACCCATGACGCAAGAGAAGTGGAAGCAACTGCTGGTCGCCAACCTGATCGTCAGCATGTGGAGCAGCGACTACAAACTGGGGCTCGTGGACGACCGGACAACACGTGCGACCCTCGACGACTATTTCCGCGGTGAGGTCGGCCGCAACTACTGGCACAACTCCGGACCGTCCTGGCATCGCTACTCCGCCGGGAGCCGGGACCGCCGGGAGCGGCGGTTCGTGACGTTGGCCGAGGAGGCCTACCGCGCCGCGCTCGCCGCAGGCGACCCCGTCCTCACCGTCGACTACTTCCTCCCCTCTACGCGGTGACCGCCTCCGCCCTCTTCGGCTCCGGCCCCACATACCGTGCCACCGGCCGGATGATCTTCGAGTCCGCCGCCTGTTCCAGGATGTTGGCGCTCCAGCCGACCGCGCGGGCCGCCGCGAACGTCGGGGTGAACATCTCCCGGGGCAGGCCGCACAGTTCCATGACGACGCCCGCGTAGAACTCGACGTTGGTGTGCAGTTCGCGGCCGGGCTTCAGTTCGGCGAGAATGCGCTCCACATGGCGTTCGACCTCGACGGCGAACTCGACCCGGGGGCCGCCGAAGTCCTGTGCGATCTCGCGCAGCATGCGCGAACGCGGGTCCTCCGTACGGTAGATCGCATGCCCGAAGCCCATCACGCGGTCGCCGGCCAGGACCCGTTCCCGGATCCACGGGTCGATCCGGTCAGGCGTGCCGATCGCGTCCAGAGTGTCCAGCGCCCGGCTGGGCGCGCCCCCGTGCAGCGGCCCGGACAGCGCACCGACCGCCCCCACGAGGCAGGCAGCGACGTCCGCACCGGTCGACGCGATGACGCGGGCGGTGAATGTTGATGCATTGAATCCGTGATCAATGGTTGAGATCAAGTATTGCTCGACCGCACGCGCCTGCCGTGGATCCGGTTCCGAACCCGTCAACATGTACAGGTAGTTGGCCGCGTACGACAGGTCCGCGCGCGGCTCCACCGGGTCGAGCCCCTGCCCGAGCCGGTACAGCGCGGTGAGCAGCGTCGGTACGGCCGCACAGGCGGCGACCGTGTCGGCGCGTCGCTGGTCCGCGTCCATGTCGTACACCGGCCGGAACCCCTGCGCGGCGCCGAGCAGCGAGAGCGCGGAGCGCATCCCGGCCAGCGGTCCGGACCCGCCGCTCGCCGCGGCCACCGCGGGCAGGGCCGCCCGGACCCCGTCGGGCAGGCGCCGCAGTGCGGCGGTCTCGGCGGCGAAGGCGGCGGCACGCTCCGCGTCGGGCAGTTCGCCGTGGACCAGGAGGTGCCAGACGTCCTCGAAGCCACGGGTGCGCGCGAGTTCGACGGCCGAGTACTGACGGTAGTGGTAGAAGCCCTCGATCCCCCGGACATCCCCCACCTCGGTGTCCGTGACAACGACACCGGCGAGCCCGCGCGGCACCTCGACAAGGGTCGAAGCGCTCCTGTTGACGGTCATGACGTGCCTCCGCTTTCCTCCCTGAACTTGATTCGACTGTCTATGATTGACTAAGAATCTGTCAATATTGATTGAATCACTACATGTCGAAGACGGCTACGGTGACGCCATGCGCGATCAACAACCCGCTCCCGGCAGTCCCGCGCGGCGGCTGAGCACCAAGGAGACCGCCGAACTGCTCGGCGTGAAGCCCGAGACCGTGTACGCCTATGTGAGCCGCGGTCAGCTCAGCAGCAGGCGCGAGCCCGGTGGCCGCGCCAGCACCTTCGACGCCGGCGAGGTGGAGGCGCTCGCCCGGCGCAACAGGCGCGAATCCGCCGGGACTTCTGGCTCCGGCGGGGATCTGTCGGTGCGCACGCGGATCACCCTGATCGAGAAGGACCGCTACTTCTTCCGGGGTGTCGACGCCACCGAACTCGCCGCGCGCCACTCCTACGAGGAGGTGGCCGAGTGGCTGTGGACAGGCCGGATGACCCCGGGCGTGGCCCTGACCGCTCCGGAGGCCACCGTCGCCGTCGCCCGCCGGGCCGTCGACGCGCTGCCGGAGCACACCTCCCCCACCGACCGTCTGCGGGTCGCCACGATCGCCTCGGCCGCCGAGGACCCGCTGCGCTTCGACCTGTCCGAGGACGCCGTCCTCGGCACCGCGCGCGTGCTGATCCCCACGCTGGTCGCGGCGCTGCCGGTACAGCGCGAGCGCCGGCACGACGACGGCCCGCTGGCCCACCGGCTGTGGCGCAGGCTGACCGGCATCGACCCCAGCGACGCGGAGCTGCGTGTGCTGGACACGGCGCTCGCCCTGCTCGTCGACCACGACCTGGCCGCCTCCACGCTGGCGGTCCGGCTCGCCGCCTCCGCACGCGCCCACGCGTACGCGGCCGTGTCGGCCGGGCTCGGTGTCCTCGAAGGCCCCCTGCACGGCGCCTCCAGCGGCCTCGCCCACCGGATGCTGCTCGACGTCCTCGACCAGGGCACCGCCGTCCCGGTGATCGCGGACGAACTCCGCGCGGGCCGCCGTATCCCCGGCCTCGGCCACCGCCTCTACCAGGGCGAGGACCCACGCGCGCGGGTCCTGTTCGGCCTCCTGGAGGAGGTCCCCCGCGCGGAGCCCGCCCTGCTCGCGGCCCGGGACATCGTCGCCACGACCGCCCGGCACGCTCCGCTGCACGCCAACGTCGACCTGGCGCTGGCCGTGTTCACGGCCTCCTGCGGCATGCCCGCCACCGCGGGCGAGACGATCTTCGCGGTCGCCCGAACGGCGGGATGGATCGCGCACGCCCTGGAGGAGTACGGGGAGCGCCCGCTGCGGATGCGTCCCAGCGGTCACTACGTCGGTCCGAAGCCGCCGCAGCCCCTGCCGGAGTAGCCACCCGGGCAGCCCACCGGAGATGCGAACGGGCCGGGGCCGGAAGTCACCCCGGGCGAAGTCAGGTTAGGCTCACCTCTGTGAGTAGGTGCGCAACCGTCTCCCGGATGCTTGACGAGCCCGTTTCCGGCACCGCCGCCACCGCGACGACGTGGCTGCTGCTGGAACAGTCCGGCCCGTGGGGTGCCAAGGCGCTCACTTCGAGCCATCTGGACCCCGCGCTGGGCCGCGCTCTGGAGGCCGCCGCCAAGGGGACCGGCGTACGGATCGCGCTCATCCGCCGCGCCGGCCGGCACGCCGACCCGGGCACGCCCGCCATTCGCCAGGTGTACGCGGCCCACACGGTCCCCGGGAACGTCTGGCTGCACAGCGCCGCCACCCGCGACCCCGGGCGGCTGCTCGGCCTCGACTTCGCCGCACTCGGCGCGGGCGACCACCGTTCGTTCGGTACGGCGCTCGGCGGCCGGCCGCACGCGGGCAGCCCCCTCGCGCTCGTCTGCACCAACGGCAAGCGCGACCGCTGCTGCGCCCTGCTGGGCCGCCCGCTCGCCGCGGAGCTGGCCGCGTCCGGTGTGGAGGGCACTTGGGAGGTCACCCATCTGGGTGGTCATCGTTTCTCGCCGACGGTGCTGGTCCTGCCGTACGGCTACGCGTACGGCCGCGCCGAGGCCCATGCCGTCAAGGAGGTCCTGCACGGCGCTCAGGAGGGCCGCGTGGTGCTGGAGGGGTGCCGTGGGTGCTCCGCCTGGGATCGGCCCGGCCAGGCGGCCGAACTGGCCGTGCGCGAGGCGGCGGGCGAGTACGCGGCAGACGTGCTGAGCGTCGTACGGACCGAGGGCGCGGCCCCGCACTGGGACGTCACCGTCGCCCACACCGACGGCCGCCGCTGGCGGGTCGGCGTGGCCCAGGGAACCTCCCTGCCGCCCCGCGCGGAGAGCTGCGGGGTGTCGGTGCTGGGGTCGCCGGCCCGGATGGACGTGGTGTCGCTGCGAGAACTGCGCACGACGACGGCTCTGGCGAGCTGACGCGACCGCGAAGGGTGAGTTGAGGCGACCGCGAAGGGTGAGCTGAGACGACCGCGAAGGGCGAGCTGACGCGACCCCGACGACGGATTTCCCCAAGAAATAGTCAAGAGATCCACGCCACACCCCCTACGGCCGGGCCCGCACGCCCACGTACCGTCGTGGGTATGAGCCCCACTCCCCCAGCGCGCCGCCTGCGCCTCGGCCTGCCTCGACGGGCGTTCTCGCAGGTCCTGCTGATGCAGGTGGTGATCGCCGCGGGGGTCGCGGTGCTGGCGACCGGGCTCTTCCTGGCACCGCTGAGCAAACAGCTGGACCAGGAGGCGATGCGCCGGGCGCTGGCGATCGCGCAGACCACGGCCCAGGACCCGGGGATCGCCGAGGGTGTCCTCACCACGCAGCCGAGCACGACCGGCCCGGTGCAGCAGGAGGCGGAGCGGATCAGGAAGGCCACCCACGCCGAGTACATCGTGGTGATGGACCTGCGTGGCGTGCGCTGGTCGCACACCACGCTCTCGGAGATCGGCCACCACGTCTCGACCGACCCGAGGCCGGCGCTGGACGGCGAGGACGTCATGCAGATCGACAACGGCACCCTGGGCCGCTCCGCGCGCGGCAAGGTGCCGTTGTACGACTCGCAGCACCGGATCATCGGGGCGGTCTCGGTCGGCATCGCGTACGACAGTGTGCGGGCGCGCCTGCTCAGCGCGATCCCCGGGCTGTTCGCCTACGCCGGCGGCGCTCTGGCGGTCGGTGCGCTGGCCGCCTGGCTGATCTCCCGACGGGTCCAGCGGCAGACCCGCGACCTGGCCTTCTCCGACATCTCGGCGCTGCTCTCGGAGCGCGAGGCCATGCTGCACGGCATCCGGGAGGGCGTCGTCGCCCTCGACCGCGGCGGCCGCATCCGCCTGCTGAACGACGAGGCGAGACGGCTGCTCGGCATCGGCGACGAGGCCGTCGGCCGGTCTCCTGACGAGGCGCTCGGCGAGGGCCGTACGACCGATGTCCTGGCCGGCCGGGTGACCGGCACCGATCTGCTCACCGTACGCGGCCAGCGGGTCCTGGTCGCCAACCGCATGCCCACCGACGACGGCGGCGCCGTCGCCACCCTGCGCGACCGCACCGAACTGGAGCAGCTCGGCCGCGAGCTCGACTCCACGCGCGGGCTGATCGACGCCCTGCGCGCCCAGGACCACGAGCACGCCAACCGTATGCACACCCTGCTCGGGCTGCTGGAACTGGAGATGTACGACGACGCCGTGGACTTCGTCGGAGAGGTGGTGGGCGACCACCGGGTCACCGCCGAGCAGGTCACCGAGAAGATCCACGACCCGCTGCTGGCCGCCCTGCTGGTCGGCAAGGCCACCGTCGCGGCCGAGCGCGGGGTCGCCCTGTGGGTGTCGGACCGCACCCGGCTCCCGGACCGGCTGATCGACCCCAGAGGCCTGGTCACGGTCGTGGGCAATCTCGTGGACAACGCCCTGGACGCGGTCGCCGGCACTCCGCACGCGCGCGTGGAGGTCGAGTTGCGCGCCGAGGGCCGCGCGGTCGTCCTCAGGGTGCGCGACACCGGGCCCGGGATCCCGGCGGAGCAGCGGGAGCTGGTCTTCACCGAGGGGTGGTCCACCAAGAAGCCGCCCGCGCACGGCAAGCGCGGCATCGGACTCTCGCTGGTGCGCCGGCTCGCCGAACGGCAGGGCGGCACCGCGGCCGTGAGTGAGGCGGACGGCGGGGGCGCGCAGTTCACGGTCGCGCTCCCCGAGGCGCTGACCGAGCCGGAGCCGGAACCGGCGCTCGTCCCGGCCGACGAGGAGACACGATGATCGAGGTCCTGGTCGTGGACGACGACACCCGGGTCGCCCGGGTCAACGCCGCCTACGTCGAGAAGGTGCCCGGCTTCCGGGTGGCCGGCGAGGCCCACAACGCGGCAGAGGCGCTGCGCCAGTTGGAGGCGCTGCCCCGTGTCGACCTGGTCCTCATGGACCACTACCTGCCCGACGACACGGGCCTCGCGGTGGTCCAGGAGATGCGCCGGCGCGGCCACCAGACCGACGTGATCATGGTGACGGCGGCCCGGGACGTGTCGACCGTGCAGGCGGCGATGCGGCATGGCGCCCTGCAGTACCTGGTCAAACCGTTCGCGTTCGCGGGACTGCGCGCCAAGCTGGAGGCGTACGCCGAGCTGCGGCGCACCCTGGACGGCGGCGGCGAGGCCGAACAGGCCGAGGTGGACCGCATCTTCGGCGCCCTGTCCACGACGTCCGAGCCGGACCTGCCCAAAGGGCACTCCCCCACCACGGCCGAGCTGGTGCGCCAGTCCCTGATGAACGCCGAGGGCCCGCTGTCGGCCCAGGAGATCGCCGAGCGGACCGGGGTGAGCCGCCAGACCGCCCAGCGCTATCTGAAGCTCCTGGAGCGCACGGGACGGGCCCGGCTGACCCTCAAATACGGCGACGCGGGCCGCCCCGAACACCGTTACGTGTGGGCGACCCGCGGCTGAACGCCTTCGGCCCTGCCGTTACTCGGCGGCCTCGACGAACTCGGTCGTGTACGTCTTGCTGAGGTCGACATCGGCGTTCTGGATGTTCGTGTTGAACGCCTTGAGCACCCTCTCCACGGTCTCCGGGCCGTTCTCGGGCATCACGCCGTCGTCGGTGAACATCGGCAGCGTGCTCTTGATGGACTGCGTGTAGAGAGCCTTGTCGCCCTGGGCGTAGTCGGCGGGCATCTTGGCCGCGATCTCGGCAGCGCTGTGCGTGGACATCCACTTGAGTGTCTTGACGAATGCATTGACCAACTTCTGGACGGTGTCCTTGTGCCCGTTGACCCAGTCCGTCTGCATGTACAGGCTTGACGACGGGTACGGACCGCCGAGCGCCTCCTGGGAGCCCTCCGGTGTCCGCATGTCCAGCAGGACCTTGCCCGCCTTCTTGTCCAGGATGGTCGCCACCGTCGGATCGGTCGTCATGCCGCCGTCGATCGAGCCCTGCTGGAGCGCTGAGATGAAGGTCGCGCCCGCTCCGACGGCGACCGGCGAGAAGTCGCTGACCTTCACCCCGTTCTTGACGGCGAGGTACTTGGTGAGGAAGTCGGTCGACGACCCGAGGCTGGTGATGCCGAGCTTCTTGCCCTTGAAATCCTTGGGCGACTTGATGTCGCCGGCCGCCTTGGTGGAGACGACCTCCACCTCACCGGGCGCGCGCGAGAACTGCACGACGGACTCCACCGCCTTGCCCTTGGTCTGGAGGTCCAGCGTGTGGTCGTAGAAGCCGACCGTCCCCTGGACCTGCCCGGCGACGAGCGCGGTCTCAGCCTGTACGCCGGCGGGCTCGGTCAGCAGCTCCACGTCGAGGCCCTCGGCGTCGAAGTAGCCGAGCCGCTGGGTGAGCATGGCCGGCATGTAGATGACCTTGTCGAGGCCACCGACCATGATCTTGACCTTCGTACCCTTGCCGTCACCCTTGCTGCCGGAGCCGGTGGAGGCGGTGCTCGCCGCGTCGTTGGCGCAGGCGGTGAGGGAGGAGAGGGCGAGCAGGCCGGCGGCGGCCAGGGTGGAGTATCTGGCGGACTTGCGCATGACGGTTCACGTCCTTGTGAGAGGGCGGTGCGGGGAGAAGCCGAGGGGGGTGGTCAGCTGTCGGAGTCCGACGGCTTCCAGCGGAAGATGCGGCGCTCGGCGAAGGTGAGCAGGCCTTCGGCGGCGAGCGCGACGACGGCGAGGATGACCATCGCGGCGTACACACCGGCCGCGTTGAAGGTGCCCTGCGACTGCGCGACGAGCAGGCCGATGCCCTTGGTGGCGCCGATGTACTCGCCGACGATGGCGCCGATGAGGGCGAAGCCGAAGCTGACGTGGAGGCTGGTGAAGATCCAGGAGGTGGCGGACGGGATGACGACCTGGAGGGTCACCCTGCGGTCGCTGGCACCGAGGATCCGGGCGTTGGCGACCAGGTTGCGGTCGACCTCACGGGCACCCTGGAAGGCGTTGAAGAACACCGGGAAGAACACCAGTACGACGGCGGACGCGACCTTGGAGGAGGCCCCGAGCCCGAACCAGATCACGAAGATCGGGGCGAGCACGATCCGGGGGATCGAGTTGAGCACCTTGATGTAGGGACCGAGGACATCGGCGAGGAAGGCGATCCGGCCCAGGGCGATACCGCAGACCACACCGGCGATGACACCGATGACCCAGCCGAGCAGCGCCTCGTAGAGCGTGTACCAGATCTGCTCGCCCAGGGAACCCAGGGCGGTGCCGTGGGTCACCCAGGTCCAGATCTGGTCCCAGATCTTGGAGGGCATCGAGAAGTTGAACGGGTCGATGACCTCGGCCCGGGACAGGACCTCCCAGAGACCGAGCACCGCCACCAGGAGCAGGACGCGCACGGCGAACACGATCGCCTTGCGTCTGCGGGCGGCCTGGGCCCGCGACTGGGCGCGGTCCGGGGTCTTGGCCGTGTCGACGACCGGTGTGCTGAGGACGTCAGGCGACATGAGCGGCGCCCCTCTCACGGGTGATGCGGACCTCTTCGCCGAGGGACTCCCAGATCTCGCGGTAGATCTCGATGAACCGCGGCTCCAGACGCACCGACTCGACCTTGCGGGGACGGGGCAGGTCGATCTCGAAGACCTGCTTGACGGTCGCCGGCCCGGCGGTCATGACGACGACCCTGTCGGCCAGCGCGATGGACTCCTCCAGGTCGTGGGTGACGAAGACGACCGAGGCGCCCATGCCCTCCCACAGCTCCAGCAGCTCGTCCGACATCAGGGCCCGGGTCTGCACGTCGAGCGCGGAGAACGGCTCGTCCATGAGCAGGATCTCGGGGTCGTTGACGAAGGTCGCGGCGAGCGCCACGCGCTTGCGCTGCCCGCCGGAGAGCTGGTGCGGGTAACGGTCCTCGAAGGCGGCGAGACCGACCCGGGCCAGCCATTCGCGGGCCTTCTCCCTGGCCTCCGCCTTGGGCACGCCCCGGAAGCGGGGGCCGGCCATCACGTTGGACAGCACGGTCCGCCAGGGGAAGGTGGCGTCCTGCTGGAAGACGAAGCCGACCTTGTCGCCGACACCGGCCACCGGCTCACCGGCCACCAGCACCTCGCCCTGGCTGGGCTCCTCCAACCCGCTGACCAGCGTCAGCGTGGTGGACTTGCCACAACCCGTCGGTCCTACGACGGCCACGAACTCGCCGCGCCCGACCGTGAGGTCAAGGCCCCGGACGGCCGTGTGCAGACCCCCCGACGGGGTCCTGAAGGTCTTGCTCGCGCCCCGCAGCTCGATGGCGGGGCTGGTGTCTGCGCTCATGGGCCGGGACGGTAGGTGTGGCCCGGACCACAGCAGCAGTCTTCTGGGCGCAAGCCGTTCTTTTGCTCGCAAGCATCTGTTGTGCTCTTTTTGCTCGCGCTACAACTGCGGAGCCGAAACACGGGCTTAACGCTCGCCGGCCTTGAAGGAGAGGCCTGATGATTGACGTCCTGGTGGTCGACGACGACTTCCGCGTCGCTGAGATAAACGCCAAGTACGTGGGGAAGGTTCCCGGCTTCCGGGTGGCCGCCCGCGCGCACAGCGCCGCCCAGGCCCTGGCCGCCGTGAACCGCGGCACCATCGACCTGGTCCTGCTGGACCACTACCTGCCGGACCAGACCGGCCTCGAACTCGTCCACCGGATGCGGGAACAGGGCCATGGCACCGACGTCATCATGATCACGGCCGCCAGCGATGTGACCACCGTCCAGAAGGCCATGCGCCTGGGCGCCCTGCACTACCTGGTCAAGCCGTTCACCTTCGCCGCCCTGCGCACCCGCCTCGACTCCTACGCGGCCCTGCGCCGCACCGTCGACCGGGTCGGCGGCCGGGGCCTGACGGGCCAGGAGCAGGTCGACCGGATCTTCGGCGCCCTGCGCACCTCACCGGCACCGTCCGCGCCCGGCCTGCCCAGCGGCCAGTCCGAACCCACGACGGACCTCATCTGCGGCGTCCTGCACCGCGCCGACCATCCGCTCTCCGCCCACGAGGTCGCCGCCGAGACCGGCCTCAGCCGCTCCACCGCCCAGCGCTACCTCCGCCATCTGGAACAGGCGGGCCGGCTCCACCTCTCCCTGAAGTACGGCGACACGGGCCGCCCGGAACACCGGTACGCCTGGGTGGCGCCGTAGCGGCTCCGAGGCGGATCAGACGGCCCCCGCCCCGGTCAGCGACCGCACCTCGGTCTCCGCGTGCTTGGCCTCGTCCGGGACCTCGTCCGAGGTGACGGTGCCCAGCCAGCCGGCGAGGAAGCCCAGCGGAATGGAGACGATCCCCGGGTTCTGCAACGGGAAGTACTGGAAGTCCACGCCCGGGAACAGCGCGCCCGGGCTTCCCGACACCACCGGCGACAGCACCACCAGTGCCAGCGCCGGAACCAGCCCGCCGTATACGGCCCATACCGCGCCGCGGGTCGTGAAATCCCGCCAGAACAGCGAGTACAGCAGCGCGGGCAGGTTCGCGGAAGCGGCCACCGCGAAGGCCAGCCCCACCAGGAAGGCGACGTTCATGTCACGGGCCAGCAGGCCGAGGGCGATCGCCACCACCCCGATGCCGACCGCGGCCGTGCGCGCCACCGCCACCTCGCTGCGCTGCTTGGCGTGCGGCCTGCGCAGCGAGGCGTACAGGTCATGGGCGACGGAGGCCGAGGAGGCGAGGGTGATCCCGGCGACCACCGCGAGGATCGTCGCGAAGGCGACGGCCGCGACCACGGCGAACAGAACCGTTCCGCCTGTGGAGCCCGCGCCACCGCCCAGGTCGAGTGCCAGCAGCGGAACGGCCGTGTTCCCCGACGCGTTCGACGCGCGCACCGCGTCCGGTCCGACGAGGGCCGCCGCCCCGAAGCCGAGCACGATCGTCATCAGGTAGAAGCCGCCGATCAGCCCGATCGACCAGACCGCCGAACGCCGTGCCGCCCGCGCCGTGGGCACCGTGTAGAAACGGGACAGGATGTGCGGCAGCCCCGCCGTCCCCAGCACCAGCGCCAGCCCCAGGCTGATGAAGTCCAGCCGCGCGCTCCAGCTGCCGCCGTACTTGAGGCCCGGCGCCAGGAACGCCTGCCCGTGTCCGCTGTGGTCGGCTGCCGTGAGCAGCAAGCGGTCGATGTCTCCGTGGAACCGCAACAGCACCATTACGGTCAGCACCATCGTCCCGCTGAGCAGCAGGACCGCCTTCACGATCTGGATCCAGGTGGTCGCCCGCATCCCTCCCAACGACACATAGATCACCATCAGCGCGCCGACCCCGATGACCGTCCACGCCTGCGCGGCCTGGCTCGTCCGCCCCAGCAGCAGCGCCACCAGGCTGCCCGCTCCGACCATTTGCGCCACCAAATAGAGAACGGACACGGTGATCGAGGAAGTTCCCACCGCAATCCGCACCGGCCGCTCCCGCATCCGCGCCGCGATCACATCGGCGAGCGTGAACCGCCCGCAGTTGCGCACCAGTTCGGCCACCAGGAACAGCACCACCAGCCAGGCGACCAGGAAGCCCACCACGTACAGCAGCCCGTCGTAGCCGAAGAGCGCGATGAGCCCGGTCACCCCCAGGAAGGAGGCCGCCGACATGTAGTCGCCCGCGATGGCAAAACCATTCTCCATCGGAGAGAAGAGCCGCCCGCCGACGTAGAACTCCTCCGCCGAACCGTGCCGTCTCCGGCTCACCCACGTCGTGATCCCGAGCGTCACCGCGACGAACGCGCTGAACAGCAGCAACGCCAGCGTCTGATGATGCCCCGTCATGACTCACCACCCCGAGCGCCCCGGGTCAGCTCCTGGGTGTCCCAGCGCAGCTCCAGCGCGGCACGGTCCCTGCGCAACCGCGCGTGCCGGGCGTAGGCCCAGGCGAGCAGGAACGTGGTGAGGAACTGCCCGAGTCCCGCGACCATCGCCACGTTCACCGCCCCCGCCACCGGCCTGGCCATGAACCCCGGCGCGGTCGTCGCGGTCACCACGTACCCCACGTACCAGGTGAGGAAGACGGCGACTCCCGGCACCACGAACCTCCGGTAGCGGCTGCGTACCTCCTGGAAGGCCGCGCTGCGCTGCACCTCCAGATACACGTCACGGGCGCGAACGGCCGCCCCCTCCCACTCCGTTCGCGCGGCCGGTACGGCGGGCGCCGGCACCCCGGTGCCGTGCAGCTCGCCCCAGCCGGAGGCCAGTGCGTCGTACCAGGGGTCCTCGTACCCGACTTCTCGGGAGGCCGAGCCGTACTCGCCCTGGTCCTCGTGCTTGTCGGCCGAACTCTCGGGACCGCCCCCGCCGTCGCGGTGGCGACCGTTGCTTGACTGCATGCCCAAGGATGGACAGACCGGGAAGATCCCCGACACTTCTTCCCGCGGCTCTTCACCCCATCAGGTGACTCAATCCGCTGGTGGCCGTACCAATCCCTTCCCATAGGCGTAACGAACCGCCTGGGCCCGGTCCTTGAGCCCCGTCTTGGCGAACAGGTTGTTGATGTGTGTCTTCACGGTCGCGGTGGAGACATGCAGCCGACGGGCGATCTCCTGGTTGGTGAGCCCCTCGGCGATCAGCACCAGAACCTCGGTCTCCCGCGCGGTCAGCCCGTCGGGCGCTTCGGTGGCCACGGGCGCCGGCTCGGGCTGCGACAGCCTTTCCAGCAACCGTCGTTGGATGCTCGGCGACAGTCCCGCGTCTCCGGAGAGCACGCTCTGCACCGCCCGCACGATCTCGTCGCCGCCCGCGTCCTTGGTGAGGTAGCCACGGGCACCGGCTCTCAGCGCCGGGAACAGCGACTCGTCGTCCGCGAACGTGGTGAGGACCACGACCTGAGTCCCCGGGTACTCCGACCGGATCCGCCGGGTCGCCTCCACACCGTCGCAGCGGGGCATCCGCAGGTCCATCAGCACCACGTCCGGAGCGAGTTCGGCGACCAGTCGCACTGCCTCCTCCCCGTCCCCCGCCGCTCCCACGACCTCCACACCGGGCAGCAGGCCGAGGAGCATCACGATGCCCTCCCTGACCACTGTCTGGTCGTCGGCGACCACCACCCGCGCGGGCTTCTTCTCCGCCTCCGTCTCCGTCATACGGGCACCCTCAACGTCACCTCGAAGCCCTCGTCGTCACGCCCTGCCACCAGCGACCCGCCCAGCAACTCGGCCCGCTCCCGCATACCCAGCAGACCGTACCCGCCGCCGGCGTCGGCGAGTTCGCCGGGACGACCACCCGAGTCCCTCACGTTCAGGGTCACTTCGTGCTCCTGGTAGTCCAGCCGTACCTGAACCTTGGCGCCGTAGGCGTGCTTGCGGACGTTCGTCAGCGCCTCCTGGGCGACTCGTCGCACGGTCTGCGAAGCCTCCGCGCGCAGGGCCCTGCGCGCACCCGTGACGGTTACCTCGGCGCCGTCGGTCGAAGCGACGATCTCCGTGAGGAACTCCTCCAGCGGGGTCAGCTCGCCGCGCAGGGCGGACAGGGCCTGGCGGGTCTCGGCGAGTCCGTCCCGGGCCATACCCCGGGCGGCCACCACCCGTTCGAGGATCTGCTCCCGGTCGGCTCCGCGCTCGATCAGCAGCCGCGCCGCCTCCAGGTGCACCATCTGGGCCGAGAGGCTGTGGGCCAGCACATCGTGGATCTCCCGCGCGATCCTGGCCCGCTCCGCCAGCGCCGCCGACTCCGCCTCGGCCGCTCTCGCCGCGCGCTCCTGGGCCAGCAGCCGCTGAGCGTGGCCCCGGGCCTCGGCATCGAGTCTCATCACGTACCCGGCGAGTGCCAGTCCGACGACGGTGGCCGCGGTGGTCAGCCACACGTCGTTGTTGAACGCGGAGTACGAGGCCAGGGCCACAGACGTGACGGGCACCGCGACCGCGATCGGCAGCCGCTCCAGGGCGGAGATGCCGCAGCCGCACCAGATCACGAGGGCCGGTCCCCGGAATCCGTTGACCTCCGCCGCGACCGCGACGGCCAGGAGGACGCCGATGAGGAGCAGGGCTGGCACGAGCCGGTGGGCGTAGGTGGTCCGGTAGAAGCCCCAGGACGCCACGGCGGTCACGACGACACCCGCCACGGCCGCGGCCATGTTCCAGCCGTGGACGTGCGACTGGCTGAAGGCGCCCCACAGCAGCAGGGCGAGGATCACCAGTCGCACGGCCCAGGCGAGCATGCGCCGGGGCCGGGAGACCCCCGCGCGGCTCAGCGCCTCACGCGAGGGCCAGCGCGTCCAGACGTTCTCCGTCACACGCCTTCCTTCCTGGTGACCCGGGCCATGCCGTCACCGTACGCCCGGGTGGGTCCGCCCGCGGGCGGGGCGGAGGGGAGCGACTGCGCACGCCAGACGAGGATGCCGGCGCGAACCAGCAGGGTGACCGCCAGTCCGAGCATGAGGGCCGAGCTGTCCTGATGGACGCCGGCGAGAGCGCTGAGGGCGACGAGACCGACGCGCACGGCTATCCCGACGAACCAGACGGCCGCGCTGGCCTTGGTGCTCTTGGTCCAGACGACCCCGTCGGGCTCCGTCCACACCCGGGTGGTCCAGGCCCAGGCGGCACCCGTCCCGAGTCCCACCAGCATCTCGGTGCCGAGTAGCAAAGCGGATTCCGTGCGGTGATGGGCATCGAGTATGCCGGGTTCGCGCAGCGCGACGACCGCGAGGATCACCGGCAGCAGCCACCAGCGCCGACCGGTGTCGATCGGGCGGGCGCGGAACTGGCGCACGATCACCACGACGACGACTGCCGCAATCAGCAACGCGTTGACGAGCCCGGCCATCAGAGCCTCCGTGAGCGGGAAGGGGCGGTGGGTGCCGGGAGCGGGAGCCGCCGACACCCCCGACGCTACGGAAATGCGCAGGTCAGCAGATCGGAGCGTGGGTGGATCACGGGTGGAATCCGACGAGCGGGTTCTCTCCACCCCCGGGTGGAGAACCGTGCGCGGGGCTGCGCGGACCGCTACCGCGTGGCCGTCGGCGGGCGTCATGTCGGAGGGCGCCGACGGGCTGGCGGGGACGGGTGGGCGACGAGAGACAGGCGCCTGCCGATCTCCGCCGGCAGGCAGCAGGCGGCAGGCGGCAGGCGGCAGGCGGCAGGCGGCAGGCGGCAGGCGGCAGGCAATGAA
The DNA here is from genome assembly GCF_042716195.1 of Streptomyces sp. NPDC058683. NCBI lineage: Bacteria > Bacillati > Actinomycetota > Actinomycetes > Kitasatosporales > Streptomycetaceae > Streptomyces > Streptomyces sp. NPDC058683. The sequence goes on from NZ_JBHXSK010000008.1 coordinate 122,691, forward strand.
TATCCGACCGGGCGGTGTCTCGTGAAACAGCCGGTCGGTGACTCGTGGAACGGTTGGTCGGTGACCAGTGGACCGGTTGGCGGATATCTCCCAGGTCATGCCGAGGAGCGCCCTCGGCCGAGGGGCCAGGGTGCGTGCGCACCCTGTCGGCCAGTCACCGGAACACGGGCGGGGCAGTCGGGCGGGTACCCGTTGAGGCACGGTCAGCACGCATGCTCACCACCCGCCCAGCCTCACCACCGCCCGGCTCCACACCATCGCGCGACCCACCGCCGCCCAGGCCGCCCCGCCCAACTCTCCGCCGCCGCCCTTCAGCACCGCCCACCGGCACCGGCATCGGCATCGGCATCGGCACCCACCTTGACCGGCGCCCAGCTCACCGCCCCGTCGGCCAAGGCCCGGCGCAGCGGCTACGCGTCGATGCGCGACCGGTCCAGCGTCGCCGCCGAGCCGGAGATGAACTCCTTTCGGGGGGCCACGTCGTTGCCCATCAGCAGGTCGAAGACCTGCTCCGCCGCTTCGAGGTCGGAGAGGTTGATCCGGCGCAGGGTGCGGTGGCGCGGGTCCATGGTCGTCTCGGCCAGCTGGTCGGCGTCCATCTCGCCGAGACCCTTGTAGCGCTGGATGGAGTCCTTGTACCGGACGCCCTTGCTCTGGAACTCCATGAGCTTGTCGCGCAGCTCACGGTCCGAGTACGTGTACACGTACTTGTCCTGGCCCTTCTTGGGCTGGACGATCTCGATGCGGTGCAGCGGCGGCACCGCCGCGAAGACCCGGCCGGCCTCGACCATGGGCCGCATGTAGCGCTGGAACAGCGTCAGCAGCAGGCAGCGGATGTGGGAACCGTCGACATCGGCATCGGTCATCATGATGATCTTGCCGTAGCGGGCCGCGTCGATGTCGAAAGTGCGGCCGGAACCCGCCCCTATGACCTGGATGATCGCACCGCACTCGGCGTTCTTGAGCATGTCCGTCACCGAGGACCGCTGCACGTTGAGGATCTTGCCCCGGATCGGCAGCAGCGCCTGGAACTCCGAGTTCCGGGCCAGCTTCGCCGTACCGAGCGCGGAGTCTCCCTCAACGATGAAGAGCTCACTGCGCTCGACGTCGTCGCTACGGCAGTCGGCGAGCTTGGCCGGCAGGGACGAGGACTCCAGGGCGGTCTTCCGGCGCTGTGCGTCCTTGTGCTGGCGGGCGGCGATGCGGGTCCGCGCGGCGGCGACCACCTTCTCCATGACCACGCGGGCCTGGGCGGCCGCGTCCCGCTTGGTGGAGGTGAGGAACGCCTTCAGTTCCTTGGTGACCACGTTGTTCACGATCCGGCGGGCCGCCGAGGTGCCGAGGACCTCCTTGGTCTGGCCCTCGAACTGCGGCTCGGCGAGACGGACGGTGACGACGGCGGTGAGGCCCTCCAGGGCGTCGTCCTTGACGATGTCGTCCTCGGCGACGCGGAGCAGCTTCTTGGCGCGCAGCACCTCGTTGAGGGTCTCGCGGACGGCCTGCTCGAAGCCGGCCATGTGGGTGCCGCCCTTGGGCGTGGCGATGATGTTGACGAACGACCTCACGGTCGTGTCGTAACCGGTGCCCCAGCGCAGCGCCACGTCGACCCCGAGTTCACGGGTGACCTCGGTGGGGGTCATCTGGCCGTGGTCGTCCAGGACCGGGACAGTCTCCTTGAAGGTGCCCTGTCCGGAGAAACGGAGGACGTCGCAGACCGGCTTGTCGGTGGCCAAATACTCACAGAACTCGCTGATGCCACCGTCGAAGCGGAAGGACTCCTCGCCCTTGCTGCCGTCCGGGCCGAGGCCGTACTCGTCACGGACGACGATCGTCAGGCCAGGCACCAGGAAGGCGGTCTGGCGGGCCCGCTGGTGGAGGGTCTCCAGAGTGAGCTTGGCGTCCTTGAGGAAGATCTGGCGGTCGGCCCAGTAACGCACGCGCGTGCCGCTGCGGGTCCTGGGGATCTTCTTGGTCTTGCGCAGCCCGCTCTTGGCCTCGAACTTCGCGTCCGGGCCGTCACCTGCGAAGGCACCCGGGACACCGCGGCGGAAGCTGATCGCGTGCACATGGCCGCCGCGGTCCACCTCGACGTCGAGCCGCGCGGAGAGCGCGTTGACCACCGAGGCGCCGACGCCGTGCAGGCCGCCGGAGGCCGCGTAGGAGCCGCCGCCGAACTTGCCGCCGGCGTGCAGCTTGGTCATCACGACCTCGACGCCGGACAGCCCGGTCTTGGGCTCGACGTCCACGGGGATCCCGCGGCCGTTGTCCCGGACCTCGACGGAGCCGTCGTCGTGGAGGATGACCTCGATGTGGTCGCCGTAGCCGCCCAGGGCCTCGTCCACGGCGTTGTCGATGATCTCCCACAGGCAGTGCATCAGGCCGCGACTGTCGGTCGAGCCGATGTACATACCGGGGCGCTTGCGCACTGCTTCGAGGCCCTCGAGGACGAGCAGGTGCCGCGCGGTGTAGTTGGAGCCGTCCCGGTCTGCTCCTGCCAGCAGCGCTGTGGACGGCACGGACGTATCGGCGGTCACGCGGTTCGCTCCTCGCTGAATTTCAGTGGAGCCCCTTTTGGGTAAGGGGCCGGCTTCGGTCGCCGTTCAGAGGGTACCGAGGCCTGGTAGAGCCGTTGTAACGCCACCCTCGTCGTGAACTCACACTAGTCCACGGTCGTATGCGTGTTCGATCCCTCGATGGAGTGAAGTACATATCACGTTCCCTTCGAGGCATGAACCATTTAGGCTCCGGGCACGTCCTCACAAACAACCGGCAACCCGGCCGGGAGGATGAGACCGATGAACCGCGCGAACCCGTAAGCACCGAAGACGACGCAATACGGCACATTCGCCGCCAACCGGCAGCAGACGGCCACCTCGAAAGATTTTTTTCGAGGAGAAGCCCCGAGCGGGAACGTTTTCGGGCTGGTTGGATGTTGACCCTGGTACGACAGCTCGTCGAGCTAGAGAAGAGGCGACGTGACTACTGTTCTGACCCCCGCGAGCCACCTGACGGCCGCCGATCGCTGCGACCGCTGCGGCGCCCAGGCATACCTGCGCGTCGTGCTGCTCAGCGGCGGAGAACTGCTCTTCTGCGCCCACCACGGTCGCAAGTTCGAGCCGGAACTCAAGAAGATCGCCGCTGAGATACAGGACGAGACGGAGCGGCTGACGTCCGTTCCGAACACCGCCTCCGAAGATGAGCGCTGACCTCTCGCACACACGACGAGCCAGCTCCGGCCCACCCGGGTGAAGGGGGGTTCGCTCCCTCGGAGGGAGCGACCGCCCGTCGTCATGTACCCGCGAGGGCCCTCAGGAGGGCCCCTGAGGCCGCCGTGAGCCGCCGAAGGCACCACCCGGCCCCAGCGCCCGCACGACCTCGGAGACGCGCGTGTAGACGCCGGGACTCCCCGGACGCCCGCAGCCGCTGCCCCACGACACGAGCCCGATCAGCCGCCCCCCGGCGACCAGCGGTCCCCCGCTGTCGCCCTGGCAGGCGTCGGGGCCACCCAGGGCCTCCCCGGCACACACCATGGAGTCCGCCCGGTAGGTGCCGTCGGCGCCGCCGGGATAGGCCCGCTCGCACGCCTCGTCGGGCAGCACATGGACTTGCGCGGCGTACAGCCGGCGCGCGTAGTCGCCGCCGCCCGTGATGTCGCCCCATCCGGAGACCAGGGCACCGGTGCCGGTCCGGTAGGCGGTGTCGCCCTCAGCGGCCATCTTCACGACGGCGTCGGCCGGCAGGGGCTTGGCGAGGGTGAGGATGGCGAAGTCGCCGGTGTTCGCATCGGCGTCGTAACGCGGATTGACCCGGGCGAGGGTCACCGGGATCTCCTGGCCCTGCGTCGAGAGCAGATCCGTGCGGCCCGCGATGACCTTGAGGTCGTGCACCCGGTCGGCGGGCCCCCCGATCACCTCGTCGGCCAGGCAGTGGGCCGCGGTCAGCACCGTGGTCCGGCCGATCGCCACGCCGCCGCAGAACTGGCCGGCCCGTGTACCCCCGAACCGGTCACGGCTGGACAGCGCGACCGTCCAGGGAGTCTGGGAGACGTCGACGGGGAACCCGCCGACGACAACGCTGTCGGCGGCTGCCGGAGGCGGGCCGGCCAGCGGTATCACGGCGGCGACGGCCGCCAGGATCAGCGGTCGGATCAGGACCGGGGCAAAAGGACGGCGCATGCACACTCCTCACTCTGGGTGGTACCAGGACACCCAGAGTCATCCAGTGCATCGCGACCCGCAGCCCGAAGGCCCGGCTCCCCCGTGGGGAGCCGGGCCTTCGCCGTCGTATGGGCGCGACCTAGTCGAGGTAGTCGCGCAGCACCTGGGAACGCGAGGGGTGGCGCAGCTTCGACATGGTCTTGGACTCGATCTGGCGGATCCGCTCGCGCGTGACGCCGTAGACCTTGCCGATCTCGTCGAGGGTCTTCGGCTGGCCGTCGGTGAGACCGAACCGCATGGAGACGACACCGGCCTCGCGCTCGGACAGGGTGTCCAGTACCGAGTGCAGCTGCTCCTGGAGGAGCGTGAAGCTGACGGCGTCGGCGGGGACGACAGCCTCGGAGTCCTCGATGAGGTCACCGAACTCGCTGTCACCGTCCTCACCCAGCGGGGTGTGCAGGGAGATGGGCTCACGGCCGTACTTCTGGACCTCGATGACCTTCTCGGGGGTCATGTCGAGTTCCTTGGCCAGCTCCTCCGGGGTGGGCTCGCGGCCCAGGTCCTGGAGCATCTGGCGCTGCACGCGCGCGAGCTTGTTGATGACCTCGACCATGTGCACCGGGATACGGATGGTGCGGGCCTGGTCGGCCATGGCGCGGGTGATCGCCTGACGGATCCACCAGGTGGCGTACGTGGAGAACTTGTAGCCCTTGGTGTAGTCGAACTTCTCGACCGCGCGGATCAGACCGAGGTTGCCCTCCTGGATGAGGTCCAGGAACAGCATGCCGCGGCCGGTGTAGCGCTTGGCCAGGGAGACCACCAGACGGAGGTTGGCCTCCAGGAGGTGGTTCTTGGCGCGGCGGCCGTCCTCGGCGATGATCTCCAGCTCGCGCTTGAGCTTCGGGGCGAGCTTGTCGGCGTTGGCCAGCTTGTCCTCGGCGAACAGACCGGCCTCGATGCGCTTGGCGAGCTCGACCTCCTGCTCGGCGTTGAGCAGCGGGACCTTGCCGATCTGCTTGAGGTAGTCCTTGACCGGGTCTGCGGTGGCACCGGCGGCGGCGACCTGCTGCGCCGGCGCGTCGTCCTCGTCCTCGTCGGACAGGACGAAGCCCGCACTCTCGGTGCCCTCGGGCTCCTCGGTGCCCGCCTTGCCCTCCTCGAGGACCTCTTCCTCGAGAAGCTCGGCGTCGTCCTTCTTGGCGGCGGTCTTCTTCGCCGGCACCGTCTTCTTCGCGGCGGTCGCGGTCTTCTTCGCGGCCGCCTTCTTGGCGGTGGGGGCGGCCTTCTTGGCAGCGGCCTTCTTGGCGGCCGCCGTCTCGTCGGTCGGATCGTCGGCTACGACGGGGGGCACGGCCGGGGCGGCCGTGGCGGTGGCCTTCCTGGTCGTCACCGTCTTCGCCGCGACCGTCTTGGTGGCGGTGCGCTTGGCCGGACTCTTCGCTGCGACGCTCTTTCGGGTGCGCTTGGGCTCCGCGGCACTGACCATCAGCGTCACACCCTCTTCCTCAAGGATCTGGTTGAGGCTGCGCAGTACGTTCTTCCACTGAGTGGCCGGAATCTGGTCAGCTTCGAAGGCCCGACGCACATCGTCGCCGGCGATCTGCCCCTCAGCCTTTCCCCGCTCAATGAGAGCCATGACAGAGACGGACTCGGCGATCTCCGGCGGGAGCGTACGGGATGTGCTGGCCGACACGAACAACCTCTCGGAACGTTGGAAAACGGCTTCCGGCCCCGTCCTGGACGGACTGGAGCCGACCGCCGGCTTGGGGATGGGCCGACGGAACGGGCGGGGGCCGGGAAGATACACAGCGCCATGAATGGCGTCCGTATTCCCTCCGCGGCAGTCACCTCTTAGGTCATCGCGTTGTTCGCAAGAGCGTTACGCCCAATCTACGTGGCCCGAGTCACACCCCGTAAGCGCTCAAAAACGGTCAGACATGGGCAGAGGTTGTCGCCGATGATCCCTTCGGGCCGTTCCGACGGCAGCGGGTGCACCGTAGGACCGCCACAGAGCCTGCCATACACCGCTCGACCGTCGCGGTGTTGTCATACGACCGCTGCCCACCCGTCCCGCCGCGCCGGACCCCGCCGGAGCCCTGAGGGCGCCGGCGGGGTCCGGCGGAAGCGGGGTCCGGGGTCGGCGGCGCCCCAAGAACGCGGAACCGACCGAGCACACCGCTCTCGATGTGGGTCAGTGCTCACGCGGGGCGGGTACCACGCGCTCGACCTCGGGGTGGACGGTGAGCAGTTGACGCATGGCCGACTCGGCCGCCGCGCCGTCGCCCGTGCCGAGCGCGTCGACGATCCGCGCGTGCTGGGCCAGGGACGTCTCGTTCGGCCGCTCACAGCCGGTGACCGGGCCGCCCGAGACCTGGAGGGCCGACGACACGATGCCGGAGAGGTGCTCCAGCATGCGGTTGCCCGCGATCTGGATGAGCATCGAGTGGAACTCGGCGTCCGCGCGCGAGAACGTCAGCGCGTCGCCCTGCGCCATCGCGTGGCTCATGATCTCGACCATGTCGGACAGGCGCTGCTGGACGTCCTCGCGCCCGTGCCCGGCGGCGAGCCGAGCGGCGAGTGGCTCGATCGTCCAGCGCAGCTCGCTGAGCTCACGGCGCTGGTCGTCGCGCTGCGGCCCGAAGGCCCGCCACTCGATGATGTCGGGGTCGAGGAGGTTCCAGTCGCTGACGGGACGCACGCGCGTGCCGACGTTCGGGCGGGCACTGACCAGGCCCTTGGCCTCCAGGACCCGAAGGGACTCACGGACGACGGTGCGGGAGACCTCGAAACGCTGGCCGATCTCCTCGGGCACCAGCGGGCGGTCCGCGCCCAGGTCGCCGGAGACGATCATCTGACCCAGCTGCTGGACGAGTTGACCGTGCAGTCCGCGGCCGCGGCTGCCCGCGGCACGTCGTCCCACACGGCCCAGCTCCGGGTCCGGGCCCTCCCAGGAGGGCGCCCCGACACGATCGTTGACGGGGGCATCCACGTACGGGTAGCGGTCGAGTTCGCCCGGGCCGACCAGACCAGAGTCTGCGGAGCGGGCGGCGGTCATCATGGTGTGCGCAAGGGTACTCACGGATCCTTTGTCGGCGCTGCCTCCAACTCCCTTGAGGTCTTTGGTGAAAAGCACACGAAAGGGTGATCGCTCACCCCATCGCAATTGACGCCTTATCGGAAAGAAATGGCCTTTCTGCGGGGAGTTGTGCCCACGGGAGGATCGGAAGCGCCCGGTCCGTGGTCATCGGAGCCTGGTGCGCAGGGTGGTGAACAGGTACGCGCAGAGCAGCGCGGTCAGCGACAACGCCAGTGCCCCGCCCACGGGTTGGGCCAGTACCCGGGCCGCTGCGACCAGATAGCGCTCGCCCCCGAAGGGCCACTGCAGCAGCAACATCTCCCGCATCCGCATCGGGAGTCCGGCGGCCATCCGCACACCCGACCCTTGCAGCGCCTTGTGTACGACGGGCACGACGAGTACGGGTACGGCGAGCACCGCGGCGAGACCGGCCGTGGTGGACCGGAAGACACCCGCCGCCAGCACACCGGCCCAGGCGCAGCCGACGATCAGTCCGAACCAACTCGCGGTCATCGGAAGCCAGTCGGCGGGAACCTTCGCGAGTTCCCGGCCGTAGACGAGATAGAGCATTTCGGCGTCGCAGCCCAGGGTGAGGAACGAGAGCAGCACGGCGGTGGCTCCGGAGACCACGAGCTTCGCGGTGAGCAGCCCCAGCCTGCGGGGCACGGTGCCGCGGTCCGCCGCCAGCGCGGGGTGGCGGAACTCGTCTCCGAAGGCCAGCGCCCCGAGCAGCCCCGCGCCGAGCGCTGCGGGGGGCAGCGGCAGCTCCCGCGGCCAGGCGGCGAACAGCCGGGCCTGCGGAGTGTGCCCGAGCCTGGCGAGCAGCACGGCGATGAGGGCGGACACCGCCAGGACAGCACCGCAGGTGACAAAGCCGGCACCGATCCCGGCGGCCCGGCGGAGCTCGTAGCGCAGGGGGCGGAGGGGGCTGGGGGCAGAGCGGACAGCGATGGCGGGTGGGAGCGGGGAGGAGTCGTGCAGGGCGCCGGCCCTCGCCGACCGCGCAGGACCGGCCAGAGGCGGGGTGGGGTCACCACCGGCTGTCGGGGGTTCGCCGGACCGGGGCGTCGGCTTCGGCTGCCTGGCGGAGAGCTTGGCCGTGGGGGCTTGGCCGGGCTGCGGCGGTTGCTCTTTGACGGAGAGCTGGGTGGTCGGGGCTTCGCCGGGTACGGCGGGGGTCGGTGGCTGGGAACAGGCAGCGGGGGTGGTTGGGGCTTCGCCGGGTACCGCGGAGCCCGGCGGCTGGGAGGAGGCAGCGGGAGTGGAGGGATCGCCCGGCACGGGGTGGGGCGGTGGCTGGGTGGATACGGCGGGGGTCTGCGGTTGGTCGGATGCGGCAGCGGCCTGCGGCCGGGCGGATGAGGTGGCCGCCGGCGTCTGGACGGATGCGGCGGTGGCCGACGCCTGGGCCGAGGGGGCGGTTGCCGACGGGTGAGCGGAAGCAGCGCCAACGGGTGGCCGGACGGATGCGGTGACCACTGGCGAGTGAGCGGAGGAGGCAGCGGCCGACGGCTGAGCAGGGGCGGGGGCGGACGATGAGTGAGCCGAGGCGACGCCGGCCGGTGGGCGAGCGGACGCGGCGGCCGAGGGCTGGGCGGAGCCGGAAGTGGAGGGCGGCTGGGCGGGCACGGTGGCGGACATCGGGTCCGGGGAGGTGGCGCGGGTCGGCGGCTCGGACGCTGTTGCCGGGGCCGGAGACTGCAAGGACGCGGTGGCGGCCGACGACGGCCGGGCAGTTACGGAGGCGCCTGCCGACTGGGGCGAGCGCCCGACGGCCGGGGTCTCGGTGGCCAGGGCGCTGCCGGACGGTTCCGCGTGCGGAGATCTAGGCGCGACCGCCGGGCCGTCGGCGAGTGCCCCGGTGGCCGCGGACGGCTCCTGTCCAGCCGTGACGGAGGACTCCGCTGCGCCCGACGACGGATCCGGGACCGGCTCCTCGTCGGCGGTGCGTGCCTGACTCGCCGGCCTCGGTCCGGCCGATGTCCGTGGCTGTGGGGTGACCGGAGAACCGCCCGTGTCCCGGCGCCGATCGGCGCCGGGCGTGTCCCGTCGCTCCGTGGTCGGCGCCTCGTCGGCCGTCCGAGCCCCGTCCACGGCAGCCGGCTCGCTCGCGCCCCGCTGCCGTCGTTCGGCCTCCGGTCCAGCCTCCGGTACGGCCTCCGTCGGCGGCTCGGCTCCGGCGCCCGCTCCCATGTCGCCGACCTCGTCGGCGAGTTGGTGGACGAGGATGCCGTGACGGAACGCGGTCTCGCCGACCTCGGCCGTGGTGCTGCCGTACACCGACAGGCGGTTGCCGCCTTCGCTGACGACCTCCACTGAGCGATGGGTCGTGCGGGCCTCCTTGGTGAGGAGGGCGGCGAGCCGGGCGGCGTGGGGGCTGCGGACGGCCACACGTGGGCGCAGCCGGGTGCGGGCGAAGTCGGTGGCCTCCTGGTCCGCGACGAGCCTGCCGGCCTCCAGGGTGACCACCCGGTCGGCGGCGCGAGCGGCCTCCTTGGAGTCGGAGGTGGTGAACAGGACCGTGCCGCCCTGTGCGGCGTGGGCCCTGAGCATGCGGTGCAGCCAGTGACCCTCGCGGGTGGAGAGACCGTGCGCGGGTTCGTCCAGGACGAGGGTGTGTGGATCGGGGAGGAGGGCGCAGGCGAGGCCCAGCCGGCGGTCCACGCCGCGCGACAGCGTGCCCAGGCGCTCCTCGCGGAGGCTGACGAGTCCGACGGCTTCGAGCACTTCGTCGGCACGCCGGACCGGGACTCCGGTCGCGGCGCACAGCATGCGCAGATGGCCGCGGACGGAGCGGGCCGGGTGACCGGGGACGTCGCCGAGGAGGACGCCGACCTCACGCGAGGGGTGGGCGATGCGATGCAGGGGGCGGCCCCTGAAGTAAGTCAGTCCACGGCCCTGTTGGAGTTCGAGCATCAGTCTGAGCGCCGTGGTCTTGCCCGCGCCTTCCTCACCCAGGAGTGCGGTGACGCGGCCCGCGCACGCTTCGAAGGTCACGTCGTCGACGGCGGGCGGGTGCGCCTTGCGGGGATTGCTGGTCAGTCCGAAGGCCTCGATCACCTTAGGGAAGATAGCGCGGAATGACCGTTTTTCCAGGTATAGAAGGGTTTAACCTCGGCGGGATTCGCGCTGTCGGAGGGTCAGACCTCCGGTCGCAGCATCGGCGGGTTGAGCAGAGTCGCGCCGCCGGCGCGGAAAAGCTGGGCCGGACGGCCGCCCTGACGGGTGGTCGTGCCGCCGGTGGGGACGAGGAAGCCGGGGGTGCCGGTCACCTTGCGGTGGAAGTTGCGCGGGTCGAGCGCCACGCCCCACACCGCCTCGTAGACACGGCGCAGCTCACCGACCGTGAACTCGGGCGTGCAGAACGCGGTGGCCAGGGACGAATACTCGATCTTGGAGCGGGCGCGCTCCACCCCGTCGGACAGAATCTGGGCATGGTCGAAGGCGAGCGGCGCGACGGGCTCGCCGTCCCGGCCGTAGCCGCCCTGCGCGAGCAGTTCCTCGACCGGCGCCCAGCGCGCGTTGCTGGCGTCGCCGCCCGCACGGGGTGCGGGGAGGTCGGGGGCGAGGGCGAGGTGGGCGACGCTGACCACACGCATCCGGGGGTCGCGCTTGGGGTCACCGTAGGTCGCCAGCTGTTCCAGGTGGGCTCCGCCGTCCTGGGCGGGTGCGTCGAGGTCGTGAGCGCGCAGGCCGGTCTCCTCCGCGAGTTCCCGCGCCGCCGCCTGCGAGAGATCCTCGTCGGCCCGTACGAAGCCACCCGGCAGCGCCCAGCGCCCCTGGAAGGGCTGCTCCCCTCTGCGTACCGCCAGCGCGCACAGGGCGTGGCGGCGCACAGTCAGCACGACCAGGTCCACGGTGACGGCGAAGGGCGGAAAGGCTGACGGGTCGTAGGGCATGCGGTGATCATAGTCGTCTGCCTGACGATAAACACTCCCTTCGTCGCTCGCTTCGACGACTGATCCACTTCGCTCAGGTATACGCCTCACGGTTCGTTCCGGCAGGCGTCCGAGGTCCGGCCACCCGTTCGCCGTGGCGGTCACGTCCGGCAAGGTCGCCCAAGGGGTCACGCCCCCAGCTGAAGGCCGTCCGCGGCCTCCTCGACCATGGCCAGGCCAAGTCGGCTGACCCGTATCGAGAAGGGGGCGCCGGCCACCCGCAGGCCGGTCAGGCTGAGTTCGCCGAGGGGCGCGCTGTGGACGGGCCGGAGGGTGACCGTCCCGGCGGGGGCGTCGGGGCGGATGCCGGCGAGCGTGGTGAGGAGCAGCACCCCGGAAGCGGCCGCCGTGGCCGCCGGACGGCAGGCCGCGGGATGCGGAAGGGGGGCGCTCCCGTCGGTGCGCTGCTCACCGCCGAACATCTCGGGCAGCCGGTGGCCGAAGTGCTCGGCCGCCGCCAGCAGGCCGCGCAGCAGCCCGCCCGCCTCCTTCTCGTAGCCCGCGGCGGCCAGCCCGGCGACGGCGAGAGCCGTCTCCTGGACCCGGACGGCCCCGGCCCGATGGCCGAACGGATTGTGTCCTGCCTCCTTGGCCCCCAGTCCACGCAGCCCCCACCCCGAGTCCAGGGCCGGCCCCCCGAGCAACCGGGCGAGCTGCTCGGTCTGCACCTTGTCGAGCAGGCCGACGGCCGGTCTGCCGGCACCGAGCAGCCCGGTGTCGAGCAGGTGGACGGCGGCGGAGCCGAGGTGGGTCAGGGGGCGGCCGTCCGGGGTCAGTGCCGCCGTCGGATGGCCGCCGCCTCTGTCCTCGGTCCAGAAGTCCGCCTGGAACGCCTTCCTCAGCTCTCCCGCCCACTGCCACAGCCCGGCGCCGCCGGGCCGGTCGTACGCGTCGAGGAGGTCGGCGCCGAGCACCGCGGCCCGGTGGGCGTGGGCCTGGGTCTCACTGCGCGCGGGGCCGCCGGGCTGCGGGTCGCAGAGGTAGGTGTGGTCGCCCACCGTGGTGCGCAGCCAGGCCAGGCAGCGCTCGGCCACGGGCAGCAGCTCCCGCGTCTCCTGCTCCGGGAGCCCCCACCGGCGGGCCTCCGCCAGCAGGACGGGGAAGAGCAGGGTGGCCTCCGTACCCGTGCAGCCCGGTGGCAGATGTGCTCCGGCGTCGCGGCGCGGGCCGGGGATCATGCCGGCCTGCGGTCCCGGGCCGCGGAGTTGGGTGCGAGCCAGGGTGCGCAGCGTGCCGGCGGCGAGGCGGGTGCCGAGGGGCAGGGTCATCCGGGCGGCGGCAAGTGCCTCGGCCGGGGCCAGACCACAGCGCCAGGGCGCCCCGGCCGCGAGGTAGGTGTCGGAGGGGTGCGCCGGGTCGCGGAGCAGCAGCGCCTGAAGATCCTCGATGCTGGTCCTGAGCAGCGCCCCGGCTCTCGGATCGTCGCCCGCGGCCCTGGCCGGCGCCAGTGGACTCGTGGCCGCGCGTCCCACGGCGCGCAGGGGACCCGCGCCGTCCGGACGCACCCGCAGTTCCACGCTCGCCGTCCCGCCCGGGGGCAGTTCGAACTCCCAGCGCAGCAGTCCCGCGGAGGCCAGCGCGTCGGCGGGTGGCGGGTCCGCCGTGACCGACGAGTTGCCGGTGCGGGTGGTCCAGCGCAGGCCGGAGTCGTGCACGCTGGGCAGGAGTTCGGGGCCGGGGCTGCCGGAGGCGATGGCACTCAGTTCCGCGAGGTCGGTACCTAGGGCCACCTCCAGCGGCAGGCGCAGGGGGTGACGCGCCGAGCTGTACAGGGTGATGCGCTCGGTGCCCTCGGCGTGACGGGTCCGTTCCACGACGACGTCCGGATCCGGGCCCGCGGCCGGCGAGGCCCGCAGGGTGCCCACGAAGCGGACGGAGTCCGACCCCGCCATCCGCGCCTGCACGGGGAGCGGTTCGCGGCCGGCGACACGGACCTGGCAGCGCGCGAGCAGCCGCCGGCCCGCCCGGTAGAACCCCTCCAGGCCGCGACCGGTCAACTGGCCCTGCTCCGTCGAGATGGCGAGGCCGGGCAGCGCGACGCAGATCAGGGCGGTGTGCGTGGGCGGCAGCCCGCCGACGTGCCACGGGCCCTGGGCGCCCGGAGCCGGTCGTGGGGGCGTGGGCCGGGTTGTGCGGGTGCGCGACCGTTCCGCGACGCCCTCGGCCGGCGGGAGCCAGGGTGGACCGTCCCGGAGTCGGTGGTTGTCGTCGGCGGTGGAGGGCGGAGTCGGCTGATGCATGGGGAGGCTCCTTCTGCGCTCTGTGCGCCCTGGCCGTGCGGGCGCCGGACGGAGGGCTCCGGAGGGACCGGGGACGGGCGACGGCACGGCCCGTCCAGGCGTTCCGCCACTCAGGTGAACGGAGGAGGGCTCCTCCTGGTCACGCCCCCGCCCGTCGAACCCGATCGGGCGACGGTGCGGAGAGACGTCGTTCGGTCCGGACGGCCTGTGCTCTCGGACACCGAAGACCGACCGGCCGATAGGACGCCGGCCGACGGACGAGCGGCCGCGGCACCGCGTGCGTCCGACGAGGTTGCGTGTCCAGCGGCGGACGGCACCGACCCACGCCTGTCCGTATGCCACCCTTGGCCGGTCCTCGTTCATTCGTCCCCCTCGCCACGGCCTTTCCCGGTGCGTGTGTCCTCGCGCGCGGCCCGGCCGCCTCGGGTGTCACTCTTCTCCGCCGCGCGTGTGCGCGTGCCGTCGCCCGGCCTGGACGAACCGGGGCGGGTTCGGGTGCGACCCGCGCCCGTCGGTCGCGGACGGGTGCCCGTCGGCCGTGGCCGCCGCAGGTCGGGCCCGCCTTCGGTGCCCGGATGGTGGCGATCTCGGGTTTCGGCGGCGGCGTTCGGTTCGTGGCCGGCGACCGGCTCGACCGGAGTGGTGTCGCCGACGGCTTCCGTGCTGTCCGCCGGCTCGCGCACCGCGCGTTCCGTACGCAGGCAGCGGCGGATCGACTCCGGGTCCAGGCCCTCGTTGCAGGCCTGGTGCAGCAGGCGGGCGAAGAGGTATTCGGGGTCCGCGCCCAGGGCCATCGCCAGGGCCTCCCGCGCTTCCAGGTCATCGCCGGTCGACCAGGCGACCCAGCCGGCCAGCGTCAGGGGAGCGGCTGCGTGTTCGCCGTACGGGCCGACGCAGCGGCGGGCGAGGGCTCGCCACAGGCGCAGAGCCGGTCCGCCCTCGTCGCCCTCCATCCAGGCGGCCGCTCGGTCGCGGGTCGTGCGGTCCTGCAGTCCGAGGATCAGCATCGCGGCCTCGTCGTGGGCGAGCAGGGCGTCGTCGCGGAGGTCCGCCTGGTGGATGCCGGACACCGGGATGGCCACGGCGTACCGGCTCATGATCCGCTCGGCGAGGGCGAGTGTCTCCTCGGCCACCTCCGCGCGGGAGGCGTCGTGGAGGATGCGGGGCACCAGTGCCATTCCGGCGCGGTCCAGGGCGATCTCCTGTTCCAGCGCGGCGCCGGTCTCCCGGGGCTGCAGCCTGGCCCGCAGCTCGCGCAGGGTGCCGCGCACCTGGATCCCGGCGTAGGTGGCGGCGGCCGCGAGCACGGAGGTACCGGGCAGGCCCATGGGGGCACCGTCGGGAGGACAGCACTCATCGGCCGGGCAGCAGTAGGACCAGAAGCGGCCCTCCGAGACACAGAGAGCCTCGATCACCGGCACGTCGAGGCGGCCGCACTCGGTGCGCAGGAGGTGGGCCAGCGGGGCGAGCCGGTGCATGACGTCCCGGCCCGATTCGCCGGGCGCGGGTTCCTGGCAGACGTAGGCGACCATCTGCTCGGGGCGGGTTCCGCGGCGCTCGCTGCCCGTCATCAGGCCCTGCGCCAGTTGGCATGCCGCCGATTCCCAGTCGTCCTTGTTCGCGGGGATCCCGAGCCGGGCCCGTCCGCCGAAGCGTCCGCGGCCGCCCCGGTCGTGCAGGGCCACCAGCACCATGCTGTCCTCGGGGCGGTACCCGAGCAGATAGGGCAGCGCGTCGGCCAGTTCGGCCGGGGTGCGCAGGGTGATCTGGTTGTCGTGGGCGGATCGGCCGAGGGGCCCCGCAGCTCCCGTGATGTCGCCGTTTTCGGAGGGTCCGGTGGTTTCGCTGTGATTCGTCATGCGCCGACGATCTCGCGGATCTCAGGATTCCGGTTTGCCTGTGGATAAGTCGAATCAGGGACACGCCAAAGCCGTCTCGCTCGTCCACAGCCCGCCCGGCTGTCGGTCCGGTCCTGTTGTATGGGACGCATGGAGCACACGAGCAACGCGGAACTCCGGGCAAGGGCGGACGCCGTCCTCGCCCGTCTCGTCGGCGACGACACGGGCACGGCCCGGTTGCGCGAGGACCAGTGGCGGGCGATCGAGGCGCTGGTCGCCGACCGGCGACGAGCCCTGGTCGTCCAGCGCACGGGCTGGGGCAAGTCCGCGGTGTATTTCGTGGCGACCTCGCTGCTGCGGGCCGCGGGCAGCGGCCCGACGGTCATCGTCTCCCCGCTGCTCGCGCTCATGCGCAACCAGGTGGGCGCCGCGGCCCGGGCCGGCATCCACGCCCGCACCATCAACTCCTCCAACACCGAGGACTGGGAGGCGATCCAGGCGGAGATCGCAGCCGGTGAGGTCGACGTCCTCCTGGTGTCCCCGGAACGTCTCAACAACCCCGACTTCCGTGACGAGGTCCTGCCCAAGCTGGCCGCGGCGACCGGACTGCTCGTCGTGGACGAGGCCCACTGCATCTCCGACTGGGGCCATGACTTCCGTCCGGACTACCGGCGGCTGCGCACCATGCTCGCCGACCTGCCGCCGGGTGTGCCGGTGCTGGCGACCACCGCCACGGCCAACGCGCGCGTGACCGCCGATGTGGCCGAGCAGCTCGGCACCGGTGGCAGCTCGGACGCCCTGGTGCTGCGCGGTCCACTGGACCGGGAGAGCCTGAGCCTCGGTGTGCTGCGGCTGCCGGACGCCGCGCACCGGATGGCGTGGCTCGCGGATCACCTGGACGAACTGCCGGGTTCCGGCATCGTCTACACGCTCACCGTGGCCGCCGCCGAGGAGGTCACCGCCTTCCTGCGGCAGCGTGGGTACGCCGTGGCGTCGTACACGGGGAAGACGGAGAACGCCGACCGGCAGCAGGCCGAGGACGATCTGATCGGCAACCGGGTCAAGGCGCTGATCGCCACCTCGGCCCTCGGCATGGGCTTCGACAAGCCCGACCTCGGGTTCGTGGTGCACCTGGGCTCGCCCTCCTCCCCCATCGCCTACTACCAGCAGGTGGGCCGCGCGGGGCGCGGTGTCGAGCACGCCGAGGTACTGCTGCTGCCGGGCAGGGAGGACGAGGCGATCTGGGACTACTTCGCCTCGCTCGCCTTCCCGTCGGAGGATCTGGTGCGCCGCACCCTGGACGTCCTCTCCCAGGCCGGCGGCCCCATGTCGCTGCCCGCGCTGGAGCCGCTGGTGGAACTGCGCCGCTCCCGGCTGGAGACGATGCTGAAGGTTCTCGACGTGGACGGCGCCGTCAAGCGGGTCAAGGGCGGGTGGATCGCGACCGGACAGCCGTGGACGTACGACGCGGAGCGGTACGAGTGGGTGGCGCGGCAGCGCGCGGCCGAGCAGCAGGCGATGCGCGAGTACGCGGCCACGACGGACTGCCGGATGGAGTTCCTGCAGCGCCAGCTCGACGACGAGGGAGCCAAGCCCTGCGGCCGCTGCGACAACTGCGCCCGGCCGCGCTTCACGGCGGACACCTCCACGGCCGCACTGGACGCGGCACGGGTCGACCTCGGCCGCGCGGGCGTCGAGGTGGAGCCCCGCAAGATGTGGCCGACCGGCCTGCCGGCCATCGGCATCGACCTCAAGGGACGCATTCCGGCCGGTGAACAGGCATCGGCGGGGCGTGCCCTGGGGCGGTTGTCGGACATCGGCTGGGGCAACCGGCTACGGCCGCTGCTCGCGCCCCAGGCTCCGGACACGGCCGTGCCGGACGACGTCGCCCGCGCGGTGGTGGAGGTGCTGGCCGACTGGGCGAAGGGCCCCGGCGGATGGGCCGCGGGCGCAGCCGACGCGCAGCCGCGCCCGGTGGGTGTCGTCACGGTCGCCTCGCGCTCCAGGCCCTGGCTGATCGACTCCCTGGGCGCCCGTATCGCGGAGATCGGCAGACTGCCCCTGCTGGGTTCCGTGGAGTACGCGGGCGAGGCACCGCACGTCTCACGCAGCAACAGCGCCCAGCGTCTGAAGGCCCTCGACGGATCGCTGACCGTGCCGCCCGCCCTCGCCAGCGCGCTCGCCGCGGCACAGGGTCCGGTTCTGCTGGTGGACGACTTCACCGAGACCGGCTGGACGCTGGCGGTCGCGACGCGCATGCTGCGGAGGTCCGGGGCGCGCGGGGTGTTGCCGCTGGTCCTGGCCGTTCAGGGCTGATAGACCCGATGCTGTTCGAATACGGCACCGGGTGCGACGCACTCACGTGCCGGACTCGAACGTCCCAGGGTCCTCCGATGCCTCACCGGGTAGGGATATAAGCCACGCACCACCAGATAACAGTCGGTGGCCCCATTTGCTCGTTGCCGCATTCAAGTTCGACAGGAAGAATTGAAGTCCGCTCCCCGCACGGTTCGTCCGTGATCCGGTTGGGCCTTACTGCGGTGCGCGCTCCCCTGAATCCGATCTCGCCCGCTGTGTGGGCGCGTAGCCGAAGGGAGGAACGTGACCTTCGGATTCGCTCCGTCCTCGGCGGCATCGCTGTCGACTTCCGCGTCCGCCGCTTCCGCCAGCCGTCTGCTCGAGCCCGCGGAGTGGGCCGATGCCGGAATACCGCTGCTCCGGAACCCCCGTGAGGTCGTCAGCGGGTTGCACGCCCGGCACCGCCCCAAGCCGGCGACGGCGATCGTGGCCGTCCTCGACCCGGAGGAACGGCTCTGCGCGAGCGCCTCGTTCACCCGGCGCTCTGCCCAGGCGGACGGCTGGATGTTCCGCAACGCGCTGCTGGCCCAGTTGCGCCGGGTCATCCCGCACGACCTGCGCCGCCGCACTCCGGTGCGGACCGCCGTACTGCTCTACTGCCGCGAGGGGGACGCGCGTTGGACGGAGGAGGACGGCGCCTGGATGTGGGGGCTGCGGGACGCCTGCACTCTGCACGGGTTGCGCTGCGGGGCGTACATCACGCTGACCCACGACGGCTGGCAGGTGCTCGGCGAGGGCCGCGGCGGGCGGCGCCCGAACGCCGACTCGCCTCCCGAACCCCTCGCCCTGTCCGAGGCCGCGCCCCTGTCACCGCGCACCGGAGGCGCCGCCTCCGAACTACTGCGCCGCGCGGCCGCCCGCTGAAGCCGGCCCCCCGCGCGGGGGCACCGGCCGAGCACGCACCACCGGGCACGGCACGCTGAAGCATGCCGCACGGCGTGCTCAGCGGGGTCGCTCTCCGTGCCCCGGGCCGCGCAGGACGTCCCGTCGTCCGGTCACGAGACAGACCCGGCCGGGTGCCCAGGCTCGGATCCTCCGTCCGCCGAACGGCCGCGCACCGACGGTCGGTACCCCTCGCCCAGCATCCGGGCATGCCGCAGGCACCACCGTGCGGATCCGTCGCTGCGGCTCCTTCGGTACCTCCGGAACCCCGGAGGCGCCGGAGGTGGCTCAGACTCCGGCGCCCAGCACCGAGTTGATCCGCTGCGGGTCGCCGCAGACGATCAGCAGGGCACCGGCCCGGGAAAGGGCCAGCGGCAGGGCGGTGGAGGCGACGGAGTCGGAACCGCCGTTGACGGCGACCACGACCACAGGGCGGGTCGCGGCACGGGTGGCGACGGCGGCGTCCGTGTAGAAGACGTCGTCGCCCGCGTCGTGCTGCGCCCAGTAGGAGGCTTCGCCGAAGGACAGCTCGTGGTCGGCCCACGGATGCTGCGCACCGGTGGTGATCACCAGCACGTCACCGGGGGCACGACCCGATTCGAGAAGCAGGTCCACTGCCTCCTCGGCCGAGTCGAGAGCGCTCTCGACCGAAGCCGGGATCAGCTGGATCTGCGGGGCCGCCGCTGCCGCGGCGGGCACGGCCGGGCCGGACTGGCCTGGCTTGGCCACGTCACGCGGCGTGCGCTGTACCGGCGGCGTGGGCCGCGGAGGGCCGGGACGACCGGGACGCGACGGAGCCGCGGGGCGGGGGCCGGGTACGGGACGGGGGGTCGGCGCGGTACGGCCACTGGCCGGAGTGGCGCGGGGACCCTGGGCACTCTCGTGAATCTGAGGCTCCTCGGGAATGAGAGGCATGAGCTGATATCTATCAAACGTTGGTGCAGGTCACGTGAACTGGGTGGCACAACAGTGCGACTGGAACGTCAGAAGTCGAAGCCGAGCTGACCCTCGATCTCCGGAACGCTTCCCTCCGCCCAGCTGCGGACCTTCTTGAGGTGCTGCCACTGGGGCAGCGCATCAAGATACGCCCACGACAACCGGTGGTACGGGGTGGGGCCCCGCTCCTCCAGTGCGGCCTTGTGCACGGGTGACGGATACCCGGCGTTGTCCGCAAATCCGAAGTCTGCATGGTCGATACCCAGTTCGGCCATCATTTTGTCGCGCTGAACCTTGGCGATCACCGAGGCCGCCGCGACGGCCACACACGATCGGTCACCCTTGATGACCGTGCGCACCTGCCACGGGGCACCGAGGTAGTTGTGCTTCCCGTCGAGGATGACCGCGTCGGGGCGGACCGGGAGGGCCTCCAGGGCACGGACCGCGGCCAGCCGCAGTGCGGCCGTCATGCCGAGGCTGTCGATCTCCTCCGGCGAGGCATGGCCCAGGGCGTAGGCCGTGACCCATGTCCGCAGCGTCTCGGCAAGTTCCGTACGGCGCTTGACGGTCAGCAGCTTGGAGTCGGTGAGGCCGTCGGGCGGCCGGCGAAGACCGGTGACCGCGGCGCACACAGTGACGGGCCCGGCCCAGGCACCGCGCCCCACCTCGTCGACACCGGCAATGACCTTCGCTCCGGTCGTGGCGCGGAGGGAGCGCTCGACGGTGTGAGTAGGCGGTTCGTACGGCATAGCGCCCTTAGGGTACGCCGCGCCGATCCCCGAGCGACACCCCGGCTCCCCCGGCAGGAGGGCGGGCCGCCGGAGCGGTGGATCAGGCTCCGTGCGACAGCAGCAGCGGAAGCATGTAGTGGTCGATCATCCGCTCGACCTCCTGGTCATTCCATTCGCTTCCAGAAATCTTGTTGCGGTACATCATCATCGCCGGAATGGCGTCGAGGACATAGTCGTTGGCCGCATCGGCACGCACCTCCCCCCGCTCTATGCCACGGGTGACGATCTCACCGATCAGCTTGGTGGTCGGCCCCACGACCCCGTCGAAGATCACGCCATGGAAGCGCTCGACCTGTGTCGGATCGCATTCGTGAATCACCGACCGCAGTGCGAAGCCAGGGCGCGAGAACATCGCGTCCCGGGCCTGCCGGCACAGTGCCAGCAGGTCTTCGCGCACACTTCCGAGGTCGGGGGCCTCCTCCAAACGTGGCAGACCGGCCTGCAGCGCGTCGGCGACCAGATCCTCCTTCGAGGGCCAGCGCCGGTAGACCGCCGCCTTTCCCGTCTGCGCACCGGCGGCGACGCCCTCCATGGTGAGGCCGTTCCAGCCGACGGTGCTGAGCTGCTCCAAGGCGGCGTCCAGGATCGCGCGTTCAAGGACCGCACCGCGCCGACGAGGGGAGGCCGCCGCCTGAGGAGGGGCGGCAGTCCAGCGCGAGGTAACCATCTGAGTTTCTCCAGCGAGCGAGGGGAAGCGGGGATTCCGGAGCGGGGAAGGTGCGGCGCGCGACGACAAAGGGGGACGCGGCACGCGACGCGCAGTTAAGTGAACGCTTGCGTTCTCTACCGAGGACTCACTACCGTTGACGCGACAGTGAACGCGAGCGTTCACTAACACCTCCGTGGGGGATCCATAGTGACAACCTCTCAACTGATACCTGGTCAGAAACCTGGTGCGGCCCGCCGGCAGGGGCGCCCTGGCATCGCACTCACCGTGATTGCCGCCTGCCAGCTCATGGTCGTACTTGACGCGACGATTGTGAACATCGCGCTCCCGCACATTCAAGACGCGCTCAAGTTCAGCACCACGGACCTCACCTGGGTGGTCAGCGCCTACACGCTCACCTTCGGGGGTCTGCTGCTGCTCGGTGCGCGAGCCGGTGACATCCTCGGCCGGCGCCGGGTGTTCATGACCGGCATCCTGCTGTTCACCTTCGCCTCGCTCCTCGGCGGTCTCGCCCAGGAACCCTGGCAGCTGCTGGCCGCCCGCGCCCTCCAGGGCATGGGTGGCGCGATCGCGTCGCCGACCTCGCTGGCACTGATCACCACGACCTTCCCGGAAGGCCCGGAGCGCAACCGGGCGTTCGGCGTGTTCGCCGCCGTCTCCGCGGGTGGCGGTGCCATCGGTCTGCTGGCCGGCGGCATGCTCACCGACTGGCTCGACTGGCGTTGGGTGTTCTTCGTCAATGTGCCGATCGGTCTGCTGATCGTCGCCCTCACCCCGCAGTACATCAACGAGTCCGAACGGCATCCCGGCCGGTTCGACATCGCGGGCGCGCTGACCTCCACGCTGGGCATGGTCTCCTTGGTGTACGGCTTCATCCGGGCTTCGGAGGAGGGCTGGCGCGACGCTCTGACCCTCGGGTCCTTCGGCGCCGCGGTGGTGCTTCTGCTGGCCTTCGTCTTCATCGAGACCCGGGCGAAGGAGCCCATCACCCCGCTGCGGATGTTCGCCGACCGCAATCGCTCCGGCACCTACGTGATCATGCTGAGCCTGGCAGCGGCGATGTTCGGCATGTTCTTCTACATCGTGCTGTTCGTGCAGAACGTGCTGGGCTACAGCCCGATCCGGGCAGGTCTGGCCTTCCTGCCCGTGACGGTGGCCATCGCCGCCGGCGCCGGGCTGTCGCAGCGGTTCCTGCCCGCCCTGGGCCCGAAGCCGTTCATGATGACCGGCTCCGCGCTCGTGGTCGTCGGCCTCACCTGGCAGACGTTCATCAAACCCGACAGCTCGTATCTCGGCGGGGTGCTGGGGCCCATGCTGATCTTCGGCTTCGGCATGGGTCTGAACTTCGTGACCGCGACCGTCACCGCGGTCTCCGGGGTCGCCCAGCGCGAGGCCGGAGCCGCCTCCGGGCTGCTCAACGCCATGCAGCAGGTCGGCGGTTCGCTGGGCCTGTCGATCCTGACCACGGTCTTCGGCTCGGCCAGCAAGGACGAGGCGAAGAAGCAGCTGCCGAAGTTCCTCGCCGACGGTTCGCCGGAGCAGAAGGCGGAGTTCGCCAAGTCCCACCAGTTGCCCGCGCCCTGGGGACACGAGGTGCTCGCGCACGGAATCTCGACCGCGTTCGTCCCCGCCGCCGTCATGGCCGGGCTCGGTCTGCTCACCGCCTGGCTGGTGATCAAGGTCCGCAAGAGCGACCTCGAAGCCCTCGCCGGGACGGCCGGTCCCGGACTGGGCTGAACCCACCGGGTCCGCGCGAAGCCGCGGATGGCCGGACCGCCGCCAGGGGACAGACGGCAGGGGCAGAGGTCCGGCCATCCGCACCACGGCCGACAGCGCCGCGAACACCACCAGAACAGCCACTGCGACCCACACCGCCGGCACCCTCCCCTCGACTCCGCTTCCAGCTCCGCCGTCCGCCCTCGGACGGAGCGCGGAGCGGATGCCGGGAAAACGCCCGACGGTCACGGAGAGTTCCCGTCGGGCACAGAGAGTTTCGATCGCGCCCCGGGGCACCGTGATCCCAGGGCATCGGGTCCGCTGCGGTGCCGGGGTATGCACAGGACCATCGCGCCTCTGAGACAGCCAGGGTGACTGCGACCCACGGCACCTCACAGCGCCACCGCAGCCCCAGGCCCCACAGACCACGCAAGGCCCCACTCGAACGGCCTTCGTGCGCCGGGCGGTCACCCACCGACAGCGGTCACCGTATGTCGGCGGTCACCCACCGACTGCGGTCTGCGTGCGCCGGGGGTCACCCACCGACAGCGGTCCCCGTCTGCGGCGGTCACGCGCCGACAGCGGTCCCCGTCCCCGTCGGCGCCCATTCCGGCAGCGCCTCCGTCCGCTCCGTCCATGCGGCCGGAGGCGCTCCCGCCTTGCCGGCCGCGAGCACGCCGCCGACGATGGCGCAGGTGGTGTCCACATCGCCGCCCACCTGGGCGGTCGTCCAGAACGCCGTCCCGTAGTCACCGAGGGCCCGTGCCGCCGACCAGAGGGCGAAGGGGACGGTGTCATGGGCGCTCGTACGCCGTCCGCAGCCGAGGACGGCCGCCACGGTGCCCGCGTCGGCGTAGTCGAGCATGTCGCGGGCGCGCCGCAGGCCCTGGCCGACGGCGCTCCTGGGGACGAGCGCGACGACCCCGTCGAGGAGCGCCTCGGGGCTCGGCGGGCCGCCGGGCGCCGCCGCCAGTGCCGCTGCCGCGGCGACCGCCATGGCCCCGACCACCGCCTCGCGGTGCTGGTGCGTGGGGTAGGCCGAGATCTCGGCCTGGTGGGTGGCCTGCTCCGGATCGTCCGCGTACCAGGCGCCCAGGGGCGCGATCCGCATCGCCGCTCCGTTGCCCCACGAGCCCCGCCCGTCGAAGAGCGCGGCCGCCAGTTCGCGCCAGTCGCCGCCCTCCCTGACCAGCCGGAGCAGCCGGTTGACTGCGGGGCCGTAGCCCCGGTCGAAGTCGTGGTGCGCGGCGAAGGAACGGGCCAGCGCGTCCTGGTCGATACGGTGGTGGGCGGCGAGGACGGCGACGACGGAACAGGCCATTTCCGTATCGTCGGTCCACTGCCAGGGGGCCGGCGGCAGCTCGCGCCGCTGCAGCAGCGGGTAGTTCGCCGGAACGAAGAACTGTGAGCCCAGCGCGTCGCCGGTCGCGAGTCCGCGCAGACTGGCCAGGGCGCGGTCCAGGCGCCCGGCGTTCGAATTGTCGGAGGAAATGGTCATCTCGGCCAGCCTAGCCGCTCATCCAGTCGGACTCCGGGTCCCGCCAGCGGTCGAAAGGCCGGTCGAGCGTGTACTTGCCGTCGTCCCCGAGAACGAGCATCCGCATCTCCGCGTTCCCGGGGTTGGACAGGGACTCGAAGTCCGCGACCGTCCAGTGGAACCAGCGCATGCAGAACAGCCGCATCGCCAGGCCGTGGGTCACAAGGAGCACGTTGGGCGGATGGTCCGGCGCCTCGAAGCTGCGGAACAGACTCTCCAGGAAGCCGCCGACCCGGTCGTACACGTCGGCGCCGGACTCGCCCTGGGGGAAGCGGAAGAAGAAGTGCCCGTACGCGTCCCGGTACGTCTTCTGCAGTCGTACGTCGTCGCGGTCCTGCCAGTTTCCCCAGTCCTGCTCGCGCAGCCGGGGCTCCTCGCGCACGCGTATGAGATCCGGGTCGAGGTGGAAGGCGCGGAGGGTCTCATGCGTACGGCGGTACGGGGAGACGTACACGCTGACGGGCTCCTGGCCGAAGATCTCCCGGATGCGTTTTCCGGTCTCCTCGGCCTGTCGCCAGCCCCGCTCGGTCAGGGCCAGTGAGTGGTCGGGTTCCCGCTCGTACACGGAGTCGTCGACATTGCCGGTTGACTCGCCGTGCCGGACAAGGACGATGCGCCGTGGTCGTGCCATGCCAAAACCCTAGATCGAGTGATGGAAAGTCGAGCACTCGGATGGGCTTCATACAGCGTAGGTCACACAAATCAGGGCTTGGAGGTTCAAACGATCCAGCTCGGTTCGAGCTCCACGATGTCGCCCGTGAGGGCCGCGATGTCGGCCTCCGTCTGGGCGCGCAGTGCCAGACGTTCCACCCGCTCGGTGCGGTACTTGCCGTGTTCGGCGGCCGCCCGCCACATCGAAAGGATCATGAACTCGTGCGCCGGGGCCTCCGCGAACATGCCGCGGATCATGCCGGGCGAGCCGGCCATCGCCGGGTTCCAGACCTTCTCCTGCATGAGCATGAAGTGCTCGACGCGCTCCTCGTGCACCCGGCAGAGAGCCACCCGGATCAGGTCGGAGTCCGTGAACCGCGGTTCGAAGCCGGTCTTCACATCGAACCGGTACTCGAACAGCTTGACCTGCTGGTCCTTGTACGTGCCGGACTGGGACGCGGCCAGACGGTCGTGCGAGCGCGCCATGAAGGAGTCGTAGAAGGCACGGCTTTCCCAGAAGGCAAAGGTGTGCGCCACTCCGGTTCGTTGCCGACTCCAGCCCCCGCCCTGTCCACGAAATCCCGGCTCCCCCAGAAGCCCCGCCCATTTCCGCTGCCCCCGCTCGAACCCGCGGCGGTCCACCACGGTGCAGCGAATCCACTTGACCAGCACCGCGCCATCGTAAGGCCATGGGACGTGGCGTCGGTCACGCTCCGGCGGAGATCACCCGCGCATGCGCCCCCGCGCGCGTGGCACGATGGACAAAGAGCCTTGGCAGGCCATCAGTTGGGGCAGTGGACCTCTAGGGGGAAGGGGACGCGTGATGAGCGGTTTCAGCAAGGCGATCCGCAAGGTCGAGGTCGCACTGAAGTGGGATCCCAGCCAGGCCGGGCAGCCGCCCACCGATCTCGACATCATTGCCGGTACCTACACGGCAAGCGACCCGTACGGGACCGCGGCTTATCTGGTGCACTTCGACAGCCGCTCGCCCGACGGCACGATCTTTCTCAACCGGGACAGCCAGGACGGCAAGGGCTTCGGCTGGGACGAGGTGATGACGCTCGAACTCGACCGGCTCGACGGCCGGTACACGCGCGTGGTGGTCGGAATCGTCATCCAGCAGCGGTCCACGCACCGGACGTTCGTGAACGTCCTGAACCCGGAGGTGCGCGTCCGGGAGGGCTACAACGTGCTGGCCGAGGACGACTTCGGCTCGGTCCTCGGGGCGACGGCGGCCGCCGTCGCGGAGTTCGGGCGCGAGGAGTCCGGCGACTGGAGCTTCCGTCCCGGCCTGCACGGGTTCGAGGACGACCCCGTGGTCTTCACCCGTGCCATGGGCGGCCTCGGTCGGCCGTGACAGCGAGCAGCCAGGAGCAGCGGTAAGGGGCGTCGGCCATGGCCGACGCCCCTTACTTCACTTCACATCAACTCGTCAGCTGCAGCCGCTGGTCGAGCCGCAACCCTCGCAGATGTAGCAGGAACCGGCCCGCTGCATCTTCGTACCGCAGGAGAAGCAGAGCGGGGCATCGGCCTGGATACCCAGCTGCATCTCCACCAGTTCGGCGCTGGTGTGAGCCTGCTGCAGGGCGGGCTTGGCCGCCACGGCCTCGGCCTTCGGGGCGGCGACGGCCTTCAGCTCCTGGGCGCGCGGCGCGGACTGGGCCAGACCCTCGACGTCGACCTCGTCCTCGGACGGCTCGTACGAACCGGTCTCCAGGTGACGCTGGCGCTCCGGGGCGGAGTGGATGCCGAGCGCGGACCGCGTCTCGAAGGGCAGGAAGTCCAGCGCCAGGCGGCGGAAGATGTAGTCGACGATCGACTGCGCCATCCGCACGTCCGGGTCGTCCGTCATACCGGCCGGCTCGAAGCGCATGTTGGTGAACTTCGAGACGTACGTCTCCAGCGGCACGCCGTACTGGAGGCCGACGGAGACCGCGATGGAGAAGGCGTCCATCATGCCCGCCAGGGTCGAGCCCTGCTTGGACATCTTCAGGAAGACCTCGCCCAGGCCGTCGTCCGGGTAGGAGTTGGCCGTCATGTAGCCCTCGGCGCCACCGACGGTGAAGGACGTGGTGATGCCGGGACGACCCTTCGGGAGGCGCTTGCGGACCGGGCGGTACTCGATGACCTTCTCGACCGTCTCGCGGATGGTCGCCTCGGCCTTCTCGGTGACCTCGGCCTTCTCCTTCTCCTTGGTCTTGGCGGAGAGCGGCTGGCCGACCTTGCAGTTGTCGCGGTAGATCGCGAGCGCCTTGACGCCGAGCTTCCAGGCCTCGAAGTAGATCTCCTCGACCTCCTCGACGGTCGCCGTCTCCGGCATGTTGACCGTCTTGGAGATGGCGCCGGAGATCCAGGGCTGGATCGCGGCCATCATGCGGACGTGACCCATCGGGGAGATGGCACGCTCGCCCATGGCGCAGTCGAAGACCTCGTAGTGCTCCTGCTTGAGGCCGGGGGCGTCGATCACGTTGCCGTTGTCGGCGATGTGGGCGACGATCGCCTCGATCTGCTCCTCCTGGTAGCCCAGGCGGCGCAGGGCCTGCGGGACGGTGCCGTTGACGATCTGCATCGAGCCGCCGCCGACCAGCTTCTTGAACTTCACGAGCGCCAGGTCGGGCTCGACACCGGTGGTGTCGCAGGACATCGCGAGACCGATGGTGCCGGTGGGGGCGAGGACGGACGCCTGGGAATTACGGAAACCGTTCTTCTCACCGATGCGCACCACGTCCTGCCAGGTCTCCGTGGCAGCGGCCCAGACAGGGGTGTCCAGGTCGTCCCCGCGGGGGGCCACGGTGTTGGCGTCGGCGTGCTGCTTCATGACGCGGTTGTGGGCGTCGGCGTTGCGGGCGTAGCCGTCGTACGGGCCGACGACCGCGGCGAGCTCGGCCGAGCGCTTGTACGCCGTGCCCGTCATCAGGGAGGTGATGGCACCGGCGAGCGCGCGGCCGCCGTCGGAGTCGTAGGCGTGACCGGTCGCCATCAGCAGGGCGCCGAGGTTGGCGTAGCCGATGCCGAGCTGGCGGAAGGCGCGGGTGTTCTCGCCGATCTTCTGGGTCGGGAAGTCCGCGAAGCAGATGGAGATGTCCATCGCGGTGATGACCAGCTCGACGACCTTCGCGAAGCGCTCGACCTCGAAGGACTGGCTGCCCTTGCCGTCGTCCTTCAGGAACTTCATCAGGTTCAGCGAGGCGAGGTTGCAGGACGTGTTGTCCAGGTGCATGTACTCGCTGCAGGGGTTCGAGCCGTTGATCCGGCCGGACTCCGGGCAGGTGTGCCAGTGGTTGATCGTGTCGTCGTACTGGATGCCCGGGTCGGCACAGGCCCAGGCGGCCTCGGCCATCTTGCGGAACAGGTCCTTGGCCTGGACCTCCTCGATGACCTCGCCGGTCATCCGGGCACGCAGGCCGAACTGACCGCCCTGCTCGACCGCCTTCATGAACTCGTCGTTCACGCGGACCGAGTTGTTGGCGTTCTGGTACTGGACGGAGGTGATGTCGTCGCCACCCAGGTCCATGTCGAAGCCCGCGTCACGCAGGGCGCGGATCTTCTCCTCTTCCTTGACCTTGGTCTGGATGAAGTCCTCGATGTCGGGGTGATCGACGTCCAGGATGACCATCTTGGCGGCGCGGCGGGTGGCGCCGCCCGACTTGATGGTGCCGGCGGAGGCGTCGGCACCACGCATGAAGGAGACCGGGCCGGAGGCGTTGCCGCCGGAGGAGAGCAGCTCCTTGGAGGAGCGGATCCGGGAGAGGTTCAGGCCGGCGCCGGAACCGCCCTTGAAGATCATGCCCTCTTCCTTGTACCAGTCGAGGATCGACTCCATGGAGTCGTCGACGGACAGGATGAAGCAGGCGGAGACCTGCTGGGGCTGCGGGGTGCCCACGTTGAACCACACGGGGCTGTTGAAGCTGAAGATCTGGTGCAGGAGGGCGTACGCCAGCTCGTGCTCGAAGATCTCGGCGTCGGCGGGCGAGGCGAAGTACTTGTAGTCCTCGCCTGCCTTCCGGTACGTCTTCACGATGCGGTCGATCAGCTGCCTGAGGCCGGTCTCGCGCTGCGGGGTGCCGACGGCACCCCGGAAGTACTTGCTGGTGACGATGTTGACCGCGTTCACCGACCAGAAGTCGGGGAACTCGACGCCACGCTGCTCGAAATTGACCGAGCCGTCGCGCCAGTTGGTCATGACGACGTCACGGCGCTCCCAGCTCACCTCGTCGTACGGGTGTACGCCGGGGGTGGTGTGGATGCGCTCGATACGCAGTCCCTTGGTGGCCTTGGTGCCCTTCGCGCGGGAACTCCGTGCCGGACCGCTCGCCGTCTCTGTCATGCCGCCTCCCTCTACGGGCTAAAACGCCCTGAAATGCCACGATGTTCCCGTGACACGCTGTTCTGTTCTCGTGTCGCGGGCGCCCTCGACTGCCACCCGCAACAAGGTCTGGATCGTCGTCCGACAACCGGATTCGGGCCCTCCGCCCGGTTCCGATCCGCCCGTCAGCCGGCGAGGTGGACGGGCGCGGGCGCCCGAGTGGCCCCGCCCGGTCCGTGATCGTCCTCCTGGCTCCCCGTTCCCGCGTCTTCGTCGTCCGCGACGGGGCCCTGCGCCGCCTGCCTGAGCTCCGCGATCGCGGCCTCGAAGTCCTCGAGCGAGTCGAATGCCCGGTAGACGGAGGCGAATCGCAGGTAGGCGACAAGATCGAGTTCCTGCAACGGGCCGAGTATGGCCAGCCCCACGTCGTGGGTGGTCAGCTCGGCACTTCCGGTGGCCCGCACCGCCTCCTCGACCCGCTGGCCGAGCTGGGCGAGTGCGTCCTCGGTGACAGGCCGCCCCTGGCACGCTTTGCGCACGCCGTTGATGACCTTGGTACGGCTGAATGGCTCGGTGACTCCGGACCGCTTCACCACCATGAGCGAGCACGTCTCCACGGTCGTGAAACGACGGGAGCAGTCAGGGCACTGGCGGCGCCTGCGGATCGACGTGCCGTCGTCGGTCGTACGACTGTCGACCACACGGCTGTCGGGGTGCCTGCAGAAGGGGCAGTACATGATCTCCAACCCTCCTCACAGCAGACTCGATGACCTCGCCGGACCACCTGGGCCCCACGAAGCAGCCCCAAGCATAGGCGATCTCTGAGACACCGGAGACCCGGGGACCACAACTTGTGGGCTGCCGTAGCAATCCAACCACTAGATGTGGTGATTGGCTGATACATCGCCAGGTTGCGCGTGTCGCACACGTACCGCTACGGCGGATACGGAGATACCGTGGGCGCCGCACGGAGGTCACGTGCGACTCCGGCGCAGATGGGGACGGTCGTCCCGGTCGGCGGCGGTCCGGATGGCAGACTGGGCACACCCACAAGGCCATCAGCCCGGCGGTGAAGAGTACAACCATGGGACCTTTTGTCCGCCGGGTACCGCGTGAGCCATACACCCAGACATGTGATCGCGTACGGTGAACCGCGTTTTTTCACTCGAACGTGTGTTTGGCGCAACCTTTCGAAAGCAACTACCGTTGTCCAGCAGGGAGACCATCGAGAGGGGCCGACGTGACCACGACCGCAGACAGTGCCACCATCACCGCCCAGGACCGCTCCCAGGGCCGACTCGACCCGGTGCATGCCATGAACGAAGCCGTGAATCCCGAGGGACACAAGCGCTCCCTGCCGGGCCGACCTCCAGGCATCCGGGCGGACAGCTCGGGGCTCACCGACCGGCAACGCCGGGTGATCGAGGTGATCAGGGACTCGGTGCAGCGGCGGGGCTACCCGCCGTCGATGCGGGAGATCGGCCAGGCCGTCGGCCTGTCCAGCACGTCGTCGGTGGCGCACCAGCTGATGGCACTGGAACGCAAGGGCTTCCTGCGCCGCGACCCACACCGCCCGCGTGCGTACGAGGTGCGCGGCTCCGACCAGGCCGTGACCGTGCAGCCCACGGACACCGCCGGAAAGCCCGCCGCGTCGTATGTCCCGCTGGTCGGCCGGATCGCCGCCGGTGGTCCGATCCTCGCCGAGGAGTCGGTCGAGGACGTCTTTCCTCTCCCCCGGCAGCTGGTCGGTGACGGCGAGCTGTTCGTGCTCAAGGTCGTCGGTGACTCGATGATCGAGGCCGCGATCTGTGACGGTGACTGGGTCACCGTCCGCCGCCAGCCGGTCGCCGAGAACGGCGACATCGTCGCCGCGATGCTCGACGGCGAAGCCACCGTCAAGCGCTTCAAGCGCGAGGACGGCCACGTGTGGCTCCTCCCTCACAACTCGGCCTACGAGCCGATCCCCGGCGACGACGCGACCATCCTGGGCAAGGTCGTCGCGGTACTGCGGCGCGTCTGACGCCTGCGGCGGGCGGTCATCCGCCCGCCCTCCGATCGGGCCCCGGGACCCCTGCGCCGGTTCCGGGGTCCTGCACTGTCCGGACCCCCGGCGACCGCCACTTCGGATCGCGGGTTAGCCTGTCCCGGGCCGGGACAGGCTAACCCGCGATCACTTCGTCTCCGCCTGCCGCGCCACCGCGTCGATGGCGGCCAGCGACTTGCGGACCTGGTTACGGTCCGTGGTGTACCAGAAGTCGGGCAGTGACGACTTCAGATAGCCGCCGTACCGCGCGGTGGCCAACCGCTGATCGAGTACGGCGACCACACCCCGGTCCCCCGAGGCCCGGACCAGCCGGCCCGCGCCCTGGGCCATCAGCAGCGCGGCGTGGGTGGCGGCGACCGCCATGAAGCCATTGCCGCCGGCGTCCTCGACGGCCTTCTGCCGGGCGCTCATCAGCGGATCGTCCGGGCGCGGGAACGGGATCTTGTCCATGACGACCAGCTGGCAGCTGGGGCCAGGGACGTCGACGCCCTGCCACAGCGACAGCGTGCCGAAGAGACAGGTCTGGGGGTCCGCCGCGAAGTTCTTGATCAGCTCGCCGAGGGTCTCCTCGCCCTGGAGGAGTATCGGGAACTCGGGGATCCGGACACGCAGTTCCTCTGCGGCCTGCTGGGCGGCCCGCATCGAGGAGAAGAGACCGAGGGTGCGCCCGCCGGCCGCCTGGATCAGTTCGGTCAGTTCGTCCAGCATGTCGGCGCGGTCGCCGTCCCGCGCGGGGCGCGACAGGTGCTTGGCGACATAGAGGATGCCCTGCTTCGGGTAGTCGAAGGGGGAACCGACGTCGACACCCTTCCACTGCGGGAGGTCATCGCCCTCGATGCCCTCCGGGGCGAGGCCCAGCGAGGCACCCACGCCGTTGAAGTCGCCGCCGAGCTTGAGGGTCGCCGAGGTGAGGGTGACCGAGCGGTCCGCGAAGAGCTTCTCCCGGAGCAGGCCCGACACGGACATCGGGGCGACCCGCACGGAGGCACCGAAGCGGTCGTGGCGTTCGTACCAGACGACGTCCCACTCGGAGCCGTTCACGATCCGCTCCGCCACGTCGTGCACGGTCTCCACCGAGGCCAGCGCCTGTTTGCGGACCGCGTCCTCGTCCTGGACCGACTTGTCACGGGTCGTGCCGATCGCCGAGATCACGGTGCGGGCCGCGTCCCTGAGGGCCGCCAGGGCATAGCCGAGGTCCTCCGGGATCTCCTCCAGACGGCCCGGCAGGGCCAGCTCCATCAGCCGCTCGAAACCCTCCGCGGCGGTCTGGAGCTGGTCGGCGGCCTTCTCGTCGACCAGCTTGGCGGCACGCCGGACCGCGCGGTTGACCTGGCCCGGGGTGAGCTCGCCGGTGGCGACGCCGGTGACCCGCGAGACCAGCTCGTGCGCCTCGTCCACGATCAGCACCTCGTGCTGCGGGAGCACCGGGGCGCCCTCGATGGCGTCGATCGCGAGCAGCGCATGGTTCGTGACGACGACGTCGGCGAGCTTCGCGCGCTCGCGGGCCGTCTCGGCGAAGCACTCGGCGCCGTAGGCGCACTTGGAGGCGCCGAGGCACTCCCGGGAGGAGACCGAGACCTGGGCCCAGGCCTTGTCGGAGACGCCCGGGGTGAGGCCGTCACGGTCACCGGTCTCGGTCTCGTCCGCCCAGTCACGCAGCCGCAGCAGATCCTGGCCGAGCTTGCTGGTCGGCGCCGCCGCCTCGAACTGGTCGAAGAGGCCCTCCTCCTCGTCCTGCGGCACGCCCTCGTGCAGCCGGTGCAGACACAGGTAGTTCGACCTGCCCTTGAGCATCGCGAACTCCGGGCGGCGACGCAGCAGCGGGTGCAGGGCGTCGACGGTGCGCGGCAGATCCCGCTCCACCAGCTGTCTTTGCAGGGCGAGGGTCGCCGTCGCCACGACGACCCGCTCCCCGTGGGCCAGCGCGGGCACCAGATAGCCGAGCGACTTTCCGGTGCCGGTACCGGCCTGGACCAGCAGATGGGATCCGTCGTCGATCGCTTCGGCGACCGATTCGGCCATGGTCACCTGGCCGGGGCGCTCCGTACCGCCGACAGCTGTGACAGCGGCATGCAGGAGTTCAGGGAGTGAGGGCTTCGTCATAGCGCGACCACCCTACGGCCCGCCACTGACAATCGGGCGATCAAGGCGGGGGCGGGGGATGGGATCACGCCGGGTGCTCCTGGACAGGTGGGCTGAGGAGGGGCTGGGGAAGGGGCGCGGAGGAAAGGGCAGGCCCGGGGGTTTGACCGCGTCGTTTTCTCCCGGGCGGCCGGAAACTGGAATCTTCCGAATTCTTCCGAGTGGCCGGGAACTTGATCGGCGGCCGCTTCGTACTACATGTGTACGTGCCATCACTCAGCGCTACATCAGATGACGTAGGGACCGGTCTCGGATCATGAGGGCGGACCGTTTGGCAGGCAGGTCGACCTCGGCGGCGTAGCGGAAGCCCGCGCCGAGGAAGGCGGCCACGGAGGGGGTGTTGCGAAGTTCGGGCTCCGCGACGACGCGCGCGCAGGCTGGGCGGTGATCGAGTACGAGATCGGCCACGGCTCTGAGCAGGGCGGATCCCAGTCCCCGCCCCCGGTTGGCGGCGTCGCCGATCAGGAGGTGGACACCGGTGTCGTGCGGGCGGGCCGGATAGTGGCGGGCGAGCGGGTCCAGGTCGGCCCGGTAGATCTCCCAGTAGCTCATCGGGGTGCCGTCGAGTCTGCCCAGGCAGGGCACGCTGCGGCCGTCTCCGGCGAGTTGGGCGTGCAGGTGCTCCTCCGTCTGCGCCCGTGAGCCGGCCAGCTGCCAGAACGCGGCCACGGCGGGGTCGTTCATCCAGCGGTTGATGATCGGCAGGTCGCGTTCGACATGGACCGGCACGAGGTGGAAGGTGCCGACGGGAGTCTCGGTGGGGCCCCAGGTGGCGAGCTGATCGAGCAGGTCGAGCGGGTCGAGTGGACCGAGCGGGTCGAGTGGGCCGAGCGGGTCGAGTGGGCCGTGGTGGAGCTGGGTTGGTCGGTCGGGAGCGTGCGCAGCCGGTCGGTCAGGAGCGGGTGGAGTCGGTCGGTCAGGAGCGTGTGGAGCCGGTCCGCCGGGAGCGTGTGGAGCCGGTCCGTCAAGATCCTGTGCAATCGGTCCGCCGGGCGCGAGCGGGGACGGTTGTTCGTGACGGAGCGCGGCTGCTCGTTCGTCGTCGAGTGCGGCTGCTCGTTCATGGGCGGGTGCGGCGGCTCGTTCGAGGTCGAGCGCGAGGGCCTGGGCATCGGTGGTCGGAGCGGTGCGGGGGTCGTCCGGTGCGGTCGGTGCGGGCAGTCCTCCACCGCCGCGGACGGGGCCGGGCATCCCGCCGACGTCGGTGTGGGTCGTCCCACCGGGATCGGGGCCGGTCGCCTTCCCGGCGAAGAGGGCGAGGAGTTCGGCGGGCAGGCGGAGATCCAGGGTGTCCTCGCAGTCCCGGGTGTCCTCGGCGGGACCTGAGCGGCCGGGATGGGCGAGGTGGGCGGGGTGGACCGGTACGGGGCCTGCGTCGGCGCTCGCGTCGGTGGGAGGCATGGTGCGCTCCTCTCAGGAGACGAGGTGGGTCATGTTCCTCGGTCGGTGAGGTGAATGGGGGTCGGTGAATGGAGGGCGGTGGAGGTCGGTCGATGAAAGGCGGTGGTTGGAGGGCCGGTGGTGACGTCGGCGTGGTCAGGGCGGTCGGGCGGTCAGGAGTGGAGGGGGTTGGCGATGGTGACGTAGACGGACTGGGTGTCGACCGGGCCGACGAGTTCGTCGAGGCCGTGCAGCCGGGTCAGCAGGTTGGCCTTGCAGCGCAGGACGGGCGAGTCGAGCAGACGGCCGGGCAGGGAGGTGCGCAGCCGGGCCGGTCCGGAGGCCACGTCGGTGAGGAACCGGCGGAAGGCCGCGAGCAGCAGGCGCTCGTCGGCGAGCCGCTGGGAGCCGAACGCGCCGATCAGACCGAGCACGTTGTTGATGCCGAGGTAGTAGGCGAAGCGTTCGTCGGTGACCTCGTCGGAGACGAAGGTGTCGCTGTGCTCACCGATGCCGGGCAGCCGGGCGTCGAGTTCTGCCCGCCGGGACTCGCGGAAGTAGTAGCCCTGGTTGTCGCGGTAGCGCCCGCCGGCGGGCCAGCCGTCGGCGTCCAGCAGGAGCAGGGTGTTCTGCTGGTGTGCCTCCAGGGCGATACCGGCCTCGCCGTCGAGCCAGAGCACCGGGCGGACGACCTGCTCCAGGTAGCGCAGGAACCACTCGGCGCTGACGGCGCCGACGGGGCGGCCGGTGCGTTCGGCGAGCCGGGCGACCACCCGGGCCAGCCGGGACCGGTACGGCCGGGGACTGCCGTTGGCCACCGGGGCGTCGAGTGGGCGGGGTGCGACCAGCCCGGCGAGGCAGGAGACGTCGGCGGCGGGGGTGAACGGGTTGTGCCGGATCACCACGTCGAGTCCGGGCACGGGCCGGCCGTCCTGGCCGTCCACGCCCAGCCAGGCGGGGTCGCGCACGATGTCGAAGCCGGGGTGGGCGGCCTGCCACTGCTTGGCGAGGCCGGTGCGCAGCAGGCGGTGCATCTCGACGCCTCGGTGGAGTTCCTTGCGGAGGTTCTCCCGGCGGGAGTTGGTGATGCGCAGGCCCAGCGACAGCTTGAGCATGGCGGAGGCGCCGGTGCGGTGAACAGTTCGTACGGAGGAGGTGGGATACCAGGGGGCGCCGAGGGGGCCCAGGTCGCGCAGGAGTCCGGCGTCGAGAAGGGCGGCGGTCGTCTCGCGGTGGCGGACCTCGCGGGCCTGCCAGGGGTGCAGGGGCAGGGCGGCGCCGTAGCCGTCGGGCAGGGGCAGGGGCGTCCCGGCGAGGCTTTCCATGAGGTGCGGCGCGGGGACGGGGCGGCCACGCTCGGTCCAGGCCGAGTCGGTGGCGAGAAGGGAGGAGGCGACCGCCATCCAGTGCAGGGGGAAGGAGCCGCGCAACTCCGGTGAGTAGAGCCGGGCTTCGGAGTCGGTCAGGCCCTCGCGGCTCTTCGGGGTCGGGTGCAGTGGATGCCCGAGCAGGAGAGCCTGCTCGGCGGCGAGAAAACAGTCGGGGCCGTCGGCGGGGTGGGCACGCCGGTCCGTGATGAAGGTGACCGTGCGGCGCAGGGAGTCGGCGACCCGGGCCACGAGGTCACCGGCGTCGGGAACGGCCTGAATGCGGGAAGTGCCTTCGGCGAGGCGGGGGTGGCCTTCGGCGCGGACTGAACCGTGGCCGGGGTGGGCGGGACCGCCGTTGGCCTGGACGGGACCGCCGTTGGCCTGGTCGAGACCGCCGTTGGCCTGGTCGGGACCGTCGTTGGTTTGCGGGGCGGTGCCCTCGGCCGGACCTACGCTGCCGTCGGCTCGGCCTTCGTTCCCCTCTACGTGACCGAGGCCGCTATGGGCTCGGCCCACCGTGCCTCCTGCGGCTTCGGCCGTCTCGCGGGTGAGCAGGGCCGCGAGGGTGAGCGCGTCGACGGGTGGGGCGGTGTCGGGGGCGCTCGCCAGGCGGGGTGGGCCGAAGCGGTGCCAGCCGGTCGGGGACCAGTGGCGGACCGGGGTGATCAGGGCCGTACCGCTGGCGGGCAGCGGGATACGAAGGGTGCCGGTGCCGGGCGCGGGGAGATCCGTCTCGCGCACCCAGCAGCGGAGCAGGTTCTCCACGGCGGCGGCCTGGGCGGCGGTCTGCGGGTCGGGGTGTTCCAGAAGGTCCCCGGTGTCCTCGCGCGGCCGCTCGGGCTGGAAAGCGCGGCCGCGTTGCTGGGGAACGGACTCGGCGAGCGGAACGGGGCGTCCCTGTGGGCCTTGGTCTCCGTGGTCGTCGGGGGCGGGGGTGGCGTTCAAGGGGGTTCCTCGGGGGCTCGGGCGGTGCGGGGTGGCCGTGGGCGTTGGCCGTCGTATGCGGCGAACTCGGCTGATCAGGAGGTGAATTGAGTGCTGACTGTCCTTACGGGAGAGGTGTGGACGATGCGGGGTCTCCTGCACGGGCCTTTCGGGCCGGCCGGTCCGCTCCGTGCGCACCGGCCGACTGGCTCGGTTCGGCGGCAGGCTGCCGGACTGCTCACGGCGGCTCGGCGGCTCCGGGCGGCCGACCTGCTGACCGCGGTCCGGCGAGTGGGCGCCTGCCGGATGGTCCGGCGGGTCGGCTCCCTCCGGGCGGTCCCTTCGGCCGGTTCGCCGCGGGCGTGGTGGCCGGTCGGCTCGTTCCGGGTGAGTGGGCTAGCCGGCCGGCTCCTTGCGGCCGTCGGGTCGGCGAGGCTGCCGGACGCCGTGGGCGGCCGGGTCGCGGGCCACCGCCGCCACTGCGTCGGCGAGGCGGTCCAGGACGGCGGTCGCCTGTTCGTCGGTGATGGTCAGCGGCGGCAGGAGTCGTACGACACCGGCATGGCGGCCGCCGAGCTCGACGATCAGGCCCCGTTCCAGGCAAGCGCGCTGCACGGCGGAGGCCAGTTCGGGAGCGGCGGGGTGCGGCCGGGGCCGACCCGCACCGCCCCATCCGCTCACCGCGCCGCCACCCTGGTCGCCCCCGCTCACCGCGCCGCCACCCTGGTCGCCCCCGCTCACCGCGCCGCCACCCTGGTCGCCCCCGCTCACCGCGCCGCCACCCCGGTCGCCCCCGCTCACCCCACCGCCGCCCCAGTGGCCCCCACGCACCACGCCGCCGTTCCGGCCATCCCCGTCCACAGCATCGCCGTCCCAGCCACCCGTACCGATGCCCCCGCCGCCCAAGCCACCCCCACCGACGGCACCGCCGCCCAAGGCGCCGCCACGCATCTCCACCGCCCTACCGGAGCCCCTGACCTCGCCATCGCCCTCCCCCGCGGCCCGCACGTACCCCTCTCCCGCAGCCCCCGCGGCCCGCACGCACCCCTCCTCCGCACCCTCCACGCGCCTTTCCCCGGCAGCGCCCGCACACCCCTCCCCCTCCGGGTCCACCAGCTCCACCCCGATCATCAGCCCCCGCCCCCGCACATCGCCCACGCACGCGAACTCCTCCTGGAGGACGCGCAGTTGGGAGAGCATTCGGGAGCCGAGGAGGCCCGCGCGTTCGGCGAGGCCGTTCTCGCGGACGTGGGCGAGGGTGGCCGTGCCCGCGGCCATGGCGAGTTGGTTGCCGCGGAAGGTGCCGGCGTGGGCGCCGGGTTCCCAGACGTCGAGGTCGTCGCGGTAGACGACGACGGCGAGGGGGAGGCTGCCACCGATGGCCTTGGAGAGGACCATCACGTCGGGGGTGACACCGCTGTGCTCGACGGCCCAGAAGGCGCCGGTCCTGCCCACCCCGGTCTGGATCTCGTCCGCGATGAGGGGGATGGAGCGGTCGGCGGTGAGCCGGCGCATCCGGCGGAGCCAGTCGTCCGGTGCCGGGATCACGCCGCCCTCGCCCTGGACGGGTTCGAGGATCATCCCGGCGGGCAGCGGGACGCCGGACTTGGGGTCGTCGAGGACGGACTCGGTCCAGCGGGCGGCGAGTTCGGCGCCACCCGGGCCGCCGACGCCGAACGGGCAGCGGTAGTCCTGGGGGTAGGGCAGCCGGGCCACGCGGACGTCGCCGGCTCCGCCGGAGGCGGCCAGCGCGCCGGTGGTCATGCCGTGGTACGCACCGGTGAAGGCGAGGATGCCGGTCCGGCCGGTCGCGGCCCGGACGAGTTTGAAGGCGGCCTCCACGGCGTCCGTGCCGGCGGGTCCGCAGAACTGGACGCGGGCGCGGTCCGCGAGGCCGGGCGGCAGGGTGCGGAACAGTTCGGTGATGAAGGCGTCCTTGACGGGGGTCGCCAGGTCGAGGACGGCGAGCGGGGCGCCGGAGTCGAGGACCTTGCGGATCGCCTCCAGCACCACCGGGTGGTTGTGGCCGAGCGCGAGGGTACCGGCGCCGGAGAGGCAGTCCAGGTAACGGCGGCCGTCGGCGCCCTCGATGGTCAGGCCGCGGGCCCGCACCGGCACGATGGGGAGGGCGCGCGCATAGGTCCGCGCCCGCGACTCGCGCGCCGACTGGCGTCTAAGGATCCCCTCGTGCGCCGTATGCGCTCCCCCGAACGTCCCCCCGGTCACCGACTCCGTCACGGCCACGGTTCGCTGTCCTCCCCGCTGTTCAGAGGCGAGTTGATCGGCGGGCACCGGGCACAGGCAGCCGGAACCCCACCGCTACCAACCCCGGACCGTCCAGCGGGTTACGGGTTGCCTCAAGATCCTTGCCGCGCCCTTGACCGGCTCCTCACCTGCCCGCCGCCACCGTTCGGCCTGCCGGACAAGGGCCCACCACTCGGCACACTCCCCGATCCACCCGGAGTACGAGCCGCGGCTCCCGCGCTGGTGAGGGCTCCGTGCCGACGGAGGACGGTTGTGGCCGGAGGTGCAGGTGAGCGAGGTTGTCCGGGCGGAGGGGCCGTAGCGAAACCGTTGCCCTTCCATGGGAAGCCCCGCACAGCGAGCGCATAGTGTGTGGCGCTGAAGTTCCTTACCGACAGGGGGAGTCACCACCATGCGATCCATCCGGCCGTCGTTCACCCTTCGAAGGGGCGCGCCCCGGGCGCTGGCGGCCGTCGCCCTCGCCTCGGCGCTGGCACTGACCGCCACCGCCTGCGGCAGCTCCGGCGACGACAACGCGGGCGGCCCGGCCTCCGCGTCCGCCACGGCCGACACCGGCGACGGCAAGATCAAGATCCCGGACGACATCAAGGACAAGCTCAAAGAGCACGGGATCGACATCGACAAGTGGAAGAACGGCGCCTGGAAGAACTGGGACAAGGACGACTGGCTGCGCGAGGCCAACGACTTCATCAACCCCATCATCAAGGGCCTGTGGGACCCGGACCGGATGCGGGACGCCAACGACCCGGACAAGGACAAGGGCGTCGACGACAACGACCTCTCCGGTGACCAGGGGGTGACCGACCCGACGCCGGACCCGGTCGAGGCGAAGGCCGTGCAGCCGACCTACCACGCCAACGCTGCCACCGCCGGGAAGGTGTTCTTCGACTCCCCCGAGGGCACGATGGTCTGCTCGGCGACGGTCGTCGAGGACCCCGCGCACCCGGGCAAGTCCAACCTGGTGTGGACGGCGGGCCATTGTGTGCACGCCGGCAAGAACGGCGGCTGGTACCGCAACATCGCGTTCGTGCCGTCGTACAACGACCAGGGGCTGACGGGCACGGCGCTCACGCAGGCGACGCGCTCCCGGATCGCGCCGTACGGCGTCTGGTGGGGTGACGGGGCGCAGACCTCGCAGCAGTGGATCAACCAGGGCGGGGAGACGGGCGGCGACGGCGCGTCGTACGACTACGCCGTGATCCATGTGACACCGGAGCAGGGCAGTGGCGGCAAGTCCCTCGAGGAGACGGTCGGTTCGGCGCTTCCGGTGAACTTCGACGGCCCGGCCGTTCCGAAGGTGTCGAGCATCACGGCCACCGGGTATCCGGCGGCGAAGCCGTACGACGGGTCGCTGCTGTACCAGTGCGCGGACAAGCCGGGGCGGTTGTCCGTCGACGCGTCGGCGCCGACGATGTACCGGATCGGCTGCACGATGACCGGCGGTGCGTCCGGTGGCGGCTGGGTGGAGACGGGTGCCGACGGCAAGGCGGCGCTGGTGTCCAACACGTCGATCGGACCGGTGAGTTCGGGGTGGCTGGCGGGGCCGCGGTTCGGTGATGTGGCCAAGGGTGTGTACGAGGGGGTCAGCAAGGAGTTCGCCGATCAGTGAAGGCATTGATGGTCGCCTTCGAGCCGTAGAGGGACGGTGTGTCGGCGGCTGACTCGCCGTTGTAGTTGCTCGCGCGGTTTCCCGCGCCGCTGAAGGCATGAAGGGCCGGCCCCCCTTGAAAGGGGGCCGGCCCTTCACTCAGCAGTCGTTACGCAGCAGAAGCCGGAACGTACGGCGCGAGCTCGGCCGCCAGTTCCTCGTGGACCCGGACCTTGAGCAGGGTGCCCTCGGGGGTGTGCTCCTCCGAGAGGACCTCGCCCTCGTTGTGGGCGCGGGCGACCAGCTTGCCGTGGGTGTACGGGACCAGGGCCTCGATCTCGACCGACGGGCGGGGCAGCTCGTTGTCGATCAGGGCGAGGAGTTCCTGGATGCCCTGGCCGGTGCGGGCCGAGACCGCGAGGGAGCGCTTCTCGTTCCGCAGCAGCCGCTGGAGGACCAGTGGGTCGGCCGCGTCCGCCTTGTTGATCACCACGATCTCGGGTACGTCGGTGGCACCGACGTCCCTGATCACCTCGCGCACGGCGGCCAGCTGCTCCTCCGGGACCGGGTGCGAGCCGTCGACCACGTGCACGATCAGGTCGGCGTCGCCGACCTCCTCCATGGTGGAACGGAACGCCTCGACCAGGTGGTGGGGCAGGTGGCGCACGAAGCCGACGGTGTCGGCCAGCGTGTAGAGGCGGCCGCTCGGGGTCTCCGCGCGGCGGACCGTCGGGTCCAGGGTCGCGAACAGGGCGTTCTCGACCAGGACACCGGCGCCGGTGAGGCGGTTGAGCAGGGAGGACTTGCCGGCGTTGGTGTAGCCCGCGATGGCGACGGACGGCACCTTGTGGCGCTTGCGCTCCTGGCGCTTGATGTCGCGCCCGGTCTTCATCTCCGCGATCTCCCGGCGCATCTTCGCCATCTTCTCGCGGATCCGCCGCCGGTCCGTCTCGATCTTGGTCTCACCGGGACCACGGGTGGCGAGGCCGCCGCCCGAGCCGCCGCCCATCTGCCGGGACAGCGACTGACCCCAGCCGCGCAGGCGCGGCAGCATGTACTGCATCTGTGCGAGCGCGACCTGCGCCTTGCCCTCTCGGGACTTGGCGTGCTGGGCGAAGATGTCCAGGATCAGGGCGGTCCGGTCGATGACCTTGACCTTGACGACGTCCTCCAGCTGGATCAGCTGGCCCGGGCTCAGCTCACCGTCGCAGATGACGGTGTCCGCGCCCGTTTCGACGACGATGTCGCGCAGCTCCAGGGCCTTGCCGGAGCCGATGTAGGTGGCCGCGTCGGGCTTGTCGCGGCGCTGGATGACACCGTCGAGCACCAGCGCGCCCGCCGTCTCGGCGAGGGCGGCCAGCTCCGCGAGGGAGTTGTCCGCGTCCTGCACGGTGCCCGTGGTCCACACCCCGACCAGCACGACCCGCTCCAGACGGAGCTGTCGGTACTCGACCTCGGTGACGTCCTCGAGTTCGGTGGAGAGGCCCACCACACGGCGCAGGGCCGCGCGCTCGGAGCGGTCGAACTGGTCGCCGTCCCGCTCTCCGTCGATCTCGTGGCTCCAGGCGACGTCCTCTTCCATCAGGGCATCGGCCCGAAGACCTTCGGGGTAGTCCTGCGCGAGGCGCCTGCTGTCCTGGGAAGGGGAAGAAGAGGAGGTCATTGGGTCCTTACGTCGATGGGGATGCCGAAATCGGCGTTCACTTGCTCAACGTACGAGTACCCCGGGAGATTCCCCGCGACCCGTACCGTGCCGACCTCATGATGGTCGCACGGTACGTCCCGTCACGGCACCGTGTTATTCCGGAGGCCGCGCCGCCGTCACCTCTTGGTGTGCTTGGCCGGGGCCGGGGTCTGCTTCCAGTCCGGGTGGCCGGGCATGGGCGGGGTCTTCTCGCCGTACAGCCAGGCGTCGAAGAAGGCGGTGAGGTCGCGGTTCGCGACCGCGGAGGCCAGCTTCACGAAGTCGGCGGTGGTGGCGGTGGCGTCCTTGTGGCGCTGCACCCAGATCCGCTCCAGGCGCTCGAAGGCGGGCTTGCCGATCTCCTGACGCAGGGCGTAGAGGGCGAGGGCGGCGCCGTCGTAGATGTTGGGGCGGAAGATGCTGATCTTCTGGCCGGGGTCGGGCGCCTTGGGCAGGGCGGGCGGTCCGCCGGCGGCGCGCCAGCGGTCGGAGGCGCCGTAGGCGGCCTTCATCCGGTCGATCATGGGCCGGTTGCCCTTCTCCTCCGCGTACAGCGCCTCGTACCAGGTGGCGTGGCCCTCGTTCAGCCATACGTCCGACCAGACGCGCGGGCTGACGCTGTCGCCGAACCACTGGTGGGACAGCTCGTGCACCATGATCGACTCGATGTACCACTTGGGGTACGCGGCCTCGGTGAACAGGTTCTTCTCGAAGAGGGAGAGGGTCTGGGTCTCCAGCTCGAAGCCGGTGGAGGCCTGTGCCATGAGCACGCCGTAGGTCTCGAAGGGGTAGGTCCCGACCTTGCCCTCCAGCCAGGCGATCTGGTCCGGGGTCTTGGCCAGCCAGGGTTCGAGGGTCTTGGCGTCGGCGCTCGGGACGACGTCCCGGACGGGCAGGCCGTGCGGGCCGGTGCGGTGCAGTACGGCGGAGCGGCCGATGGAGACCTGGGCCAGTTCGGTGGCCATGGGGTGCTGGGTGCGGTAGGTCCAGGTGGTCTGCCGGCCGATCCGGGCGGACTCGGTGGGGAGGCCGTTGGCGACGACGGTGTAGCCGTTCGGGGC
Source organism: Streptomyces sp. NPDC058683 (assembly GCF_042716195.1). Lineage (NCBI taxonomy): Bacteria > Bacillati > Actinomycetota > Actinomycetes > Kitasatosporales > Streptomycetaceae > Streptomyces > Streptomyces sp. NPDC058683. The sequence goes on from NZ_JBHXSK010000008.1 coordinate 166,242, forward strand.
GGTGATGTGGAAGGTGAACATCGCCTTGTCGGACGGGTGGTCGTTGCACGGGAAGACCAGGTGGGCGGCGTCGGCCTGGTTGGCCATGGCGAGCCCGTCGGTGGTGCGCACCCAGCCGCCGTCCTGGCCCTTGGCGGCCACCGGGTCGCTGGTGTGCTTGACGGTGATCCGCGTCCAGCTGCCCTGCCGCAGCGGCTGGTCCGGGGTGACGACCAGGTCGTCGCCTGCGCTGTCGAAGACGGCGGCCCGGCCGTCGACCTCGACGGACTCGACCTTGCCGTGCGCGAAGTCCAGGTTGACCCGGTCCAGGTCGGTGGTGGCCCAGGCGTCGATGGTGGTGACGGCCTGGAGCGGCTTGTCGTTGCTGCCGGGATAGGTGAAGGAGAGGTCGTACGACGCCACGTCGTACCCCGGGTTGCCGAGGTTCGGGAAGAGCCGGTCGCCGATGCCCAGCGACGTCGGCGGGGCGCTCGCGCCGAGCAGGGCGACGGAGACGGCGGAGGCGAGCAGGGCGGTGTGCCGGCGCCGGGGCCGACCGGCGCGGAGGGTGAGCGACATGAACCACCGCTACCAGCGCGCTCCCGGCTGCCGGCGACGACGCGCGCCCGATCCACTCGAACGAGTAACTCAGACGCGCCTGTCGTCGGCTCGGACGGCCGCCTACTGGTGTTGGGCTCGGTCCACGTCGTACACCCCGGCCACGTTGCGCATCGCGCGCATCAGGGCGGGCAGGTGGGCCGCGTCGGGGAGCTCGACGGTGTAGGTGTGGCGGACGCGCTGCTGGCTGGGTGGTTCCACGGTGGCCGAGACGATCTCGGCGCCCTCCTGGGCCATCGCCTCGGTGAGGTCGGCGAGCAGATGGGGGCGGCCGAACGATTCGGCGACCAGGGTGACCCGGCAGGCGGTGCTGTCGCCCCAGCTCACGGCGGTCTCGGGGCGCCCGGTGCCCTTCATGTGCGCCACCGATGCGCAGGCCACGCGGTGCACGGTGACCACTCCCCCGCGCACGGCGAAGCCGGTGACCTCGTCGGGCGGTACGGGGGTGCAGCAGCCGGCCAGCCGTACGGTCGCGTCGGGCCGGTCGACGACCATGGCGCTGGCGGTGCGGGGCGTGGGTGCCTGGGCCTCCGGGACGGGGCGCGTGGGTACGGCCACGGGGGCGTGGGGCTCTTCGGTACTGTCCGGATGGGTGGCGAGCCAGCGCTGGATGGCGATGCGCGCGGCGGGCGTGTGGGCGTGCTCCAGCCACTCCCGGGAGGGTTCGGAGGCCGGGTCCTGGCCCATCAGCAGCTGGACGGTGTCGCCGTCCTTGAGGACCGTGCTGAGGGTGGCGAGGCGGCCGTTGACCCGGGCGCCGATGCAGGCGTGCGCGTCCTCGCCGTACTGGGCGTAGGCGGCGTCGACGCAGGTGGCCCCCTCGGGAAGGCCGAGGGTGCCGCCGTCGGGGCGGAAGACGGTGATCTCGCGGTCCTGGGCGAGGTCCTCCCGGAGGGTGGACCAGAAGGTGTCGGTGTCGGGCGCGGCCTTCTGCCAGTCGAGGAGGCGGGAGAGCCAGCCGGGGCGGGTCGGGTCGGCCCGCTCGCCGTCGGCCGGGGCCTCGGCGCCGGGCGCGTCGGCGGCCGGGGCGTAGGGGTTGCCGAGGGCGACGACACCGGCCTCGGCGACCTTGTGCATCTGGTGGGTGCGGATGAGGACTTCGGCGACCTGCCCGTCGGTGCGGGCCACCGCCGTGTGGAGCGACTGGTACAGGTTGAACTTCGGTACGGCGATGAAGTCCTTGAACTCCGACACCACCGGGGTCAGACAGGTGTGCAGTTCGCCGAGCACGGCGTAACAGTCCGCGTCCTCGTTGACCAGCACAAGGAGCCGGCCGAAGTCGGCACCGCGCAGCTCGCCGCGTTTGCGGCTGACGCGGTGGAGGGAGACGAAGTGCCGTGGCCGGATGAGGACCTCGGCGGGGATGTCGGCCTCGCGCAGCACCCCGCGCACCTCGTCGGAGATCTCGGCGAGGGGGTCGTCCGTGCGGGCCGCGTTCTCGGCGATCAACTCACGTGTGTGCGCGTACTCCTCGGGGTGCAGGATGGCGAAGACCAGGTCCTCCAGCTCGGTCTTCAGGGCCTGCACGCCGAGCCGTTCGGCGAGCGGGATGAGGACGTCACGGGTGACCTTGGCGATGCGCTCCTGCTTCTCGGGGCGCATCACGCCGAGGGTGCGCATGTTGTGCAGACGGTCGGCGAGCTTGATCGACATCACGCGGACGTCGCTGCCGGTGGCGACGAGCATCTTGCGGAACGTCTCGGGTTCGGCGGCGGCCCCGTAGTCGACCTTCTCGAGTTTCGTCACCCCGTCGACCAGGTAGCGGACCTCCTCGCCGAACTGTTCCCGCACCTGGTCGAGGGTCACATCGGTGTCCTCGACGGTGTCGTGGAGCAGAGAGGCCGTCAGGGTCGTGGTCTCGGCGCCGAGTTCGGCGAGGATCAGGGTGACCGCGAGGGGGTGGGTGATGTACGGCTCGCCGCTCTTGCGCATCTGGCCGCGGTGCGAGGACTCGGCCAGGACGTAGGCGCGGCGCAGGGGTTCGAGGTCGGCGTCGGGGTAGTGGGCACGGTGCGCCTCGGCGACATGGCCGATGGCGTCGGGCAGCTTGCCGCGCGCCGCGTTGCCGAGGAGCGCGGCCCGGCCGAGCCGGCGCAGGTCGATCCGGGGGCGGGCCTTCCTGCGGGCCGCTGTGGGCACTACAGGTCCGGGCGTCGCAGGGTTCGTGGCCTCCGCACTCATGGGCACCTCCGGCTCGTGGACCGGCGGACGGGATCCCTGGGCATGCAACGGCTCAGGGATTGGTGACATTCCCCCGTCCGTGCCGGTGCTTGATGCTACCGAGCCCAACACGCCCGACTGACCGCCTCCCGCCCAGCGTGAAACGGATCACCCATTCGAGCGACGACTTGGAGGTTTACGGTTTTGCGCCACCTGTTCGGGGGGTGGCCGACGTTTCTCGCCACCAGGGACAACGCGGGCCGTGGATCCGGATGTTGTACGAGGCCCCCGACCACGGTTCACGACGTCCGGCCGGTTCAACGAGTGACGTTTTCCAGCCAATCGGCGTCGATCTCGCCCTCGGCCACGATCACGGCGGGACCCGTCATCTCGATCTCGCCGTCGGGTCGTTCGGTGATGACGAGGCGTCCGCCGGGCACGTCCACGGTGTACGTCGCCGGGGTTCCGGTGACCGCGGGGTCGGCGCCGTCGCGGCGGGCGGTGGCCACGGCGACCGCGCAGGCGCCGGTGCCGCAGGAGCGGGTCTCGCCGGAGCCGCGCTCGTGCACGCGCATCGCGACGTGGCCGGGGCCGCGGTCGACGACGAACTCGACGTTGACCCCTTCGGGGTAGGCCGACGGAGGGCTGAAGGGGGGCGGGCTGTAGAGGTCGCCGGCGTGCGCGAGGTCCTCGACGAAGGCGACGGCGTGCGGGTTGCCCATGTTCACGTTCCGGGCGGGCCAGGTGCGGTCGCCGACGCTCACCGTGACGTCGCTCTCGGGGAGGCGGGCGCGGCCCATGCCGACGGTGATGTCGCCGTCCTTGGCGATGTGGACGGTCTTCACGCCGCCGCGGGTGGCCACGGCGAGGTCGCCCTCCGTGACGTGACCGGCACGCTGGAGGTAGCGGGCGAAGACGCGGACGCCGTTGCCGCACATCTCGGCGATCGAGCCGTCGCCGTTGCGGTAGTCCATGAACCACTCCGCGTCGGCGGCCATCCCCTTGGCCTCGGGGTGCGCGGCGGACCGGACGACGTGCAGCACGCCGTCCGCGCCGAGGCCGCCGCGGCGGTCGCAGAGGACGGCTACGGCGGCCGGGGTGAGGTCCAGGGCGTTGTCCGGGTCCGGGACGATCACGAAGTCGTTCTCGGTGCCGTGGCCCTTGAGGAAGGGGATGGTCATTCTTCGAGGGTACGGGAGGGGTGCGCGGTGCTCTGGCTGCGGGCCGGTGGGGGCTGGTGGCGCCCACGCGACGGAGCCGCATACCCCATGCAGCCCCGCTCCCCTACGGGGCGCCGCGGTCCAGGGCGTTTTTCAGCGCAGTCGCGCCACTCGCCAGACAGCCAGGACGACCACGATCGCCACCAGGACCACGTATCCGATCACCACGCGCCAGTCGGGCCTGCGGCCCGAGCCCTTCGCGGGGAAGCCCGGCAGGGTGTAGCCCACCCGGCGGGCCGCCGTCAGGCCCCAGCCCGCCGCGCAGGAGCAGATCAGCAGGCCCAGCATCGCGATCACCGCGCCGCTGTCGCCGAAGTCGAAGGCCAGGGGGAAGGCGAACATCAGGGAGCCCACCGCGGCCAGGCCCACGATCGGGGCCAGCTGCCACAGGCGCAGCCGGCGCTGCGGGCGGAGTTCGACCTCGACCTCGGGGCCGCTGGTGAACATCTCCTCCGGCTCGGGGCCGTCGGCGGTCACCCCGCCGCCCACCGTGTCGTCCGGACCGTCCGGCGTCAGTCGGATCTCGCCCTCGTCCGGATCACCCGGTTCCACGGCGACGTGCTCGGTGTTTCGTGCGGTGTCGCGAGGGCCGGCCTCCATCGCCACGCGCCCTCCCAACTAGGACTCCACTTGCGATCGAAGCTCGATGATGGCACGGCGCCGGAGGCCCCGATGACCGGTGGCGCATCCCGATGCCATGACGTGATCAGGCTGTGACCGGTCGTTCGAGCAACGCCAGGGCCAGCCGCGGAAGTTCCTCGCGGTCCGCCGCGGCCCCACTCAACCAGTGCACCCGGGGGTCGCGCCTGAACCATGAATCCTGACGGCGCGCGAAGCGCTTGGTGGCACGAATGGTCTCGGCCCGTGCTTCCGCTTCCGTGCACTCCCCGGCGAGCGCCGTGAGGACCTGCTGGTAGCCGAGCGCACGCGATGCCGTGCGGCCCTCGCGCAGCCCCTGCACCTCCAGTGCGCGTACCTCGTCCACGAGCCCGGCCTCCCACATCCGGTCGACGCGCAGCGCGATGCGCTCGTCGAGCTCGGGGCGGGCCACGTCGACGCCGATCTGGACGGTGTCGTAGACCGAGTCATGGCCCGGGAGGTTGGCGGTGAAGGGCCGGCCGGTGATCTCGATCACCTCCAGGGCCCGGACGATTCGGCGCCCGTTGCTGGGCAGGATGGCGCGGCCGGCCTCGGGGTCGGCGGCGCACAGCCGGGCGTGCAGGGCGCCGGAGCCGCGCAGCGCGAGTTCCTCCTCCAGGCGGCCCCTGACCTCGGGGTCGGTGCCCGGGAACTCCAGGTTGTCGACGGCGCCGCGGATGTAGAGCCCGGAGCCGCCGACCAGGACCGGCCAGCGGCCCTCGGCGAGCAGGGCGTCGATACGGGCGCGGGCGAGGCGCTGGTACTCGGCGACGGAGGCCGTGACGGTCACGTCCCAGATGTCGAGCAGGTGGTGCGGCACGTCGGCGCGCTCCTCGGGCGTCAGCTTGGCGGTGCCGATGTCCATCCCCTGGTACAGCTGCATGGAGTCGGCGTTGACGACCTCGCCGCCGAGCCGTTGGGCCAGGAAGACGCCGAGGTCGGACTTTCCGGCCGCGGTGGGGCCGACGACGGCGATGACACGGGGTGTGGGGGGTGCGCTGCTCACCGCACCAGTCTCGCAAACCTCGGCGGCGGGTCTCGAACGAGTTACGTGACAGTCCGTGTCCGGCTTCGTTGCCCGTTGGGAGGTTCCCGCCGCCGGCGAGAGGCGGTGACCGGGGTGACGCAAACGGACGCACCGGGTCACGCGGGATTTCGCTCACACGAGTAACGTATGGAGTGGATATGGGTTTTTTTGCACGATTCCTCGGAAAGAAGCCGAAGGCCACGGAGGAGCCGGACACCGAGGCGCCGGCCGGTACCGAGCCGGACGGGTCCGCGGCGGAGGACACGGTGAAGAACGCCGTGGAGAGCGCTGCGGAGAACGAGGCGGAGGAGACGGCGGAGAACGCGGCGGAGGAGACGGCCGGGGCGACGGCGGCGAAGGAGCCGGGCGAGGACGACGGCGGGAGCGCGCAGGCGCGGACGGAACCCGAGCCCGTCGCGGTGGCCGGCGCCGAGAGCACCGAGATCCCCCAGCAGCAGTCCGCCAAGGAGGCCGCCGACAACGAGGTCGGCGAAGGCGCCCGCACATAGCGGCCCGCGAGGGAAGCCATAGGGAAGGTAGCCATGGGTCTTTTGGACAATTTGAAGGCCAAGCTCGCCCCGGCCAAGGACCGGGTCTCTGATCTCGCGCACCAGCACGAGGACAAGATCGACAAGCTCCAGCACGGCATCGACAAGGCCGCGCGGGTCGTCGACGAGAAGACCAAGGGCAAGTACAGCGACAAGATCCAGACGGGTACGGGCAGGGCCAAGGACGCCATGGACCGGTTTGTGCACCCGGACGCGACCGACCCCACCGCGCCGACCCGGCCGGAGGGCCCGCCGCCGGCTTCCTGAGCCGGGCGGACCCACGCAGATCGGCGGACGGCCGAGAGTCACCCGACTCCCGGCCGTCCGCCGTTCCGCGGAGCGGTCGGGCCAGGACAGGCCGGCTCAGGTCAGCTCAGGACCAGGTCGCCACGAGGTAGCAGACGCCGTACGGCGCGTCGTCGTGGAGCAGCGCTCCGGCGAGGCCCGCGTCCTCGGCCGCGCCGGCCAGGACCTGCCAGGGGGCCCGGCCCGAGGCCTTGAGCTGGTACGCCAGGTCGGCGTCGAGGGCCTTGATCGCCGCGAGGTCGGCGGTGCCGAGCGCGCGGGCCGCCTCGGCGTCGAAGGGGGCCGCCCGCTCGTCGAGGTAGCCCGGTGCCTTGAGGGTGCGGCAGGCGCTGGCGTCGCCCATGACCAGCATCGCCACCCGCGGGGCCCGGCCGGCGATCTCCCGGCCGGTACGGACGCACCGTTCGGCCTCCAGGGGCTCGCCCACGCCCAGCCCCTCGATCGGCGCGTCGGCCCAGCCGGTGCGCTCCAGCAGCCAGGCGCCGACGGCGAGCGAGGCCGGCAGCTCCCGCTCACCGGCCTCGCCGCTCCCGAGCCACACGTCGGCGTCGACGCCGAAGCCGCGGAAGGAGCCCCGGCTGCCCTGCGGGAACACGCCCCGCCCGGGCTTCTCCGCGGGCCCGACCACCACCAGCAGGTCGGGCCGCGCGGCGGCGAGCACGCCCAGTGCGTCGGCGCACGCGGCACGGGCGACGTCCAGCTCGGGGGCGGCACCCGCGGCGACCTCGGGCACGAGGAGCGGCGGGCAGGGGCAGACTGCGGCGGCGACAAGCATGATCGGCAGGGTAGCGGCGACGGCCGCCGAAGGTCGGTCAGCGGCGTCGGCCGCCCACGGTCAGTCCTCGATCAGCACGTCGGTCAGGTCGATCAACCTGAGCACCCGTGTTGTGGCAGGCCGTCAGTCGCAGCCGCAGCCGCTTCCCGAGGCCACCGGCAGGGGCTCCGGTACGCCGATCTTCGGCAGCCCGAGCAGCACGCCCGCCGGCTTGGCCGCCTCGGCGGCGTTGCGCTTCTCCCAGGCGTCGCCCGCGCGGGTCCGGCGCACGTCCAGCACGGCGCCCTCGGCGAGGAGGTGGTGCGGGGCGGCGTAGGTGACCTCGACCGTGACGACGTCGCCGGGGCGGACCTCCTGGTCGGGCTTGGTGAAGTGGACCAGGCGGTTGTCGGGGGCGCGGCCGGAGAGGCGGTGGGTGGCGCCGTCCTTGCGGCCCTCGCCCTCGGCGACCATCAGCTCCAGGGTGCGGCCGACCTGCTTCTTGTTCTCGTCCCAGGAGATCTCCTCCTGAAGGGCGACGAGACGCTCGTAGCGCGCCTGGACGACCTCCTTGGGGATCTGGTTCTCCATGGTCGCGGCCGGGGTGCCGGGCCGCTTGGAGTACTGAAAGGTGAAGGCCTGGGTGAAGCGGGCCTCGCGGACCGCGTGCATGGTCTGCTCGAAGTCCTCCTCGGTCTCGCCGGGGAAGCCCACGATGATGTCGGTGGTGATCGCCGCGTGCGGGATCGAGGCGCGGACCTTCTCGATGATCCCCAGGTAGCGGTCCTGCCGGTACGAGCGGCGCATCGCCTTGAGGACCGTGTCCGAGCCGGACTGCATCGGCATGTGCAGCTGCGGCATCACGTTCGGCGTCTCGGCCATGGCGGCGATGACGTCGTCGGTGAAGTCGCGGGGGTGAGGGGACGTGAAGCGGACGCGCTCAAGGCCGTCGATCTTCCCGCAGGCCCGCAGCAGCTTGCTGAAGGCCTCGCGGTCGCCGATGTCGGAGCCGTACGCGTTGACGTTCTGGCCGAGCAGGGTGATCTCGGAGACGCCCTCGCCGACCAGGGCCTCGATCTCGGCGAGGATGTCCCCGGTGCGGCGGTCCTTCTCCTTGCCGCGCAGGGCCGGGACGATGCAGAAGGTGCAGGTGTTGTTGCAGCCGACGGAGATCGAGACCCAGGCCGCGTACGCGCTCTCGCGCCGGGTCGGCAGTGTGGAGGGGAACGCCTCCAGCGACTCGGCGATCTCGACCTGCGCCTCTTCCTGCACCCGGGCGCGCTCCAGCAGGACCGGCAGCTTGCCGATGTTGTGCGTGCCGAAGACGACGTCGACCCAGGGGGCCTTCTTCACGATGGTGTCGCGGTCCTTCTGCGCGAGGCAGCCGCCGACCGCGATCTGCATGCCGGGGCGCTTCGTCTTCATCGGGGCGAGGCGGCCGAGATTGCCGTAGAGGCGGTTGTCGGCGTTCTCCCGGACGGCGCAGGTGTTGAAGACGACGACATCCGCGTCGCCGTCGGAGCCCTCGGGGGCGCGGACGTATCCGGCCTCCTCCAGCAGCCCGGACAATCGCTCGGAGTCGTGGACGTTCATCTGGCACCCGTAGGTGCGGATTTCATAGGTCTGAGATGAACGAACGTCCACTGCCGCGCTCCGGTCACTGCTGCTGGTCATGAGTCAAGAGTAGGCGGTCGCGAACGGGGCCTGTCGCGGCCGCCGCCGCTTCGCCTACGGACCAGGGACGACAGCCGCCCCCGCCCCGTAGGGGGGTGGGTCCAGGCGCGGCCCGAGCCGGCCCGCGGATACCCACAGACCAGCCAGGCGTCGGCACGACAGCGTCCGGCACCAGGACGGCCCGCCCGCACGTCGCCGGCTGTGCCTGCCACGCCTGCCGCGGGTCCCTCCGGAGGTCCGCCCGCGGGACCAGGAACGCCCCACGGCATCCCCTGTCGGGTAACGCAACCGGCCTCGGTCCCGGTCACGCCTGCTCGTGATCTTCCGGGGCGGTGACAGGACGGCACGGAAAGGTCCGTACCGGCTGCGTCAAGGGTTGTAAAAGCGGACCGGCCCGGGGCCGCCCAAACGGTCGGAAGCTGAAGGCTGCCAACGCGTTGTGCGCGATACCAGCGCCGGGATCAGCACCGTGTCGTCAGCGGGATCCCAACTCGATTGATTTCGGCTTCAGTTGTTGACGGCGGACAGCGCCAGGTCTACAACCCGAGGGAGCGCTCTCATGTCTGCTGTTGCTCCATCCCCACGCACGCCGAACCGGCTTGAGGAGACTCCGCATGCAGAGTTCCGCCAGCGCACCCACCCGCAGACCACCGGCCGGCGCCGTACGCCCACGCACGGCTCTCGGTCTGGTCGTCGTCCTGATCGCCGCCTTCTTCGCGGTGCTCGCACCGTCGCCCGCCCACGCCGCCGACCAGCTGCTGTCCCAGGGCAGGCCCGCCACCGCCTCCTCGACCGAGAACGCCTCCTTCCCCGCAGGCGCCGCGGTCGACGGCAACACCGGCACCCGCTGGTCCTCGGCCTTCTCCGACCCGCAGTGGCTGCAGGTCGACCTCGGGTCGCTCCAGCAGCTCACCCGCGTCACGCTGAACTGGGAGGCCGCCTACGCGACCGCCTTCCAGATCCAGACCTCCACCGACGCCACCACCTGGACCACCGTCTACTCGACGGCCACCGCCACCGGCGGGACCCAGAACCTCGCCATCACCGGCAGCGGGCGCTACGTCCGTCTCTACGGCACCGCGCGGGGCACCCCGTACGGCTACTCCCTGTGGGAGTTCCAGGTCTACGGTCCCGGCGCCACCACCCCGCCGGACGACTTCTGGGGCAGCACCAGCGACATACCCGCGGCGAACAACGCCGTCGAGGTGAAGATCCTCAACCGCACCAACGGCAAGTACCCCGACAGCCAGGTGTACTGGAGCTTCAACGGCCAGGTGCACTCCATCGCCGAACAGCCCTACCTCGACATGCCGGCCAACTCCGCCGGCCGCATGTACTTCTACCTGGGCTCGCCCAACAGTGCGTACTACGACTTCATCGAGTTCACGGTCGGCAACAACGTCTTCAACGGCAACACCACCCGGGTCGACGCCTTCGGCCTGAAGCTGGCCATGCGCCTGCACACCAAGGACGGTTACGACGTCGAGGTCGGCGAGAACCGGCAGACGTTCGCCGAGGACCGCGCCACCACCTTCCAGCGCTTCACCGACGCGGTGCCGTCCCAGTTCGACGTGCTGGCCCAGACCCAGGCCCCGTACCGGATCATCGCGCCCGGCAGCGACCCGAGCTTCCGCGCGGGCGGCGCCAACGCGAACTACTTCACCTCGTACGCCCAGTCGGTGGGCGTGACCGCAGCCACCTCGGACATCTTCGGCTGCGCGGCCTCCCTGGCGGCCGACCCGAACATGTGCGCCGCCCTCAACCGCCATGTCGCCACCCTGCCGGCCTCCCAGCAGTCCGACCCGGCCCAGTTCTACACGGCGGCACCGGCGAACTACTACGCCAAGTTCTGGCACGACAACGCCATCAACCACCTCGCCTACGGCTTCCCCTACGACGACGTGGCGGGCCAGTCCTCCTTCGTCTCCCACGCCAACCCGCAATGGCTCCTGGTCGCCGTCGGCTGGTAGCCGATCCGGTGGCGCGGACGCCGGACCCACACTGATCCCCGACCGGCGCGTCCCTCTCCGGGAAGGCGCGCCGGTCATGGGCCGGGGGTGGGTGTTCCCGGCGGAACACCGGCCCGCTCCGCCCTCGGCAGGTCCGGGGCGCCGGTGTCCTCGCGCAGTCCGACGCGGTCGTGGAGGCGGCGCAGCGGGGCCGGGGCCCACCAGTTGGCGCGGCCCGCCAGCCGCATGAACGACGGGACGAGTACGGCCCTCACCAGCGTCGCGTCCAGCACCACCGCCAGGGCCAGGCCGACGCCCAGGAGCTTCAGCATGGTCACCCCGGAGACGGAGAAGACGAACAGCACCGCGGCGACCAGGACGGCCGCGGCGGTGATGATGCGGCCGGTGTGCTGGAGGCCGAAGGCGACGGACTCCGTGTTGTCGCCGGTGAGCAGGTAACGCTCGCGGATGCGGGCGAGCAGGAAGACCTCGTAGTCCATGGAGAGCCCGAAGGCCACGCAGAAGGTCAGGATCGGGATGGTGGCGTCCAGCGTGCCGGTGTGCGCCGGGCTGCCCACGAGGAACGACAGATGCCCCTCCTGGAACACGTACACCATCGCCCCGAACGTGGCGCTGAGACTGAGGGTGTTGAGCACCAGCGCCTTCACCGGCATCAGGACGCTCCCGGTGAACAGGAAGAGCAGCAGCAGGGAGGCGCCCACCACGATGCCGATCGCGGCGGGGGTGGCCCGGGCGACGGCGGCGGTGCTGTCCTGGACCTCGGCGGCCCGGCCGCCCACCGACACCGTGGCTCCGGCGGGCGCGGCCACCTCCCGCAGCCCGCGGACCAGCCGGGTGCCGGCCGGGGAGTCCTGTTCGACCCCGGAGACCACGGTGACGAGTGTGACGCGGGTGTCATCGGAGACGCGGATGACACGGGTGACGCGGGTGACGCGAGTGCTGTCGCCGTCCGCCGAAGCCGCCGGGGCCGGTCCCCGGACCCGGTGCCCGGCGACGTAACTCCCGGTCGCCGCGGTCACCCGGCGGACGTCGGGCACCGCGGAGAGCGCGCGGGCGTAGGGCTCCACCGCCCGGGGCCGTACGCCCTCGATCACCACGGGGACGGTGCCCAGCGCGTCGGCGTCGAACCGGTCGCGCAGCAGCTGCGTGGCCCGGTGCACCTGGGCGGAGGCGGGCAGCGAGCGGTCGTCGAAGAGGCCCGCGGAGACACGGGGGAACGGGGACGCGAGGAACGCCAGCAGCAGCACCGCGCCACCGCCGTAGAGCAGGGGGCGGCGCGTCACCGCCAGCGCGAACCGGTACCAGCGTCCGTCCTCCGGGGCCCCCGTCGGGCGTGCCGGGCCGCGCAGCCGGGCGAACACGTCGTAGCGGTCGACCCGACGGCCGACGACAGCGAGCAGGGCGGGCAGTACGAGGACCGCGCCCGCCGCCGCCGAGAGCACGACGGCGATACCGCCGTAGGCGAAGGACCGCAGGAAGAACTGCGGAAAGACCAGCAGGGCGACCAGGGACAGGGCCACGGTGAGCGCGGAGAACGCGACCGTCCGCCCGGCCCGGCGCACGGTGGGGCCGAGCGCCTCCCGCACGGTGGCGCCGCCGCGCAGTTCCTCCCGGAAGCGGGCGAGGACGAACAGGCTGTAGTCGATGGCGAGTCCGAGGCCGAGCGAGGTGGTGGAGTTCATCGAGTACACCGAGATCGGCACCACGCCCGCGAGCGCGTTGAGCACGGCCCGGCTCATCAGGACCGACAGCAGCGCGACGACCAGGGGCAGGGTGGCGGCGACCGCGCCGCCGAAGACCAGCAGGAGCAGGACCAGGGTGATCGGCGCGGCGATCGCCTCCGCGAGCAGCAGGTCGTGTGCGGTGCGCGCGCCGACCTCCGACTGCACCTGCGCGGGGCCGGCCGCCAGGACCATCAGCCCCCGGGCGTGCCGCCGGACGTCCGGCAGGACCCGGCCGGCGGTCTTCGCCCGGTCGTCCTCGTCACCGCTGAGGGAGAGCGTGACCAGCCCGATGGCACCGTCGCGGGAGCGCAGCGCGGGCGCGCGGCCCGCCGTCCAGTACGAGGTGGCCTCCCGGACGCCCGGGATCCGTGCCGCGTGCCGGGTCAGGGCCGTGCCCAGGGAGGTCATCTCCGCCGAGTCGACGGACGTCGTGCCGCTGAGCAGCAGCACCAGGTCGTCGGCGGCGGCCGGGAAGTGCTCGGCCACCAGGCGTTCGGCGCGGGCGGACTGCGCGCCGGGGTCGGAGAAACCCCCGTGGACCAGGCGGTGTTCCACGCCCAGGCCGCCGATCCAGGCGAGGACGACGGCGACCGCGCTCACCCACAGCACGGCGACGCGCCGCCGGTAGAGCACCGCGCTGACGCGGTCCAGCATGACAGGGCCTCCCTGAGGCGCTCCGGGCAACGGACCGGCGGCGTGGTGAACTGCCGCTCGCCGTCAGCCAGTTCGATTGATGGACGGGCTCCGAGCTGGCGATACTGACCCGACCGAGCACTGTCGCCGAGGCGAGCGAAGCGAGGCCCATGCACCAGGAACCCGCACTGCTGGAACTGCTCGGCCTCCTCGATCCGGCCCCCGCACCCGGCCGCGACGACGGAGGGCACGGCGAACACGGGGAGCACCGGGAACACGGCCAGCACCGGGAACACGAGGAGTGCTTTCTGGGGCGCCCGCCCCTGGAGCGGACCTCCCCGGTGTACGGCGGGCTGGTGGCCGCCCAGGCACTGGCCGCCGCCGGCCGTACGGTGCCCGGCGGGCCGCCGGTGCACGCGGTGCACTGCTCCTTCGTACGGCCCGGCCTGCCGACGGCCCCCTTCGAGCACCGGGTCGACCGGGTGAAGACCACCCCGTCCTTCGCCACCCGGCGGGTCCGTACCACCCAGCGCGGCCGTGAGGTGTTCGCGCTGACCGCCTCCTTCCACCGCCCGGAGCCGGGCCTCGCCCACCAGGAGCCGATGCCGGCCGTCCCGGACCCGGAGGACCTGCCGACCTACGAGGAGCGGCTGACGAAGGCGTTCGGCGAGGCCGTCGCCCCGCTCGGGAAGCCGTACGAGACCCGCTTCGTGGGGCCGTTGAGCTTCGACGCCGAGCAGGACCCGGCGCTGGTGTCCTCGCGGACGAGGGTCTGGGTGCGGATCAGGGGCGAGGCGCCGGGCGGCGGCGAACCGCTGCTCCACGCCTGTCTGCTGGTGTACGTGTGCGATGTGACCATGCTGGAGACGGTCGCGGTCCGGCACGGGGTGTCGTGGTTCCACGCCACCGCCCGGAGCCTCGACTACACCGTGTGGATCCACCGTCCGTTCCGCGCGGACGACTGGCTGCTGTGCGCCCACGAGACCCCGGTGGCCGCCGGCGGCCGGGGACTGGTCCTCGGCCGGGTCTTCACCCGCGACGGGGTGCTGGTCGCCACCCTCGCCCAGGAAGGCCTGCTGCGCGTGAGCGGCGACCGTGCGGAGGCCGGCTGAGGGGGCTATACGACCAGGCCGCCGGAGATCTCGATGGCCTGCCCGGTGATGTAGCGGGCCCGGTCGGAGGCCAGGAAGCACACCAGGTGGGCCACGTCCCGCGGGGAGCCGAACTCCTGGCCGGGGATCAGGGATCTGAGGAACTCGGCCCGGTCTTCGGGTATCGCGGCGGTCATGTCGGTCTCGATGAGTCCGGGCGCGACGGCGTTGACGGTGACGCCCCGGGTGCCGATCTCCTTGGCCAGTGCCTTGGTGAAGCCGATGATCCCGGCCTTGGCGGCGGAGTAGGCGGTCTGGCCGGGGGTGCCGTGCAGCCCTGCGGAGGAGGCGATGTTGACGATGGCACCGCTGCGCTGTTTCACCAGGGGCATCAGCAGCGGTCTGGTGATGGTGTACATGCTGTCGAGGTTGGTGCCGATGACCTGGTGCCACTGTTCGGGGGCCATCCGTGCGAACAGGGTGTCGCGGGTGATGCCCGCGTTGTTGACGAGGATGTCGAAGCGGTCCAGCCGGTCCAGCGCCGCGGCGGCGAACCGTGCCGCCGCCTCGGTGTCGGCGACGTCCGCGTACAGCGGGGTGCAGCGGCGCTCCGGGTGGGCGGCGCGCAGCTCGTCGGCGAGGGCGCGGGCCTGCTTCTCGTCGCTGTGGTAGCCGAAGACGACATCGGCGCCCTGCGCCAGCGCCAGCCGGACGACGGCGGCGCCGATGCCCCGCGAGCCTCCGGTGACCACGCAGCCGCGGCCCGCCAGCGGGAGTTCAGCCGTCACGGCCCGCCTCCGGTGTCACGGCGGCGGGCCGGCGCGCCTCCTTCTTGCGCCGGGCGGCCTCCTCGCGCAGTTCGCGGTAGCGCTCCTCGGCGATCAGTGTGGAGATCATGGGCACGTAGAACGCGCCGTCGCCGACCAGCCTGATCCGCTCCGCGGTGATCTCCGCGTACCCGCGCTCGGCGAGCGCGTCCCAGACGGTGGCGAACTTCTCGTACACGTCGACGCCGAAGCCCGTGCGGTACTGGGCCCGGTCGATCCGCGTGCTGATGAGATCCCGGAAGAGGGCCAGCAGCAGCAGGTCGTCGGGGGTGTGGCGGAAGCCGCGCTCGACCGGGAACCGGCCGGCGTCGACCGCCGCCTTGTACTGCGGCAGGCTGCGGTGGTTGATGAACGACCACGAACGGCCCGAGGGGAGCGTGGGGTTGCCGAAGAAGGTGATCGCCGCGTAGCCGAGTCCGAGGCTGTCGACCTGTTCGACGCGGCTGGTGTAGCCCTCGCGGAAGTCCTTGACCGCGGGGTCCCCGGGGCGGCGGAAGTTGTACGTCGACAGCTGCTCGTAGCCCTGGTCGAGCAGGAAGTCGCGGCCCGCCCGGTACATCTCCAGGTTGGCCAGGGTGCTGGGCAGTTCGTGGAAGCGGTTGAGCGCGAAGTCGGTGGGTCCGCCGACGTTCAGCTCGTAGTGGGTGATGTCGTGGACCTCCCAGGAGACCAGGGTCCGCAGGTCCTCCAGCATGGTGTCGACGGTCTGCTGGGGCCAGCCGAAGATGATGTCGACGTTGGCGGCCAGGCCGAGTTCGCGGGCCCACTCCAGGCTCTGGATGACGTGTTTGGTGGTCTGCTTGCGGCCGCTGAAGCTGTTGAGCCGCTCGTTGACCTGCTGGACGCCCATGCTGATCCGGTTCATCCCGGAGTCCCGGATGGCCGCCATCTTCTCCCGGGAGAAGAGCTGCGGGATGCCCTCCAGGGTGAGGTCCGCCCCGTCCTCGATCTCGGGGAAGAGGCGGCGCACCATGTCCATCAGCCGGTGGTAGACCGGGGCCCGGTAGAGGTTGGAGGTGCCCCCGCCGAAGTAGGCTCCGACGAGGACGGAGCCCGCCATCTGCTCCCGGTACATCTCGGCTTCGCGTTCCACATAGCCGTAGTAGTCCTCCAGCGCGGCGTTGCCCTGGAACTCCTCGACGGGGAACAGGCAGTAGCCGCACTTCCCGGGGTCGGTCTGGATGCAGTACGGGACGCCGACGTAGAGGAACGCGTGGGACTGCTCGCCGGTGGCGCGCAGGTGCCGGCGGTCCGCGCCGACCTCGTCCAGGGGCACGGACAGCTCGTTCCAGTACCGCGGGGACGGGAAGCCGTGCTGGATCTTGTTGACCTGGCGTTCGGTGAGATGGCTGTCGAGGTAGTCGTTGACGTGCTCGGGGCTCAACACGGTGGCCGGCACTTCCCCTCTGGGTGGGATCGGCAGCAGGGTGGCGGTCAGGAGCCCTGGCGGGCGGTGGCGGCCGGGTCCGCCAGGATCACGCGCTGGAGGAGGTACTCCGCCAGTTCCTCGATGCTCTGGTACTCCAGTGCCTCCATCGCCTTGAAGCGGAAGTCGAGCTTCTCCTGGATGCGGCGCTGGAGTTCGGTGATGCTCAGTGAGTCGAGACCGATCTCCAGCAGGGCCAGGGACGGGTCGAGGTCGTGCAGGTCGATCTCCATCTCGGCCGACATCCGGCCGAGGGTGTCGGCGATCTCGTCGGCGAGCCAGCCGATGACCACCTGGCGGCGCTCGGCGGCCGGGAGGGGCTCGACGCGGGCCCGCAGTTCCGCCCGTGAGTCGCCGCTCTCCCGGGGGCGGCCGTCGGCCGGTGCGGCGGGGCCGGCCGAGGTGCCGGTCAGCGAGGCGATGCGCCGGAACTCGATGTCGTCGAGGTCCGCGAGGAGGTTCCCGGAGTCGTCCAGCACGCTCAACCGCGCCGAGAAGGCGGTCCCGTCGGGGTTCGGGCGCAGCCGGAGGTGGCCCCAGACCTGGTCGGGCAACGGTCGGTGCAGGGTCATCCGGCCGATGCCGACCGGGACGTGGGCGCCCCGGGCGGCGCCCTCCCGCGCCGCGGCGGCGGTCAGGTGCAGACAGCCGTCGAGCAGGGTGGCGAAGCGGTGTGCGTGACTGACGGGGGACGCGCCGTCGGGGGCGGCCGTGATCCGGCCGAGCGCCTGCCCGCCCGTCTCGTCGAGCCACAGCTCGCGGACGGTGGAGAAGCTCGCGCCGTACTCCATGCCGTCCTCGCGGAGCAGCCCGTAGAGCCGGCCGGCCGGCAGTGCCGTGGACATCGCCGCGCGCAGCTGCTCCGGTGGTGTCACGGGGGTGTCCCGCCGCTCGGCCGGACCGGCCTTCCCCTGGCAGTAGCGGGGCTCGCCGTCCCCGTCGCCGGCCACCGTGAACCGGTGGCCGCCCTCGGTCGAGGAGTCCTCCAGGTCGACCCGGACGGTGCTGGGTCGCGTGGGGGCCAGGACCAGCGGGCGCAGGAAGTCGACGTCGGTGAACTGGACGGCCGTGTCCGCCGCGCAGGCGTCGAGGACCAGTTCCAGATAGCCGGTGGCCGGGAAGACGGTCGCCCCGAGAACCCGGTGGTCCGCCCAGGGCGTGCCCGCCCGCACCTCGTGCCGGCGCACGATCCGGCGGGCGGCCTGCCGCGGTACGGGCGCCGGCGCCACGGCCGGCACCTGCGACCGCGGTGCCGCCACGGCCGCCGTCTCGCCGGGTCCGGCGTCCGGCGCGGGCACCACCCAGTACCGGTCCTTGCGGAACGGGTAGCGCGGGGCGTTGGAGGTACGGCGGTGGTGCGGGCCCCGGTAGAGGGCGGGGAGGTCGACGGCGGCCCCCGCCGTGAACAGGGCACCCGCGGCGGCGAGAAGGTTGCGGGTGTCCCGTCCGTCGCGGCGCAGGGTCGGGATCACCGTCACGCCGGTGTCGCCGAAGGCCTCGGCGATGTACGGCCCCAGAGCGGGATGGGGGCCGATCTCCAGGACCACGCCGCAGCCCAGCGCCGCCACCGCACGCATGCCGTCGTGGAACCGGACCGGCCGGCGCGCCTGCTGGCTCCAGTACTCCGGGCCCTCCGCGCCGGTCAGCGCCTCGCCCGTGACATTGGAGAACACGGGGACGGCCGGCGTGGTGGTACGCAGCCCGGCGGCCGCCTTGCCCAGCTCGGCCAGGACCGGGTCCATCAGCGGCGAGTGGAAGGCGTGCGAGGTACGCAGCCGGGTGGTGCGGCTGCCCGCGGCCTCGGCGCGGCGGGCCACCTCGTCGACGGCCGCCGCCCGCCCGGAGACGACCACGGCGCGCGGGCCGTTGACGGCGGCGACGCAGACGTCCGCCTCCCGTCCCGACAGCCAGCCCCGCACGGTCTCCGGGTCGGCGGCCACGGCCAGCATCACTCCGTCGCGCGGCAGTTCGCCCATCAGCCGGCCGCGCACCGCGCTGAACCGGGCGGCGTCCTCCAGGGGGAGCATGCCGGCGACACACGCGGCGACGACCTCGCCGATGCTGTGCCCGACCACCGCGTCCGGGACGACTCCCCAGGACCGCAGCAGGGCGGCGAGCGCGTACTCGACGGCGAACAGCGCCGGCTGGGCGAGGCGGGTGTCGTCGAGCGCCTGCGGTGTTTGGTCCTCGAAGAGCAACTGCCGCAGCGGTACGGGAAGTTCGGGGTCGAGCAGTTCGGCGCACCGGTCGAGGGCGGCGGCGAAGGCCGGTTCGCCGCCGTACAGTTCGCGGGCCATGCCCGGGTACTGCGCGCCCTGGCCGGTGAAGACGAAGGCGGTCCTGGCGGGCTTCGCGGGGTGTCCGCCGCTGACCGACGGCGAGGTCCGGCGGGTCCGCCACAGCCGCAGGTCGTTGGCGATCTCGATACCGCCCCGTCCGGTCACCGCGAGGCGGTGGCGGTGCGCGGCGCGTCCGGCGGCGGCGGTGAAGACGGCCGCCGGCAGGGTCTCCCGGTCGGTCCTGGACAGATACTCCGCCCAGCGCTCGGCCAGTGCGTCCAGGCTCTCGGGGGACTTGGCGGACAGCACCAGCAGCTCGGCCGGGCGCGGCTTCGCGGCGACCGCCCCGCCTCGCGGCTTCGGCCGCGGTGCCTCCCGCAGGATGGCGTGGGCGTTGGTGCCGCTGTAGCCGAAGGAGTTGACGGCGGCCAGCCGCGGGACGTCCGTCCGGGGCCAGGGCACGGCCTCGGTGGGGACCTCCACCGGGGCGCCGTCGAGGTCGATCCTGGGGTTGAGCCGGTCGAGATGGAGGCTGGCGTAGATGGTCTCGCGGTGCAGCGAGAGGGCGGCCTTGACGACGCCGAGGAGTCCGGCGGCGGCCTCGGTGTGGCCGAAGTTGCTCTTCGCCGAGCCGACGTACAGCGGCCGGTCGGCGGTGCGCGAGCGGGCGTAGGCCCGGGAGATGGCGCCCATCTCGATGGGGTCGCCGACCGGGGTTCCGGTGCCGTGTGCCTCGACGTAGTCGACCTCGGCGGGGTCGACGCCGCTGCGGGCGAGCGCGGTGCGCATCACCTGCTCCTGGGTACGGCCGTTGGGGGCGGTCAGCGCGGGCGTGTGCCCGTCGTGGTTGATCGCGCTGCCGACGACGGTGGCCAGGATGGGGTCGCCCCGTTCCTCCGCGACCGACTGCCGGCGCAGCAGTACGGCCACGCAGCCCTCGCTGCGGACATAGCCGTCCGCCTTGGCGTCGAAGGCCCGGCACTGCCCGCTGCGGGAGAACAGCCCCAGTTTGCAGAAGGCGACATGGACATCGGGGTGGAGGATCAGGTTGACGCCGGCGACGACGGCCGAGTCGCACTCGCCGGTGAGCAGGGACTGCCGGGCCAGGTGCAGGGCGACCAGCGAACCGGAACAGGCGGTGTCGACCGCGAAACAGGGCCCCTTCACATCGAGGAAGTGGGCGACCCGGCCGGCGCTGATGCTGTTCGCGTCGCTCATCGCGTCGTAGGCCGAGACACCCTTCAGCCCTTCGATGTCGCGCTTGAGGGTGCCGTAGTTGTTGGTGTTCATCAGCGCGAGGAATACGCCGGTGTCGGTGCCCCGCAATTCCGCGGGGTCCTGTCCGGCGTTTTCGAGGGCGTGCCACACGGTCTGCAGAAGCAGCCGGTGCTGCGGATCCATCCGGACCGCCTCGGCGTCCGAGATTCCGAAGAACGCCGCGTCGAAGCGGTCGACGTCGTCCACGAATCCGCCGTGCCGGATGTAGGTCTTGCCCGGAGCCAGCGGGTCGGGATCATAGAGTCCGTCCACGTCCCAGCGGCTGGCGGGGATCTCCTCGACACAGTCCCGCCCCTCCCGCAGCACGGTGTACAGGTCGTCCGGCCCGTGCACTCGACCGGGGAGCGTGCACCCGATCCCTACCAACGCGATGGGCTCGACATCCATGCAGGATTTCTCCTTCGAAGGACGGGAAAAGGCAGTGCCGTGGCGCCGGGAAATCCGCGTCAGGATTCTTCTGCTCGGCGGCGAACGGAAATTCCGTACGCACGTGTCGGCCGAGTTCCCTTTCGGCGCACCCGTGTAAGGCTAGGTGCGCGGACGATAAGGGGACAAGCGGCGCTATTGGGGCGGGCGATGCCCGTGAAGGGCGTGCGGGAACCGAGGGCGCGTGACGGCGGCGGCGTGCCCACGCCATGTTCCTGCCGGGACCCGAGGGGCGAACCGCAGGCACCGGGAACAACGGACACCACCACCGGCCCGCCCCCTCCCACGGCGGGCTCCAGGCCGGCCTCCCGCGCGTCCTCCCGCGCCGGGCCCAGGGCCGTGCCAGGCTCAGAGCCGCGCCGGCCCCAGGGCCGTGCCGGGCTCAGAGCCGGGCCGGGCCGGCCGCGGTGATGGCCGCGGCCACGTCGTCCGCGGCGTGGCCGGACGCGATCGCCTCGTCCCAGCGCTTCAGCAGCGCCTCGGTGAGCGGCAGTTCGAGCCCGCGGTGGTCGGCGGCCGCCAGGGCGAGGGCCGCGTCCTTGCCCGCGTGGTGCAGCGGGAAACCCGGGGCGAAGTCGTGCTCGACCATGGCCCGGCCCTTGGCCGTCGCATACGGGGATCCCAGCGGGCTCTCGGTGAGGGTGCCGAGCACCAGTCCGGGTTCCAGCCCGAGCGCGCCGGCCAGGCTGACGGTCTCGGCCATGCCTTCGACCAGGACCGCGAGCCAGTTGTTCAGCACCAGCTTGAAGCGGCTGCCGTCGCCGAGGCGGTCCAGCCACAGCGTCCGGTGGCCCAGCGCGTCGAACAGCGGCTGTACGCGGGGGCGCAGTGCCGGATCCCCGGAGGCGAGGACGAGCAGCTCGCCCCGTTCCGCGGGCTCGGAGCTCCCGGAGACGGGGGCGTCGACGAACGCGGTCGTCCCCTCGGCGAGTTCCGCCAGCCGCTGGGTGGCGTGGACGCCGACGGTGCTCATCTGGATCCAGACCGTGTCCGGGCCGAGCGCGGTCAGGGCACCGTCGGCCCCGGTCATCGCGCTCTCCACAGCGGCGCCGTCGGTGAGCATGGTGATCAGGAACCCGGCCTCCGTGGCCGCCCCGGCCGGGGTCCCGGCGACCCGCGCGCCAAGGCCGGCCAGCGCCTCGGCCCGCTGCCGGGTCCGGTTCCACACCGTCACGTCGAACCCGGCGCGCAGCAGATTGCGCGCGATGGGGGCGCCCATGACACCGGTGCCGAGGACGGCGACCCGGGTCCTTCGCGCTTGTCCGGTCCCTTCGGTCCGTTCGGTCGATGTGGTCATCACACACTCTCCGGGGAAGGTCCGGCGACCGGGGTGGCCGCCACCATGATCGAGTCGATGTCCTTGAGGTCGGTCTCGTCGAGCGTGAGGTCCGCGGCCGCGAGGCTGTCCTCGACGTGGTGGACGCGCCGCGCGCCGACGATCGCCGCGTCCACGCCCGGCCGGGCCAGGGTCCAGGCGATGGCCAGCTGGCTGACCGTCATGTCGCGGAAGGCCGCGAACTCCTCCAGTGCGTGGACGACCCCGAGGTTGCGCCGGTAGGTCTCGCCGCGGAAGACCTCGCTCTTCGCCCGCCAGTCGTCGGCGGGGAAGACGGTGTCCTCGCCGAGGGTGCCGGTCAGCAGGCCGTGCGCGAGCGGGCCGTAGACCAGGACGCCGATGCCGTGCCGGTGGGTGTAGGGCAGGACGGTGTCCTCGATCCCGCGGCGGAAGAGGTGGTACGGCGGCTGCAGCGTCTCCACCGGCAGGGTGCGGGAGAACTCGGCCATCTGCTCGGCGGAGTAGTTGGACACGCCGACGTGCCGGATCTTGCCGGCCGCGACCAGCTCCTTCAGCGCGCCGGCGGTCTCGGCGAGCGGCACGTCCGGGTCGGGCCAGTGGACCTGGTAGACGTCGATGTGGTCGACGCCGAGCGCGGTCAGGCTGGCGTCGACGCCGGCGCGCAGGGCGGCGGGGCTCGCGTCCCGGGCGACTCCGGTGCCGGTGCGGCGCAGGCCGCCCTTGGTGGCGATCACCAACTCGTCGCGGTGCTCGCGGAGTTCGCCCCGCAGGGCGGCTCCGAGCAGGCGCTCCGAGGCGCCGAAGCCGTATCCCTGGGCGGTGTCGAAGAAGTTCACCCCGAGCTCGCGGGCCCGGTGGATCGCCTTCCTGGCGTCGTCCTCGGCGAAGGTGCCCCAGTCCCCGCCGAGTTGCCAGGTACCGAAGGCGATGCGGGAGACCCGCAGTCCGGTCGATCCCAGTGTGGTGCTGCGCATGACTGTCCTCCGTGCGTGATGAGTTCGTTCGGTTGTGCTGTCGGTCCTCGGTTGTGCTGTCGGTCGAGGTCAGCCGACTCTGGCGCCGATCACATGCCCGATCCCGAAGACGGCCGCGGCGGCGAGGGCGCCCACGAAGAGCTGGCGTGCCCCGGAGCGCAGCGGCGCCCGGCCGGTGAGCAGGCCGATCGCACCGCCGACGGCGAACAGGGCGCTGCCCGCCAGGGCGATGGCCAGGAGCAGCGCGGCCGTTCCCGAGAGGAAGAGGAAGGGCAGTACGGCGGCCAGGGCGCCGACGGAGAACGAGGCGAGGCTGGAGAACGCCGCCGACCACGGCGAACCCAACTCGTCCGGGTCCAGCCCGAGTTCCTCGCGGACCATGGTGTTCAGGGCGGTGTCGTGGTCCCGCATGATGGTCGTCGCGACATGCCGGGCGTCGTCCGCGTCCAGTCCCTTGTCCCGGTAGACCTGGACGAGTTCGGCCTCGTGGGCGCCCGGGTCGGCGCGCAGCCGGCCGGCGGCGACCGCTATCTCCCGCTCGTAGGCCTCACGTTGGCTGCGCATGGAGATGTACTCGCCGGCGGCCATGGAGAAGGCTCCGGCCAGCAGTCCGGCGACTCCCGCGAACAGGACGGCCGCACCGGGGACGCCGGATCCGGCGAAGCCCATCACCAGGGCCGTGTTGGAGACCAGGCCGTCGTTGACGCCGAACACCGCGGCGCGCAGGGCGCCCGAGCGGTCGCCGTGCCGCGCTCGGTCGCCGCGCTCGGCGGGGTTCCCGGTCTCGGCGTTCACCGTGCCCGCACGAGCGGTGTACGACCGTTCGGATGACGTCAGTGACATCACAGCGCTCCGATCCTCGATGGTGGTTTCCATCGACGGCGAATACAGACCATCCGGTTATTCACCGTCGTACA
This sequence comes from Streptomyces sp. NPDC058683, assembly GCF_042716195.1. Lineage (NCBI taxonomy): Bacteria > Bacillati > Actinomycetota > Actinomycetes > Kitasatosporales > Streptomycetaceae > Streptomyces > Streptomyces sp. NPDC058683. The sequence goes on from NZ_JBHXSK010000008.1 coordinate 190,009, forward strand.
TACCAACGCACGGAAAGCGGCACTGTTTCCCATTTGGGATAGATAGTCATAGATAAGTGTTATCGCAATGAAAGATGGACTACGCGGCAATTACGCAAGCGCGTGACTCCTGCCGGCGGGCGTGATGACATGGGCGGTATGGAGTTGCGGGAGCTGCGGGCGTTCGTGGCGGTGGTGGAGGAGGGCGGGCTGTCCGCTGCCGCGCGGCGGCTGCATGTGAGCCAGCCCGCTCTGTCCCAGACGATCAGCGGGCTGGAACGGCAGCTGGGCGTGCGGCTGCTGGTGCGCGGGCCCAGCGGGGTGCGGGCGACCGAAGCGGGGACCGCGCTGGCCGGCGAGGCACGGGCGGTGCTCGCGCGGCACGATCAGGCGCTGCGGGTGATGGCCGGGTACGCCGGTCCCGGCGGCGGGGCGCTGCGCATCGGGATCCCTCTGGAGCTGCCGTCCGGGCTGCTCGACCCGGCGCTCGCCGAACTGGCCGAGGCGTATCCGCAGACGCGGGTGCAGGCCCGGCATCTGTCCACGGCGGAGCAGCTGACCGCGCTGCGCGCCGCCGGCCTCGACGTCGGCTTTCTGCGGGAGCGGCCGTCGGGGACGGAGTTCGACGCGCTGCTCGTCGTACGGGAGAAACTCGGTGTGCTGGTCGCCGTCGAGCAGGCCGCCGAGCTGGCCGGGCCCGACGGCATCCCGCTCGACGCGCTCGGCACGTTGCAGTGGGTCGGGTTCCCGCGGGCCGGAAGCCCCGCCTGGTACGACGAGCTGACCGCGATCCTGCGCGGGCACGGCCTCGATCTCGGTCCCGAGGCACCCGAGGGGCAGGCACTGATCGCCGACGTGAAGCTGGCCGCGGTCGCCTCCGGGCAGGCCTTCGCACTGGCTCCGCCGGGCTGGCAGCAGCCGTTGCCCGACCATGTGACCTGGTCACCGCTGGTCGGCCACCCGCTGGTGCGGCGCACCTGGGCGGTATGGCCGTCCGACTCCCGCCGCCGCGACCTGGGCCGCTTCATCACGGCCCTGGACCGTCCACCACGGACCTGAACCCGCACGCCCCCGCCCGACCGCGCATCGGGGCCACCCCTCCGCACACGGCCACCGCATCGCCGAAGCCGGCCGGGAAACCACCGGACACGGCCGAGCGCCCCGCCGGACACGGCCGCGGGGGACGCCGCCGGACTCGGCCGGGGCGCCGGGCGGCATGTTCCGGCGCCCCTCGATGCGTCAGACGGCCGTGCGGCCGCCGTCGACCGGCAGGATCGCTCCCTGTACGAAGCTCGCCGCGTCGCTCGCCAGGTAGGCGATCGCCTCGGCGATCTCCCGTGCCTCGGCGGGCCGGCCGGCGGGCGCCTGGGCGGCCAGGGCGTCGAGGTCGTCGCCCATGGCGGCCGTGCCCTCGGTGCGGGTCGGGCCGGGCTCCACGGCGTTGACCCGCACGCCCCGCGGGCCGAACTCGGCGGCCCAGGCCTTGGTCAGCAGGTTGACCGCCGCCTTGCTCGACCCGTACAGCGCCATGCCCGCGAGGCCGTACTCGGCGACGATCGTGCTGACATTGACGATCGCGCCCTGCCCGCGCTCGGCCATGCCCGGTGCCAGCTCGGCGACCAGGTAGAACGGCGCCTTCACGTTCAGGTCGTAGACGGCGTCCACATCGCTGGACGGCGTCTCGGCCGTCGCGCCGAACGGGAAGATGCCGGCGTTGTTGACGAGGATGTCCACGCGGCCGCCGCCCAGCTCGGCGGCCCGCCTGGCCAGCTGCCGCACCGAGTCGGCGTCCCGCAGCTCGGCCGCCAGGAAGTCGGCCTTGCCGCCCTGCTCCCGGACGGCCGCGACCACCTTCTCGCCGCGCTCCGCGTCCCGTCCCGCGACCAGCACATGGGCGCCCCGTTCGGCGAACAGGGTCGCGGTCGCGGCGCCGATACCGCTGGTGGCGCCGGTCAGCAGGGCCACGCGTCCGGTCAGATCAACAGTTCCCATGAGATGTCCTCAGGTATGAAATGCAGGGGACGAACCGGTCGTCCCGTCGCCTCGTCCGTGAGGTGACGGGAGTCCACAAGCGCCCGGTCCCGCCGCGGATTCCGGTCCCGCCATCGGCGGATCCGATGGCCCCCATAAGCGCGCCGACCGATGCGCCGTCCCCGCCGCCACCGCCCCGGCCGTACCGCGTTTGCGCCGGTCAGGGGAGCCGGACGGTCAGAGGTTGCGCTTATGGCGGGTCTTTGTGAGGCGTATGGTCGTAGGGCGATCAACTCCGCGCGTCCAGCGGTTACATGACCCGTACGGCACAGGGAGTCGCCGCCTCCGAGGTGGTGACCCAGCAGCTCGGACCGGCACCGATCGTCATGCGAGGCAGCAATGAGCGCATCACACCAAACCGATACAAACGGTACTTACGACCTTATCGTCCTGGGCGCCGGCCCGGTCGGGCAGAACGTCGCCGACCGGGCCCGGACCGCCGGTCTCTCCGTGGCCGTCGTGGAGCGGGAGCTCGTCGGCGGCGAATGCTCCTACTGGGCCTGCGTCCCCAGCAAGGCGCTGCTGCGTCCGGTCATCGCGGTCGCCGACGCCCGCCGCGTGGACGGCGCCCGGCAGGCCGTCACCGGCCGGCTCGACAACGACGCCGTCTTCGCCCGCCGCAACCGTTACGTCACCGACTGGGACGACAGCGGGCAGGCGCTGTGGGTCAAGTCCATCGGCGCCGACCTCTTCCGCGGCCACGGCCGGCTCGACGGGCCGCGCCGGGTCACCGTCACCCGGGACGACGGCGCCCGGGGGACCCTCGTCGCCCGGCACGCGGTGGCCGTCGCCACCGGCAGCCGGCCGGTGCTGCCCGACATCCCGGGCATCGAGCAGGCCCGGCCCTGGACGAACCGGCACGGCACCGACTCCAGCACCGTGCCCGCCCGGCTGATCGTGGTCGGCGGTGGCGGGGTCGGCGTGGAGATGGCCACGCTGTGGCAGGGGCTGGGGTCACAGGTCACCCTGCTCGCCCGCCGCCGGCTGCTCCCCCGCTTGGAGACCTTCGCCGGCGAGCTGGTCGTCCAGGGGCTGACCGAGGCGGGCGCGGACGTGCGGATCGGCGTCCAGGTGACCGCCCTGCGCCGCCCGGACCCCGCCGGACCGGTGACCGCCACGCTCGACGACGGGAGCGAGCTGGAGGCCGACGAGATCCTGTTCGCCACCGGACGGACCCCCGGCACCGACGACATCGGCCTGGAGACCGTGGGCCTGACCCCCGGCTCCTGGCTGGACGTGGACACGACCTGCCTGGTCGACGGGGTCGAGGGCGAGTGGCTGTACGGCCTCGGGGACGTCAACCACCGCGCGCTCCTCACCCATCAGGGCAAGTACCAGGGGCGGACGGCGGGGGACGCCATCGGCGCCCGGGCCGCCGGGCAGCCGCTGGACGACGGGGACTGGGGCGACCACGCCACCACCGCCGACCAGCACGCCGTCGCCCAGGTCTTCTTCACCGACCCGGAGGCGGGCGCGGTGGGCCTGACCGCCGAGCAGGCGGCCGCCGCCGGACACCGCGTCGAGACGGTCGACCTCGACTTCAACGCCGCCCAGGGCGCCAACCTCTACGCCGACGGCTACACCGGCCACGCCCGGCTGGTCGTGGACGTGGACCGGGATGTGCTGCTCGGGGTGACCATGGTCGGCTCCGGGGTCAGCGAGCTGCTGCACTCGGCCACGATCGCGGTCGCCGGCGAGGTCCCGCTGAAGCGGCTCCGGCACGCCATCGCGCCGTTCCCCACGGTCAGCGAGATCTGGGTGTTCCTCGTCGGCGCGTACCGGCGCCAACGGCAGGAACGCGACGACGGGTGAGTCCCTGACAGGTGCGCACCGCCGGGGCCGGCCGGCTCAGCCCGCCTCGGGCGTCCGCCGGAAGAGTTCGTTCAGTTCTGTCTGCGGGATCTGGTGCTCGGCGTAGGAGAAGGTGCCCCGGTCCGCCAGCTCCTTCGCCGCGCCGAGCAGCTGCGCGTACATCGCCCGGGCGATGCTGCCGCCCACCGTGACCCGGCGCACCCCGAGGTCGCGCAGGTCGGCCAGGGACAGGGCGTTGCCGGTCAGGCCCATCACCACGTTCAGCGGGCCGTCGATCTCGCGCACCAGTGTGCCGATCGTCCCGGCGTCGGCCGCACCCGGCACGAACGCGCAGTCCGCGCCCGCCGCCAGATAGGCGTTGGCCCGCCGGACGGCCTCGTCGAGCGGTCCTCCGGTCAGCAGCACGTCGGTACGGCCGACCAGGACGAACGGCTCGCCGGCCGTGCCGACCGCCTCCCGGGCGGCACGGATGCGGTCCGCCGAGAGCTCCGGGTCGTAGAGCGGCCGGGAGCGGTCGCCGGTGAAGTCCTCGATGTTGCCGCCGGCCGCGCCGGCCGCGAGGGTCATCGAGATCGTCTCGGCCACGGTCCCGGGTGCCGCGCCGAACCCGTCCTCCAGGTCAGCGCTCACCGGGATCCGCACCTCGGCGGCGATCTCGCCGATCCGGCGGATCATGGTCGTACGGTCGACCCGGTCGCCGTCCGACGAGGTGTCGGCGTAGTCGTGGTCCGGGCGGCCCAGGGAGAAGGCCACCCCCGCGCTGGTGGTGGCCACGGCCGGGAAACCGGCCGACTCCAGGACGCGGGCGCTTCCCGCGTCCCAGGCGTTGGGGAGCAGGAAGCAGCCCTCCCGGTGCAACTCGACGAAGCGTGCGGCCAGTTCCCGGCGTTGAGTGTCCACGCCGCCCAGTCTGTCAGCCGGCACTGACAACGGGGCCGCCGGTCGCGGCGCGTCCGCCGGTACCGGGATCGAGACAGCCCGTCGCCGCGGGTCAGCCTGCGGCGAGGTCCAGGGCGATGTCGGTGATCATGTCCTCCTGCCCGCCGACCAGCTTGCGGCGGCCCACCTCGACCAGGATCGCCCGGGTGTCCAGGCCGTGCCTGCGGGCGGCGGCCTCGGCGTGCCGCAGGAAGCTGGAGTACACACCGGCGTAGCCGAGGGTGAGGGTCTCGCGGTCCACCCGCACCGGACGGTCCTGCAGCGGTCGTACGACGTCGTCGGCCGCGTCCATCAGCGGGAACAGCGCGCAGCCGTGCTCCCAGCCCATCAGGTCGGCGACCGCGACGAAGGCCTCCAGCGGGCAGTTGCCGGCCCCGGCGCCCTGCCCGGCGAGGGAGGCGTCGACGCGGGTGACGCCGTTCTCCACGGCGACGACCGAGTTGGCCACGCCCAGGCCGAGGTTGTGGTGGGCGTGGATGCCCAGTTCGGTCTCGGGGTCGAGTACGTCCCGGTAGGCGCGGAAGCGGTCGCGGACGCCGTCCATCGTCAGGCGGCCGCCGGAGTCGGTGACGTAGACGCAGTGCGCGCCGTAGGACTCCATCAGCTTGGCCTGGCGGGCCAGTTCGGCGGGTTCGGCGAGGTGGGACATCATCAGGAAGCCCGCCACGTCCATGCCCAGTTCCCGGGCGGCGGCGATGTGCTGGGCCGAGATGTCGGCCTCCGTGCAGTGGGTGGCCACCCGGACCGAGCGGATGCCCAGGGAATGCGCCTGCTTGAGGTCGTGGAGTGTGCCGATGCCGGGGAGGAGGAGAGTGGTCGGGATCGCCTGGTGTACGGCGCCCACGACCGCCTCGATCCACTCCCAGTCGGTGTGCGCGCCCACGCCGTAGGTGACGCTGGAGCCGGAGAGGCCGTCGCCGTGCGCGACCTCGATCGCGCGGACCCCGGCCGCGTCGAGGGCGCCGGCGATGGTGCGGGCCTGGTCGACGGTGTAGCGGTGGCGGACGGCGTGCATGCCGTCCCGCAGGGTGACGTCCTGGACGTACAGACGGGTCATCGGGACGCCACCTCCGGGGCGCTGTAAGCGGCCATGCGTTCCGCGGTGCGCAGCGCGGCCGAGGTCATGATGTCGAGGTTGCCGGCGTAGGCGGGCAGGTAGTGGGCGGCGCCCTCCACCTCCAGGAAGACGGACACCTTCACGGCCTCGCCGGGGGCCAGCGTGCGCAGCGGGTCGTCGGCGGCCACCCGCTCGAACTGCACCTTCTGCTTGAGGCGGTAGCCGGGGACGTACGTCTGCACGCGGGCGACCATCTCCTCCACCGAGGCGGTCACCGCCGCGTCGTCGCACGCGCCGACCAGGCAGTGCACGGTGTCCCTCATGATCAGGGGCGGTTCGGCCGGGTTGAGCACGATGATCGCCTTGCCGCGGGCCGCGCCGCCGACCTTCTCCACGGCGGAGGCCGTGGTCTCCGTGAACTCGTCGATGTTGGCGCGGGTGCCGGGACCGGCGGAGCGGGAGGAGATGGAGGCGACGATCTCGCCGTAGTGGACCGGCGTGACCGCGTTCACCGCGGCGACGATCGGGATGGTGGCCTGGCCGCCGCAGGTGACCATGTTGACGTTCGGGGCGTCCAGATGGGCGTCGCCGTTCACGGGCGGGACGACGTACGGGCCGAGCGCGGCCGGGGTGAGGTCGACGACCGTACGGCCGAGCGCGCGCAGCACCTCGTCGTGGCGGCGGTGGGCGCCCGCGGAGGTGGCGTCGAAGACGATCGACACGTCCTCGAAGGCGTCGAGGGCGACCAGCCCCGCCACCCCCTCATGGGTCGTGGCCACCTTCAGGCGGCGGGCCCGGGCCAGGCCGTCGGAGTCCGGGTCGATACCGGCCATGGCGGCGATCTCCAGGGTCTCGGAGAGCCGCAGGATCTTGATCATCAGATCGGTGCCGATGTTCCCGGACCCGATGACGGCAGCCTTCGTGGTCATGCGCCGGCCCCTTCCGTGGCGAACGCGGCCCCGACCGTGCCGAGGCCCTCGATGTGCGCGGTGAACTCGTCGCCCTGGGCGGCGGCCGCCATCGGGCCGAGCGCGCCGGTCAGGACGATGTCGCCGGCCCGCAGCGGGTCGCCGAGGCCGGCCAGGGTGGCGGCCAGCCAGCGGGCGGCGGTGAGCGGGCTGCCCAGGCAGTCGGCGCCGGTCCCCTGCGAGACGGTCTCGCCGTTCTTGGCCAGGGTCATCCGGACCCCGCGCAGGTCGACACGGTCCAGCGGGACCGGCGTGCCGCCGAGGACGAACAGTCCGCAGGAGGCGTTGTCGGCGACGGTGTCGACGATGGTGATGTCCCAGTCGGCGATCCGGCTGTCCACGATCTCCAGCGCGGGCAGTGCGAAGGCGGTCGCCCGCAGCAGGTCGGCGACGGTCGGCTCGCGGTACGGGAGATCCGCGCCCAGTACCAGGGCGACCTCGGCCTCCACCTTGGGCTGGAGCAGCCGCCCGGGCGCGATCGGCTCCCCCTCGGCGACCGCCATGTCCGCGAACAGCGCGCCGAAGTCGGGCTGGCCGACGCCGAGCTGACGCTGTACGGCGGGCGAGGTCAGCCCGATCTTGCGGCCCACGAGGCGGCGGCCGGCGGCCACGCCCCGCTCCACGTGCAGCCGCTGCACCGCGTAGGCGGTCTCGATGTCGCCCTCGGGGAGGAGGGCCCGGACGGGGGCGCAGGGGGTACGGGTGCGGGTGGCCTCGTCGAGGACGTCGGCCACCTTGGTCACGAGGTCGGGGCTCATGCCGACAGGTATAGGCGGGCGCCGGAAGACCTGGCAAAATCTGTTCCGTGGTACGGAACAGTGGTCAGGGAAACATGCTCGACAAGGCGATGGCGGTTCTGGACTGCTACCGCCCGGACGGCGGCGCGTTCCGCCTCACGGAACTGACCGAGCGGTCCAAGCTGTCCAAGACCACCGTGTTCCGGCTCTGCGCCGAGCTGGTCCGGCTCGGCCTGCTGGAACGGGACGGGGAGACCTACCGGCTCGGCGGCGCCCTCTTCGAACTGGGCTCGCTGGTGCCGCGCCGGCACGATCTCCGCGAGGCGGCCCTGCCGTTCCTCCAGGACCTCTTCGAGGCCACGCACGAGACCGTGCACCTGGGCGTGCGCGAGGGCCACGAGGTGGTCTACGTCGAGCGCATCCACGGCCACGACGCGCTGCGGCTGCCGTCCCGCATCGGCGGCCGGCTCCCGCTGACCTGCACGGGGGTCGGCAAGGCGCTGCTGGCGTTCTCGGGCCCCGACCTGGTCGAGGAGGTGCTCGCCGGGCCGCTCCCCCGCCTCACCCCGCACTCCGTCACCGACCCCGGCCGGCTGCGCACGGCGGTCGAACAGGCCCAGGTCGCCGGCCTGGCCTACGAGGAGGAAGAGGCCGCACCGGGCGTCAGCTGCATCGCGGCCCCCGTCTTCGCCGGCCCCACGGCGGTAGCGGCCCTCTCGGTGGCCGTACCGTGCGACCGTTTCCGCCCCGCCCAACTGGCACCGGCGGTACGAACAGCGGCCCTGGGCCTGTCCCGGGCGCTACGCTCCGGCCGGTGACGCCGAAGTCAGCGGGATCGGTGTGAACATCGCCGGTTCCTGGTCGGGGGTCAGGGCGGTCGGGCCGTACACCCAGTCGGTGAAGCCGTAGTCGTACGGGTCGCGGGCCCGCATGATCGCGTTGCGGCGGAGCCGTCGCTCGCCGTCGAGGTGCCAGAGGTCGCCCCAGGCGCGGGCGGTGGTCTGTACCCGGCGGCAGTGCTCGACACGGACCGCCTGGTAGGCGGCGAGGGCCGCGTCCCAGTCGGAGGCGGACCGGGTGAGGTGGTGGGCGAGCACCCAGCCGTCCTCGATGGCCATGATCGCGCCCTGTGCCATGTACTGCAGCGGCGGGTGGGCGGCGTCGCCGAGCAGGGCGATCCTGCCGTGCACCCAGGTGTCCACCGGGTCCCGGTCGAGCATCTGCCACCAGCGGTCGCGCCACATCAGCGGGATCCCCCGGCGGACGGTGTCGCAGGTCGCCTCGAAGGCCGCGTCGAGTTCCCCGGGGCCGCCCCAGCCCGTGCCGCCCGCCTCGGCCGACGGCGACGCGAAGACGGCGACCTGGTTGAGCATCTCCCCACCGCGCAGCGGATACTGCACGAAGTGGCAGCGCGGCCCGACGTACACGACGACGTCCTTCTCCGCGACCCCGTTGCCCCGCACCTGCTCGATGGGCACGGCGGCCCGGTAGGCGACATAGCGCGAGCTGACCACGTCGTCGCCGACCAGTTCGCGCCGTGCCACGGAGTGCAGCCCGTCGGCCGCGACGACCAGCGGGGCCCGTTCGGTACGGCCGTCCGCCAGCCGGATCCGGGCCCCGGCGCCGGTGTTCTCGTACGCCACGACCTGCCGGCCGGTGCGGAGTTCGACGCCGGCTGCCCGGCAGGCGCGCAGGAAGAGGGCGTGCAGGTCGCTGCGGTGGATGACCAGGTACGGGTAGCCGTAACGGCGTTCCAGGTCGGCCAGGTCGAGCCGGGTGAGTTCGCGGGCGTCCAGGGCGTCGCGCATCACCATGGTCTCGGGGATCACGCCGAGGGTCCTGGCCTCGTCGAGCAGGCCGTAGTCGTCGAGGATGCGGGTGCAGTTCGGCGCCAGCTGGATGCCGGCACCGACCTCGCCGAACTCCTCGGCGCGTTCGAGGACGCGCACCCGCAGTCCGGTCCGGGCGAGGGCGAACGCGGTGCTGAGGCCGCCGATCCCACCGCCGACGACGAGAACGTCGGGGTGGCGCGGGCCGTTGGGGGGTGTGGATGCGGTCATGGTCTCTTCCTTGAGTACCGGTGCGGGCTCAGAGCCAGGGGGTCAGGACGGGCGCGCCGTCGACGGCGGCCGGGCGTCCGGTGAGGTAGGCGGCGATCTCGGGGAGTCCGCCGGTGAGCTCGGCCGGTCCGTCCGCGCCGGGCAGTTCCCAGCGGTGGCCGGCGGCCGTCAGGATCAGGGCCGGGCCGGTCGCCGCGGCGGCCCGCTTGCCGACCACGTCGTCGCAGAGCGCGGCGAGGAAGCCGGCCGGCAGGTCCGCGAAGGAGACCCCGGTGCCCAGGTCGACGGCGTGTACGCACACCTCGCGGGCGCGCAGCCAGGGCAGTTCGGTGGCCGGCACGGTGCGGCCCTGCGCGGTCACGACCGGCGAGCGCCACTGGCCGTCGTCGAGCGCGTCCATGGCGGTGGCGAGGGCGTCGGCGGACAGCCGCAGCCACGCGGTGAGTTCGGCGGCGGGCCGCCGGGCACCGTGCTCGATGCCGGCGGCGCGTTCCCCGGGCGAGGAGTACATCGGGGTCGGTTCGCCGGTGGCGGCCCAGTGCACGAGGTTGCCCAGCGCGTCGGCGTTGGCGGCCACATGGGCGACCAGGTGCCTGCGGGTCCAGCCGGGCAGCGTGCTGGGCCCGTCCGGGCCCTCCTCGGCGGCCCGGACGAACAGCTCGGTGCCGAACCTGACCCAGTGCCGGGCGTCCGCGAGGGTACGGCCCATCAGGCGGACGTCTCCCGTACGACCCGGTTGGCCAGCCGCCCGATGCCCTCGATCTCCGTGACGACACTCTCGCCGCCGGTCAGGAAGCGCTGCGGCTCGCGGGCGTGGCCGACACCGCCGGGCGTACCGGTGGCGATGATGTCCCCGGGGTTGAGCCGGATCACCGTCGACACGTACTCCACCAGCGCGACCGGGTCGAAGAGCAGGTCCCCGGTGGAGTCGGACTGCATCAGCTCGCCGTCGACGAGCAGCCGTACGCCGAGGGCCGGGCGGACGCCGCCCGGCAGCTCGTCCGGGGTGACGAGGCAGGGCCCGACCGGTGTGCTGGAGTCCCACGTCTTGCCCTGGAGCCACTCCCGGGTGCGGAACTGCCAGTCCCGGCAGGTGATGTCGTTCAGGACGGTGAACCCGGCGATCGCCGACTCGGCCGCCGCCCCGCGGGCCCGCCGTACCGGCTGCCCGACCACGACGGCCAGTTCGGCCTCCCAGTCGAGCTGCCCGGTCTCGTCGGGCCGCACGATGTCGTCGCCCGCCCCGATCAGGCTGTCCGCGAACTTGGCGAAGAGGGTGGGGTGTTCGGGCAGGTCGCGGCCCATCTCCTGGATGTGGTTGCGGTAGTTGAGACCGACGCACACCACCTTGGAGGGGGAGGGGACGACGGGCGCGAAGTCGGCGCCGGCCACCGGATAGGTCGGCCCGGTCGCGGCGGCGGCCGACTCCGGCCAGCCGTCCTGGCGCAGCAGGGCGCCCACGTCCGGGAGGCCGAGGTCGACCAGCGTCTCGCCGTCGAGCCGTACGGCCCTGGTCGTGCCGCCGGTGCGGAGGGTCGCGAGCTTCATCGGGGGGTTCCTTCCACCTGGGTGCGGTCGAGCCGGAGGGCCTCGAAGACGGGAGAGTCGCTGAACCGGAACAGGTCCAGGGCGCCGGAGTCGGAGTCGGTGGCACCGGCCTCGGAGCGGATGGACAGCGGCTGCCAGGAGGGGACGGCGAACAGGTCGCCGCGCGTCACCGACCAGGACGTCTCGCCGACGGTGACGGTGCCGGAGCCGTCGAAGACCTGGTAGACGGAGGAGCCCGTCTCCCGGACGGGGGCGGTCTCGGTGCCACGGGTGATGCGGTGCATCTCGGCGCGCAGGGTCGGCAGCACGTCGGCGCCGCTCGCCGGGTCGGTGAAGCGGACGGCCGCGTGACCGGGCCCGACGGTGCCGGCGAAGCCTTCGGACTCCAGGGCGAGCTGGTCGGCGAGGGCGCGGTCGGTGTGCTCCCAGCGGTACGCCAGCAGGGGCGAGCCGGGGGTGAGCCGGCCGGCCGCGACCGGCCGCAGGCCCGGGTGGCCCCACAGCCGCTCGGACCGCGACCGCTTTGGGGTCGTGCGTTCGGCGTCACTGATCTCGTCCCGGCCGAACTCGAAGAACTGGGCGTCGGTGACGTACTGGAACGGGATGTCCAGCCCGTCGATCCAGGCCATCGGTTCGGCGGTGGCGTTGTGGTGGGCGTGCCAGTTCCAGCCCGCCTGCGGCAGGAAGTCGCCGCGCCGCATGGCGACCGGGTCGCCGCCGACGACCGTCCACACGCCCTCGCCCGCCACCACGAACCGGAAGGCGTGCTGGGTGTGGCGGTGCTCGGGGGCGTCCTCGCCGGGCATCAGGTACTGGATCGCGGCCCACAGCGTCGGGGTGGCGAAGGGGCGGCCGCCGAGCGCCGGGTTGGCCAGCGCGATGGCCCGGCGCTCGCCGCCCCGGCCCACCGGGACCAGGTCGCCGGCCCGTGCGGCCAGCGCCCGCAGCTGTTCCCAGCGCCAGAGGTGGGGCACGGCCCGGGACCGCGGACGGGCCGGCATCAGATCGCCGATCTCGGTCCACAGGGGGACGAGGAGTTCCTGTTCGAAGCCCCGGTACAGCTCTTCGAGGGCCGGGGTGACCTCGGGCTGACCCGGTGCCGAGACGGCCTGGAGGCGGACCGGGGAGTCCGTGGCGTGCTCTGAGGTGTAGGTCTGCGTCACAGTCCTCAGGGTGCGCCGTGTTCATCTGGAAGACATGGAGATTCTGGACAGCAGAATGCCGTGTCACCCTTGGGTCATGGACAAGCCGCTGAAGAATCCGCCGCCGTACGCCATCACCAGCGTCGACCACGCGCTGCGGGCCGCGGCGATGCTCCAGTTGGAGGGCGGCCTGACCGTGTCGCAGGTCGCCGGGCGGCTGGGCGTGGCCCGGTCGACCGCGCACCGGCTGCTGGCGATGCTCGTGTACCGGGACTTCGCCGTGCAGGGCGAGGACCGGGTCTACCGGGCCGGGCCCGTCCTGGAGCTGGCCGCGCACTCGCAGTCGGCGGTGTCCCGGCTGCGGGCGATCGCGCTGCCGCATCTGCACCGGCTGATGGAACTGGTCGAGGAGACGGCCAACCTCGTCATCCGCACGGGCGACTCCGTCCGGTTCATCGCCAGTGCGGAGTGCCGGCAGGCGCTGCGGGTGGGGTCCCGGGAAGGGATGGTGTTCCCGGCCCACCGGACCACGGGCGGCTTGCTGCTGCTGGCCGAGCTGCCGGAGGAGGAGCTGGCGGAGGTGTACGCCGAGGAGCGGTACCGGGACCGGCCGGGTGAGCGCCCGGACCTCGGGGCACTGCGCAGAGAGCTGGCGCGGGCGCGCCGGGGCGGCTTCGCCGTGAACCGGGAGCGCTCGGAGCGGGGGCTGGTGGCGGTGGGGGTGCCGGTGCGGGGGGCGGACGGGAGGGCGGTGGCGGGGGTCTCGGTGTCGATGCCGAGCGTGCGCTACGAAAAGGACCGGCTGGGGACGCTGGTGGCGACCTTGGCCGGAGTGGCTCGGGAGATCGAGGGGGAGCTGTCCGCCTAGGGCCGCCCGGCTCACGGCGGCGCGGCCGGTACGCGCGGAGCGGTGGGCCGATACGCGCGGGGCGGTGGGCCGGTACGGGTGTGGGTGCCGTGCCGGTCCGGGCGCCGCACGGCGTACTGTCGTGCGCGTCCGGCACCCGTACGCGATGGACGCCCCAGGAGGAACCGCCCCGTGACCTGCCGAGTCATCCTCATAGCCCCGGCGATCACCCCCTCGCTGCGGCGGGCCCGCTTCGACGACGGCGACTCCATCGAGAACCCGGAGTCGGTGGCGCTGCCGCTGCCGCTGCCCGCCGGCCGGGCGGTCAGCTCCCCCAGCGTGCGCTGCCGTGAGACGGCGGCCGCCCTTGGCCTGGACGCCTCGGCGGAGCCCGGCCTGGCCGGCCTTGACGCGGGCCGCTGGCGGGGCCGGACGCTGGAGGAGGTCAGCACCGCCGAACCCGAGGCGCTGGTCAGGTGGCTGTCCGAGCCGGGAACCGCACCGCACGGAGGCGAATCGGTACGGGAGTTCTGCGCGCGGGTCACCGAGTGGCTGGAGGCGACGGGCCGCACGACCGGCCGGACGATCGCGGTGGTGGAGCCGGAGGTGGTACGGGCCGTGGCGCTGCACGCGCTCGGGGCGCCCGAGACGGCGTTCTGGCGCGTGGACGTCCCGCCGCTGGCGGCAACGGAGGTCACCGGCGGCCCGGGCCGCTGGAACCTCCGGCTCGGCCAGGCCGGCGGCTAAGGGGGCGGGCCGGCCGCTGGAACCTGCGGCCGGCCAGGCCGGCGGGGTGCCGTAAATCCGCTGGAACGGCGCGCCCTGCCCTGCCTAGGGTCGCGGCATGACCACCCGCACCTTCCGCGTCACCGTCCGCGGCGTCTTCGACGGCCTCAGCACCGAGCAGCGCGCCGAGCTGCTGTCCCGGGCCGCCGACCACGACGTGCTGCGCGCGGCCTTCACCCGCGAGGGCCATCTGAGTTACGACATCGCCGCACGGACCGCCTTCACCTTCCGTTTCCTGGACACCGGGGAGGAAGAGGAGGACATCCTGGAGGCCACCGAACGCGCCGAGGAGGCGGCCAGGGCGTGGCTGGGCGAGCGCGGTTACGGCTACAAGAACCTCCGGTCCAGGGCGGAGGACCTCTCCCAGGCTCCCCTCGGCAAGCGGCAGCGCCGGGCGGCCGCGCAGCAGGGCTGACCTTCCAGGAAACGGCCACGGCGGCCTGAAGTCGCCGTGGTTCAGGTCACGTTGGGCTGTGGCCGGATTGTGGAGGCCAGGTGTCCGCGGGCGTGGCATGCTCGGGGCCGCACCGAGTTACCGGCCGGTTCTACCCGTCGGTAGCCATTGTCGGTGCCTCTTCGTCACCCCCCACCCTCAGGACTGACCTTGCGCAGACGCACGAGGCCCGGGCATGCCCTCATGCCCGCCTTCGCCGTGACCGCCCTCCTTCTCGCCGTGGGCTGCTCCGCACCCCAGCACCAGAGCTCCGCCGGGGACCGCGCCCAGGAGACCGCCCGGGCCTCCGACGACACCACCACCGCCGCCGACGCCCGCACGGACGGCCAGGTCCTCGCCGTCGCCGCCGCGCCCGCCGCCACCACGACCGCGGCCGCCGGTTCGGCGGGTTCGGGCCGCCCGGCGCACCGCACCACGCTCACCGTCAGCTCGTACGACAGCAAGACCCGGCGAGCCGTCATATCCAAGGCGGCCAAGGGGATTTCGGCATCCCCGACCGTCTCCCCCAGCCCCTCGACATCGACATCGCCATCGGCGTCTCCGTCGGCGTCGGCCGCGACCGGACAGGCCGCCGTCGGTGATGTGATCGCCAGTGCCCCCGCTCCCGGCGCCCCGGACGGACTGCTGGCCAAGGTCACCAAGGTGATCGGCGAGACCGACGAGGGCACCGAGGTGCAGACCGCCCCCGCCACGCTCGACGCCCTGCTCGGCGACGACACGGCGAAGGGCACCGTGCCGGTCGATCCGGACGCCTTCGACGTGGACAAGCTGCTGCCCGACGTCAAGGTGTCCTGGGCCAAGTCCGGTGATGTGCACGTCGGCCCGGCGGGCGCCACCGTGCCGCTCGGCAGCCTCCGGCTGGACGTCAGCGCCGAGGTCCCGACCGCCACCGGCGCTCCGGCCTCCGCCTCGGCCTCGGTGTCCGGCTTCGTCCAGGTCGCCCCGCAGGTCGACTTCGCCTACGGCGGCGCGGGCACCGGCACCGCGCCCGGCTCCGCCTACCTCGGCGTGTCCGGCGACTGGGACTCGGGCTGGGCGGTCAGGGGCCGGGCCGCGGCGAGCACGGCCACCCCGCTGCGCATCCCCTTCGCCAAGCTGCACGCCGACCCCGTCCTCCAGGTCGGCCCGGTCCCCGTCGTGGTCAACCTCGACCTGACCTGCTATCTCCAGATCAGCGGCGACGGCAGGATCACCGTCGATGTGGAGCAGAGCCTCAAGGGCGACTTCAAGGCGGGCGGCTCCTTCGGCACGGCCGAGGGCTGGACGCCGGTGAGCAGCTCCGACATGACGAGCACGCCGGTGCGCACCTCGGTGACCACCGCCGGCGGCGTCAAGACCGCGCTGGGCGCCGAGGCCTCGGTCGGCCTCTACGGCACCGTCGGCGTCACCGCCGATCTGGCCCCTTACCTGCGCGGCGAGGCCTCCGGCACGGTCACCGCCACCTCCGCGACCCCGGGTGCGGACGCCCACGGCGCCTGGAACCTCTACGGCGGCGTCGACCTCTCCGGCACCCTGCGCCTCCAGCTGTCGATCTTCGGTACGCCGGTGTTGCAGCGGAGCATCCCGCTGGGCGCCCTGCACCGCGAGTGGAAGCTGGCGGGCGGCACCCTCTGAGCCCGGGTCAGTCCGCGTCGCCCGGTATCCAGCCCTGGCGGCGCAGCTCGGCCGAGACGTCCGGCGCCCGGTAGTGCTCGCCCTTCAGCACCTTTCCGTCGGCCCGGCGGGCGACCTGCCCGTCGGGCCCCAGCTTGCTCATGTTGGACCGGTGGATCTCGGCGATCACCGCGTCGAGGTCGATGCCGTGCACCAGCGCGGTGCCGTACGCCACGTAGACCACGTCCGCCAGTTCGTGCGCGAGCCGGTCGAGGGGCCCGTCGACCGCCACCTCGGCGACCTCCGCGGCCTCCTCGGCGAGCAACTCCCCCCGGTGCGCGGCCAGCTCGGGAGACACCTCGGCCGGCGTGGTGCGGGCGTCCAGACCGAAGGTGTGGTGGAACTCTCGGACGAGGCGGGCGGGCGAGGAGCTGGTCATGCGAACGACTCTAGCCGCCGCCACTGACACTCCCTCCCGGTCCGCCGTCCGGGCCCGGCCCTGGTCAGGAGCGGGACCGGCTGGCAGGATCGCGCGCATGTCAATGGTGTTCCCCCGTATCGGCAGGCGCCGCGCGCTCCAGGGCTCGGCCGCCGGCTTCGTCGCGTTCGGCCTGCTGCTGTGGTGGCTGCTGCCGCTGGGCGAGGAGCCGCCGACCGGGACGATCACCTTCAGCACCGGGACGCTGGCCGGGGTTTACCAGGAGTACGGCGAGCGGCTGCGCACCGAGCTGGGCCGGGACATGCCGGGCCTGAAGGTGAAACTGGTCCAGAGCGCCGGGTCGTACGAGAACGTGCGGCGGGTGGCGAACGGTCAGGCCGACTTCACCATCGCGGCGGCCGACGCGGTGGAGACGTATCAACTGAACGGCGGCCGGGGGGCCGACCGGATGCGGGGGGTGGCGCGGCTCTACGACGACTACGTCCAGATCGCCGTGCGGCGTGACTCGGACATCACCAGCATCGCCCAGCTGCGGCACAAGCGGGTGGCGATAGGACTGCCCAACTCGGGTGTGCGGCTGATCGCCAACCGGGTGCTCAGGGCCGCCGGGATCGACCCCGCGAAGGACGTCACCCCGGTGGCAGAGGGCATCGACACCGGCCCGGACGAGCTGCGGCGCGGCAAGATCGACGCGTTCTTCTGGTCGGGCGGGCTGCCCACCAAGGGACTGCTGGACCTCGCGAAGAAGTTCGGTTTCACCTTTGTGCCGATAGACGGCAGTCTCGTCGACAAGCTGCACTCCGAGGGCGAGGCCGCGCGCTACTACCGGGCGACCAACATGCCCGAGTCGGCGTACCCGTCGGTGCAGAAGGGCACGACGGTGGCGACGATCGCGGTCTCCAACCTCCTCATGACCCGCAAGGACATGGACCCACGCCTCACCGAGTGGGTGACCCGCACGGTCATCAAGAGCCGCGACGACATCGGTGCCCACGTCCACTCGGCCCAACTGGTGGACCTCCGCACGGCGATCTACACGGACCCCCTGCCCTTGCAGGAGGGCGCACGACGGTACTACCGCTCGGTGAAACCGTGAACGCCCTGATCGAAGCGCCCCGACGGGCGCGGGGCTGTATCCGAGGTGCGGCTCCGCCGCGTGGGCGCGACAGGCCCCCGCCGACCGGCAGCCGGCACTCGACCGCCGTCCGACCGTGCTTCACCCCCTCACCCGGATGAATCCCTCGGAACCGCCACCGTGACCCGCAGTCCGCTCGGCGCATGGTGCTCGTACGCGATGGCGCCCCCACCCGCCGCCAGCAGCGCCCGCGTGATCGACAGCCCCAGCCCCGACCCCTTCACGTTCTGATGCCGCCCACTGCGCCAGAACCGGTCGCCGACCCGGGCGAGTTCCTCATCGGTCAGCCCCGGCCCCGTGTCGGTCACCACGACCGTCGCCCTGGCACCGTCGGGCGCGACGTCCACCTCCACCACGCCCCCCTCCGGCGTGAACTTCACCGCGTTGTCGATCACCGCGTCCAGCGCGCTGGACAGCGTTATCGGATCGGCCCACCCGGTGGTCGCCGGGCACTCACCGCTCAGCCGGACCCCCTTCGCCGCCGCGGCCGGCGCCCACGCCGCGACCCGCTCCGCCGCCAGCCGCCCGACGTCCGTCAGCATCAGGTCCGCCTCGGCGTGCTCGGCCAGCGCGAGGTCGAGCAGGTCGTCCAGGACCTGGGCGAGCCGCTTGCCCTCGGTGCGCACCGAGGCGATCTCCTCGTTGCCCTCGGGGAGTTCGAGGGCGAGCAGTTCGATGCGCAGCAGCAGCGCGGCCAGCGGGTTGCGCAGCTGGTGGGAGGCGTCGGCGACGAACGCCCGCTGCTGCTCCAGCACGTCCTCGACGTTGTCCGCCATCTCGTTGAACGCACGGGCCAGCCGTCTGAGTTCCGGCGGACCGCCGGCCGCCGCGACCCGGGACTTGAGCCGGCCGCTGGCGATCTCGTGGGTGGTGGCGTCGAGCACCCGGACGGGCCGCAGCACCCACCCGGTCAGCCGCAGCGCCGCGCCGACGGCGAGCAGCATCGCGGCGATCTCGCCGGCGCCGATGAACAGCCAGCCGCGCAGGGTCCGTGAACGCATCGGCCCGGTGGGCGAGTCGGTGACCACCACGGCGACCACGTCACCGTCACGGATCACCGGCGAGGCCACCACGAGCCGGGTACGTTGCCAGGGCCACACCTGCCGCGGGTCATGGCTGCGCCGGCTGAGCAGCGCCTCGTCGTATGCCTCGCGCACCTCGCCCGTCTTCGGCAGGACCCAGTCGTCGGGCGCATTGGCCATGGAGGACGCGTTGCGGTAGAAGACGCCCGCACGGATGCCGTAGACGCCGTAGTAGCTGGCGAGTTCGCGGCGGAGGGTCTGCCGGCGCTCGTCGGTCCCCGTGGGGCGGGACGTGGTGGACGCGTCGGTGACGAACTGGGCGAGGGCCGCGAACCGCGCGGTGTCGTCGATCCGGTCCACAACGACCTTCTGCTGCTGGGCGGCGGCCACGCTGGCGGCGAGGGGGATGCCGAGCGCGAGCAGGACGGCCGCCAGCAGGACGATGAGCAGCGGGAGGAGACGTGTACTCACCCGTCCCCGCTACGCGGCCGGGGCGACGAGCCGGTAACCCACGCCGCGTA
Organism: Streptomyces sp. NPDC058683; assembly: GCF_042716195.1. Lineage (NCBI taxonomy): Bacteria > Bacillati > Actinomycetota > Actinomycetes > Kitasatosporales > Streptomycetaceae > Streptomyces > Streptomyces sp. NPDC058683. The sequence continues at coordinate 209,079 of NZ_JBHXSK010000008.1, forward strand.
CGGTCTCGATGAGCGCGGGCATGCGCAGCTTCGCGCGCAGGGAGGCGACATGCACCTCCAGGGTGCGTCCGGTGCCCTCCCAGCTGGTGCGCCAGACCTCGCTGATGATCTGTTCCCGGCGGAAGACCACGCCGGGCCGCTGGGCGAGCAGCGCCAGCAGGTCGAACTCCTTGCGGGTGAGCTGGACGACCGTGCCGTCCACGCTGACCTGGCGGGTGGGCAGTTCGATGTGGACGGGGCCGAGCCGGAGCGCGTCGTCGCCACCGGCCGGGCCGTCCTCGTGGTGGGTGCGCCGGCTGACGGCGTGGATCCGGGCGAGCAGTTCCCCGGTGTCGTACGGCTTCACCACGTAGTCGTCGGCGCCCAGGTTGAGGCCGTGGATGCGGGAGCGGACGTCGGCGCGGGCGGTGACCATGATGACCGGGGTGCTGGTGCGTTTGCGGATCTTGCCGCAGACCTCGTAACCGTCCTGGTCGGGCAGTCCGAGGTCGAGCAGGACGACGTCGTAGCCGTCGCTCTCGGGGACGAGGGCCTGGAGGGCCTCCTCGCCGCTGCGGGCGTGGGTGACGGAGAACCCGTGCCGGGCCAGGACCGCGGAGAGTGCGGCGGCGACGTGGTTGTCGTCCTCGACGAGCAGCAGTCTCATCCCGGCCCCCTCCGGTTCAGCGGTCGTTTCGTCCTGGTTCGTTCTCCGCTTGCCCGCGAAAAACCTGTGCCTTGTAGAAAGCGCGCGTACGCGCGCGTGCACGATGGCAGTCACGCTGATGGACGACGACGGCGTCAAGTGGGTTCCGGCGGCGCGCGGGTTCCGTTACCCGGCCGATACGCGCACAGGCCACGGCTGCTACGACATGTGCCCGAAGGCTATCGGATCGTGATGCTCAGATCTCCCTCAGATGTAATGACGCTGGTCATTCGCGCCAAATACATTCCTCCGCAACCGAGGAGGACGGAGCCCGATAGCGATGACCGAAGTATCGGTGGCCAAGGAAGATGTGGCCGGGACCGGCGAACTGGTCGTCCTGAAGAGCGTCAACAAGCACTTCGGCGCGTTGCACGTGCTCCAGGACATCGACCTGACGATCGCCCGCGGCGAGGTCGTCGTGGTGATCGGGCCCTCCGGGTCCGGTAAGTCGACTCTGTGCCGCACCGTGAACCGTCTGGAGACCATCGACTCCGGAACGATCACGATCGACGGCAAGGCGCTGCCCCAGGAGGGCAAGGAGCTGGCCCGGCTGCGCGCCGACGTCGGCATGGTCTTCCAGTCCTTCAATCTCTTCGCGCACAAGACGGTGCTCGAGAACGTGATGCTCGGTCAGGTGAAGGTCCGCAGGGCGGGCAAGAAGCAGGCCGAGGAGAAGGCCCGCGCCCTGCTCGACCGGGTCGGCGTGGGCACCCAGGCCGACAAGTACCCCGCACAGCTCTCCGGCGGCCAGCAGCAGCGCGTGGCGATCGCGCGGGCGCTGGCGATGGACCCGAAGGTCATGCTCTTCGACGAGCCGACCTCGGCCCTCGACCCCGAGATGATCAACGAGGTCCTGGAGGTCATGCAGCAGCTGGCCCGGGACGGCATGACGATGATCGTCGTCACTCACGAGATGGGCTTCGCGCGGTCGGCCGCGAACCGGGTGGTCTTCATGGCCGACGGCCGGATCGTCGAACAGGCCACGCCCGACCAGTTCTTCAGCAACCCGCGCAGCGACCGGGCCAAGGACTTCCTGTCGAAGATCCTGCACCACTGAGACGCCGCAGGACCCGCTTCCTTTCCCAGCCGTCTTCACCAAAACGAGGGATGTTCATCATGCAGCTCCGCAAGGTCACCGCCGCCTCGGCCGCCGTGCTCGCGCTCGCCCTGTCCGCCACGGCGTGCGGCAGCGGCGACAAGGACGACGACAGCGGTTCGTCGGGCGGCGGCAAGATCAAGATCGGCATCAAGTACGACCAGCCCGGTCTGGGCCTCCAGGAGCCCGACGGCTCCTTCTCGGGCTTCGACGTGGACGTGGCCACGTACGTCGCCGGGCAGCTCGGTTACAAGCCGGACCAGATCGAGTTCGTGCAGACCAAGAGCGCCGACCGCGAGAACGCCCTCGCGCGTGGTGACGTGAAGTTCATCGCGGCCACCTACTCGATCACCGACGAGCGCAAGCAGAAGGTGGACTTCGCCGGTCCGTACCTGCTGGCCCACCAGGACCTGCTGGTCAAGAAGGCCTCGACGATCACCAAGGGCACCGACCTCAACGGCAAGAACCTCTGCTCGGTGACCGGTTCGACCTCGGCGCAGAACCTCCACGACTCCATCGCCCCGAAGGCCAACCTCAAGGAGGTCAGCACCTACTCGGAGTGCATCGCCGGCCTGCAGAGCGGCTCCGTCGACGCCGTGACCACGGACGACTCGATCCTCGCGGGCTTCGCCTCACAGGACAAGTACAAGGGCCAGTTCAAGCTCGCGGGCCTGAAGCTGAGCAACGAGAACTACGGCGTCGGCGTCAAGAAGGGCGACTCCGCGACCCTCGACAAGATCAACACGGCGCTGGAGAAGATGGTCAGCGACGGCTCCTGGCAGAAGGCGGTCGACGCCAACTTCGGCCCGGCCGAGTACAAGAACGAGCCCGCCCCGAAGGTCGGCGTGATCGTCAAGTAAGGCGTGGTTCCGCGCGCCCCGCGGAGCTCCGCCGACGCAGGGATCCGGCAGGTCGCACGGTTCCTCGGGCGCGCCGCCGCCACCGCTTCCCCTGGCGGCGGCACGCCATGCCCTCCACCTACGCCACACACCCGGAAGCGCGGGAAATCGTGTTCGACTTTCTTCAAGGCTACGACGTCCTAGGGGCGTTCTGGACGACGGTGAAACTGACCGTCTTCTCCGCCGTGGGCTCCCTGGTCTGGGGCACCCTGCTGGCCGCGATGCGGGTCAGCCCGGTCCCGCTGATGCGCGGGTTCGGCACGGCCTACGTCAACATCGTCCGGAACATCCCCCTGACGGTCATCATCATCTTCACCTCGCTCGGTCTCGCCGACATCTTCGGCGTCACCCTGGGCGCCCACGACTTCAAGGTCCAGGGCTTCCGGCTGGCCGTGCTCGGTCTCAGCGCCTACACCGCGGCCTTCGTCTGCGAGGCGATCCGCTCCGGCATCAACACCGTGCCCGTCGGACAGGCCGAGGCGGCCCGCGCGATCGGGCTGAACTTCACGCAGACCCTGCGGCTGATCGTGCTGCCGCAGGCCTTCCGCGCGGTGATCAACCCGCTGGCCAACGTCCTGATCGCCCTGACCAAGAACACCACCGTGGCCGCCGCCATCAGCGTCGTCGAGGCCGCCGCCCTGATGAAGACGATGATCGAGAACGAGGCCCAGACGGTGCCCATCGGCGCGGTCTTCGCCTTCGGCTTCGTGGTCCTGACCCTCCCGACCGGCCTGATCCTCGGCTGGCTCGCCAAGCGCCTGGCGGTGAAGCGATGAGCTCGGTTCTGTACGACGCCCCCGGGCCCCGCGCCAAGCGGCGCAACGTCCTCCTCTCCGTCGTCTTCGTCCTGCTGCTCGCCCTCCTGCTCTGGTGGGTCTGGCAGAAGATGGACGACAAGGGCCAGCTGAAATGGGCCCTGTGGCAGCCGTTCACCACCTCCGAGGCGTGGACCACATATCTGCTGCCCGGCCTCGGCAACACCCTCAAGGCCGCGGCCCTCGCCATGGTCATCGCCCTTCCGCTGGGCGCGGTCTTCGGCATAGCCCGGATGTCCGACCACGCGTGGATACGCATCCCGGCAGGCGCCGTCGTGGAGTTCTTCCGCGCGATCCCGGTCCTGCTGCTGATGGTGTTCGCCATGGAGTTCTACGTCCGCTCCACCGACGTCGGCAGTGACGAACGGCCGCTGTACGCGGTCGTCACCGGTCTGGTGCTCTACAACGCCTCGGTGCTCGCCGAGGTGGTACGGGCCGGCATCCTGGCCCTGCCCAAGGGGCAGACGGAGGCGGCGTACGCGATCGGTCTGCGCAAGGGGCAGACCATGACCGGCATCCTGCTGCCGCAGGCGGTCACCGTGATGCTGCCGGCCATCGTCAGCCAGCTCGTGGTGATCGTGAAGGACACCGCGCTGGGTGGTGTGATGCTCCAGTTCACCGATCTGCTCAACGCCCGCGGCACCCTGGCCGCCAACTACGCCAACGTCATCCCAAGCTTCATCGTCGTGGCGGTCGTGTTCATCGTCCTGAACCTCATCCTCACCACGTTCGCCTCCTGGCTGGAGCGCCGACTGCGGCGCAGCAAGCGCGGCACGGGCGCGATCCTCGGCCCCGACATCGACGACATCAACGCGGGCGAGGTCGCCGGCACCTTCGCCACGGGGGCGGGCGGCGCCAACCCCTGACACCGGGTCAACCCGGATGACAGACACGGAGGCAGCGGCTGCCCGGCCGCTGCCTCTCCCTTTTTCACCCGGGTTCCGGGGCCCGCGCGCCCGCCATGCTGGCGTGTCCCCGGGTGCGCCGCTTGACCGGGTGGCGCCCAGTCTGTTGCATACGTTCTGTGATCGTGCACCCTGCTCCACCAACCTGTTCATCCGTGTCCGTCGGGACTTGCGTACGGGCAGGGGGCGCCGCGCCGTGGACCCGGTGATCATCGTCGGAGCGGGGCCCGTCGGGCTTACGCTCGCCCTGGCGCTGGCGCGTCAGGAGGTGCCGTCCGTCGTCCTGGACGAGGGCCCGGGCAAGGACGAGCCGCGCCCGGCACGCACGGTGGTGCTGCGCGAGGACACCGCCGCCCTGCTGACGCGGCTGTCCGGCGCCCCGCTCGACGAACTGGGCACCCGCTGGACCGGCTGGCGCTCGATGCGCCGCAAGCAGGTGATGCGGGAGGTCGTCTTCGACGACGCCGGCGAACCGTCCCCGCTGCACATCGCCCAGCACACGCTCACCAACGCCCTGCGCGCCGCGATCACCGACCAGCCGCTGGTCAGGGTCGCCACGGACAGCCGGCTGGACACCGTGGAGCAGGAGCGCTCCGGTGTCACCGCGCACACCCGTGGCCCCAAGGGCACCTGGTGGCGCGGCAGTTACCTGGTGGGCTGCGACGGCCCCCGCTCGACCGTGCGCAAGCTCCTGGACATCCGCTTCCCGGGCCGTACGGCGGTGGAGCGGCACGCGGTCGCCGCGCTGCGCACGGAACTTCCGTGGCCCGGTCAGGCGTTGCTCCATCGGACCCCGCCGTGGCGGATGTCCGGGCCCTCGGCCGGGGAGGTGACCGCCCGCCCCCTCCCGGACGGCGCCTGGCGCCTGGACTGGCTGCTGCCGCCCGGCAAGGACCTGGTCACCCCCGAGCTCCTGGTGAACCGGATCCGCGAGACCCTCGCGGGCTGGACGGACGGCACCACACCGCCGTACGACCTGCTCGACACCGGGGTGCACACCGTCCACCACCGTCTCGCCCGCCGGTGGCGGGTGGGCCGGGTGTTCGTCGCCGGGGACGCGGCGCACCTCCTCGGCGCGTTCGGCACGCACGGGCTGGAGGAGGGTCTGCGGGACGCGGACAACCTCGCCTGGAAGCTGGCCCCGGCCTGGCACCACGGCCCGCACGAGGCGCTGCTGGACAGCTACCAGACCGAGCGGCGGGCGGTGGTCGCCGCCCGGCTGCGCGCCGCCGACCAGGTGCTGCCGGTGCTGCGCGGCGGTGGCGGGCTGCGCGGGATCGTGCCCGGCACGGCCCGGGGGCACGACGCGCTCCTCACCGACGGTCACCTGGGGCACGGCCCGCTCGGGGCACCGGGGACGTACGCCGAGTCGCCGCTCGCGCCCCGGCACCTGGAGCACGAGATCCCGGTCGACACCCCGCCGGGGGCGCCGGTCACCGACGTCCGGGTCACCGCGGAGGACGGCACCTTCGTACAGCTGCGCTCACGGCTCGGCCGCGGTGCGCTGCTCGTCGTCCTCATCGCGCCCGGCACGGGCGTGTGGGACCGCAAGCACTGGGTCTCCGCCGGGATCATGCCCCGGCTCGCCGCGGCCGTGACCGCTCTGCCGCACCCCGCCGAGCTGCTGGTCGCCGAGGCCTACCCGGGCGCGCCGGCGCACTCCGTGCTGCTCGTGCGCCCCGACGGCCATCTGGTCACCGCCCTCAACGGGGTCCGCCCGGCCGATCTGTACGCGGCCGCCGAGGCCACGCTGGGCGGCAAGGACCCGGAGAAGAGGGAAGCAGAGGCGGAGGCACCGGCCGGATCCGGCGCGCGGTGATCGCGCGGTCCACATGCTGACGGTGAGTTGACCCGCCCGCACCGGCGTGGTGTACTCCGCAACGTGAACGACACCACTGTGCGCCTGTGGCGGAAGGTCCATGTCGACCTGGTCCGCTACGCAGGCTGCGTGTGTCTTCCGTCCTGCTGAATTCGCTATTTCTCCTTCCTTCTCAGGGGCGCCGTCTGCGCCCCCTTCGGCGAATCCTCATCAGGAACGGTGCACGTGTCTGCTTCTCTCTCCACCCCGTCCTCCCCCGTCTCTCCGTCCGCCTCCGCGCCCGGCGCCGCGCCCACCCAGGCGGACCTCCTCGACTTCGTCCGGCGTACGGCCGCCGACACCGAGCTGGTCTCCTCGCTCCCGCTCGACCCGGAGGGCCGCACCTGGGTACGGCTCGACGGTCCCGGCGGCAGCGAGGCCTGGCTGATCGGCTGGCCGCCCGGTTCCGGCACCGGCTGGCACGACCACGCCGAGTCGGTCGGCGCCTTCCTCACCGCCACCGGTGAGCTGAAGGAGTACTCCCTCGCCACCCGGCTGCCCACCGACGGCTGGAAGACCCTGGAACTCTCCGAGGACATCGACCGCGAGCGCCGGCTGCCCGCCGGGAAGGGCCGCTCCTTCGGCCGCGACCACGTCCACGAGGTGCTCAACGAGTCCACCGAGCACCATGCGGTCTCCGTCCACGCCTACTACCCACCGCTGCCGCGGATCCGCCGCTACAGCCGCAGCGGACCGGTGCTGCGCCTGGAGCAGGTCGAACGCCCGGAGGACTGGCAGTGAGCGGCTCCGGACACCTCCCCGTGGGCATCGACGAGTTGCTGGAGCGGGTGCGGACCGGCTACCAGCGCGTGGCGGCGCACGAGGCGCACGAGGCCGCGCGGACCGGAGACGCCCTGCTGGTCGACATCCGGTACGCGGCGCTGCGCGAGCGGGACGGGGTGATCCCGGGCGCCCTCGTCATAGAGCGCAACGAGCTGGAGTGGCGCCTGGACCCCCAGGGCAGCCACAAGACCCCCGAGGCCACCGGCCACGACCTCCGGATAGTCGTGATCTGCAACGAGGGCTACGCCTCCAGTCTCGCCGCCGCCTCCCTGCACCAGCTGGGCCTGCACCGCGCGACAGACCTGATCGGCGGCTTCCAGGCCTGGAAGGCAGCGGGCCTCCCGATCACACCCTGACGACGGCACCGATCTCCGGTCCTTGAACGTCAGTCCTTGATCATCACTCCTTGACGGTCAGTCCTTGGCCGTCGCCACCGTCACCGCCGGCACCCGCAGCGCCACCCGGCCGGGAAGGGCGGCGGCCACCAGCGCGAGCAGTGCGGCGGTGGCGACGACGGTCACGTACAGCAACGGCGTGACCGTCGGTGCGGCCCGGCCCGTCATGCCGACGCTGAACGCGGTCAGTACGGCGAGCGCGATGCCGCTGCCGAGGGCCGTCGCCAGTGCCAGTACGGACAGCACTTCGGTCCGCAGCATCCGGAGCACCTGACGGCGCGTGGCCCCGGCCAGCCTGAGCAGCGCGAACTCCCGGACTCGCGCGGCGACCGACATCGCCAGCGTGTTGACGACGGCGATGGCGGTGAACGCCAGGACCAGCCCCATGGCCAGGTAGTTGACCTCGGCGTTGTCCTGTTGCCGGTCGGCCTGGAGGGAGTCGGCGGCGGCCGGCGAAAGAATCCGCAGCCCCGGGAACTCACGGAGCGTAGTCGCGAGTTGTGTTTGTGTACGGGCCGTGCTGACGAGGACGGAGGAGGCGAGCGGGTTGTCCACGTGGTGCGAGACGAGGTCGTGGGCGAAGGTGAGATCGCCGAAGCCCAGACCCCGGGCGTAGACGGCGGCGACGGTGAGGGTGACGGGCGTGCCGTCGCCGAGGGTGAGTTTCAGGGTGCTGCCGGGCGCCAAATGGTGCTGATCCGCGGCCAGTTCACTGACGGCGACGGTGCGGTCGGTGAGGCGGCCGAGGGAGCCTGCGGTGACCCTGGGGTCCCAGGTGCGGGTGAGGCCCTCGGGGGTGACGCCCTGGGCCGGGTACTTGTCGAGCCCGACGCGGACGGTCGTACGGACCACTTCGGTGACGGCGTCGTGGTGGGTACGCAACCGCTGTGCGGCTTCGGCCGGGACGCCCGGTCCCGTGGCGGCGACGACCCAGTCGGCGGTGACCCCTGCGCGGGCCTGGGCGCGGGCGGCGTCGCCGAGGGTGGACTGGACGAACAGCACGGTGCAGGTCATGCCGATGAGCAGGGTGAGAGGGGTGACGACGGAGGCCATCCGGGCGGCGTTGCCGCGCAGGTTGGCGGTGGCGAGCCGGCCGCCGTGGCCGGTGAGCCGCAGCGGTCCGGCGAGCAGCAGCGCGGCCGCTTTGACCAGCAGCGGGCCGAGCAGGGCGACGGAGGTGGAGAGGACCACGACGGCGAGGAAGGTGACGGGAGTCGATGCGGGTTCGGTGCGCAGGGAGGTGAGCAGGACGACGAGCACGACTCCGCCGGAGAGCAGCAGCAGCCCGGCGGCGATCCGCCCCCAGGCGGGCCGGGCGGACTCGGTCCGGGACTCGGCGAGCGCCTCGGTCGGCCGGATCCGGGTGATGCGCCGGGAGGCGATACGGGCGGCGGCCCAGGCGCCGATCAGGGTCGCGACGAGCGCGGCGAACGGCGGGAAGACACCGGTGGTGTGCTGAAGCGTGGCCGGTACGGCGCCCAGGGCGACGAATCTGGTGTGCAGCCAGGCGCCGAGCGGAAGCCCGAGGAGTGCGCCTACGGTGCCGGCGACGGCGCCGACGATCAGTGCCTCGCGGCCGAGCAGCCGGCGGATCTGGCCGGGGGTGGCGGCGATGGCCCGCAGCAGGGCGAGTTCGCGGTGGCGCTGCTGGACGGTGAGCGCGAAGGTGCCGACGACCACCAGGATCGCCACGAGCAGCGCGGTGCCGCCCATGGCACCGCCCATGCTGACCAGCCGGACCCTGGCGGCGGCCGCGTCCAGGAACTCGACGGGGCCGCGGGCGTCCCCGGTGGAGACCTGGGCGGTGGTGCCGCGCAGTGCCCGTGTCAGGGCCCGCTTCAGCTGGTCCGGGTCGGTGCCGTGGGCGGGCAGCACGCCGAACGCGGTGACCTGCCCGGGGTGTCCGGCCAGCCGGTGGGCCTCGGCGGTGGAGAAGAAGAGGGACGTCTGGTGGCGTACTTCGGTGGCCGGGGCGGCGATTCCGGTGATCCGGTAGGCGCGCGGGGCCTGCGTCGACTGCACGGTGAGGGTGTCGCCGGGGCGCAGCCGGGCGCGTGCGGCAAGGTCGCGGTCGACGACCAGGTCGGTGGCGGCCCTGGGCGCGGTGCCGGTGACCAGCCGGTACGGGGTGAGTACGGCGGACTCCCAGGCGTGCCCGTAGGCGGTACGGCCACCGGTGCCGGCCGGAGTCGACGGCTGGGCGAGGAAGGTCAGTTCGGGCACGACCCGGGCGACACCGGGTGTGTGGGTGAGTGCGGCTTCCAGGTCCGCCCGCAGCCAGGCGCGCTCGGCGATGGGTTTCGCCTTGTGTTTGACCTTGGTCTTGCCGTGCTTGTGCTTGACGGTGGTCCGGTGGACGTGCTGGTCGCCGGAGACCACGACGGGGGTCGCCGCATAGCGCTCGGTGCGGATCGTGCCGCGCAGACCGGTGTCGAGGAGGGTGCCGCAGGCGGAGATCAGCGCGGCCGCGCACAGCAGGGCGAGGAAGGCACCGAGGAACCCGGCCTTGCGGGCACGGACGGTCCTGAGGGCGTAACGCAGCATCATGGCGTACACGGTTGTGCACACACGGGTCTCCGGGCACTGCGGTGGTCCGGTGTCTTGGGAGGGGGTTAACCCCACCGCCCCGACAGGCCGGTGGGTCCTTCGAGCCGGCCGCCCGTCAGACCTGCCCGTCCGTCAGAAGTCCCCGCCCTCAAGGAAGTCCGCGTCCTCGCCCTCCTCCTCGAGGGCTCGCCGGACGACCCTGAGGGCCATGCCCTCGGGGTATCCCTTGCGGGCGAGCATGCCGGCGAGGCGGCGGATGCGCTTGTCCCGGTCCAGGCCCCGGGTGGAGCGGAGCTTGCGGGCGACGAGTTCGCGGGCCGTCTCCTCCTCCTGCTCGGAGTCGAGCCGGCCGACGGCCTCGTCGATGAGCGCCGAGTCGACGCCCTTGGTCCGCAGTTCCTGGACGAGCGCGCGCCGGGCCAGCCCCCGGCCGTGGTGCCGGGACTCCACCCACGCGTCCGCGAACGCGCTGTCGTTGATCAGCCCGACCTCCTCGAACCGCGACAGCACCTCCTCGGCGACGTCGTCCGGGATCTCCCGCTTGCGCAGGGCGTCCGCGAGCTGTTTCCGGGTGCGCGGGGTCCCGGTGAGCAGGCGCAGACAGATCGCCCGCGCCCGCTCAGCCGGGTCCGCCGGAGGCTCCCCCTGCTCGGCCCTCGACAAGGAGGAGGAACCCCCGTCCTCACCTGACGGCTCCCCGGAGCCACGCCGGCGGCGCGTCCCGGGCCGCCGCGAGCCACGGCCGGGTGATCCGTGTCCGCGGGGCCCGGCCGGACCGCCGTGCGTGCCGTCCTCGTACGCGCTGTACGAGTCGGGCGGGCCGTCGTCCTCGTACGAGCCGTCACGCCCGTATGAGCCATCGCTCCCCCGTGTCGCACCCCCGTCCCGGTGCAGGCCTGCCACCGGGTGTCCCCCGCCGTCGCCCCCGTACCTGTCGCCGCCCGTGCCGTAGGGCCCGGTACCGTCCCCGGCGCCCCTCCCCCGTGGGCCACCGGGGGACATGTACTCGTAGTCGGCCCAGTCGGTTCGTCGTGTCACGGCGTCAGCTCTTGGCGGTGGCGGCCTTGGGCTTGGTGACCTTGGCGGCGGCCGGGGCGGGCACCGTCTTCGCCGGGTCGACCGGGGCCGCGGTGACGACCGCCGCGTCCGCGCCCGGCTCGGCGGCGGGCTGCTCCGGGCGGACACCGACGCCCAGCTTCTCCTTGATCTTCTTCTCGATCTCGTCGGCCAGGTCGGGGTTGTCCTTGAGGAAGTTGCGCGCGTTCTCCTTGCCCTGGCCGAGCTGGTCGCCCTCGTACGTGTACCAGGCACCGGCCTTGCGGACGAAGCCGTTCTCCACGCCCATGTCGATCAGACCGCCCTCGCGGCTGATGCCGTGGCCGTAGAGGATGTCGAACTCGGCCTGCTTGAAGGGCGGGGCGACCTTGTTCTTGACGACCTTGACGCGGGTGCGGTTGCCGACCGCGTCCGTGCCGTCCTTCAGCGTCTCGATGCGACGGATGTCGAGTCGCACCGAGGCGTAGAACTTCAGCGCCCGGCCACCGGTCGTGGTCTCCGGGGAGCCGAACATCACGCCGATCTTCTCGCGGAGCTGGTTGATGAAGATCGCGGTGGTCTTGGACTGGTTGAGCGCACTGGTGATCTTCCGCAGGGCCTGGCTCATCAGCCGGGCCTGGAGGCCGACGTGGCTGTCGCCCATCTCGCCCTCGATCTCCGCGCGCGGGACGAGCGCGGCGACGGAGTCGATGACGATGAGGTCGAGAGCGCCGGAGCGGACCAGCATGTCCACGATCTCCAGCGCCTGCTCGCCGTTGTCCGGCTGGGAGAGGATCAGGTTGTCGATGTCGACGCCGAGCTTCTGCGCGTACTCGGGGTCGAGGGCGTGCTCCGCGTCCACGAACGCGACCTGACCCCCCGCCTTCTGCGCGTTGGCCACGGCGTGCAGGGTCAGGGTCGTCTTACCGGAGGACTCCGGTCCGTAGATCTCCACGACCCGGCCGCGCGGCAGGCCACCGACGCCCAGGGCGACGTCGAGCGCGGTCGACCCGGTCGAGATGACCTCGATGGGCTCCTTCGTCCGGTCGCCCATGCGCATGACCGCGCCCTTGCCGAACTGCCGTTCAATCTGTGCGAGGGCGGCTTCGAGAGCCTTCTCGCGGTCGGTACCTGCCATGGGTTCCACCCGGTTTGCTTGAGTCGATCGCTTCACGTCAAAGACGCTAACGCCTGCCACTGACAATGCGCCCCGACGCCGGTCCAGCCTGTGGATAACTCGGGGACTTCTCCGCCGAAACCATGCCGAAATACCACTGGAGTCCCCGCCGAGAACCCCGCCGGAGCCTCCATAAGAATGGATGTTCGATTTTCGTGTCAAGCGCACCACGCGCTACTCCTGTACTTCCCCGCAGGGTGCTCACCCACCGCTCACCCACGGACTCCGGGCGGTGCTCGGACAGGGACCGGGCGCGCGAGACGCGGGGCGGGGACGGGGGGCGAAGGGCGGGGACGCGGTGCGGGCGCGCGGGGCGGGGACGGGCGACGGCCGGAAATCGGGCGTACGCGGCACGCGGGCGGGAGCGCGCGGCGCGCTGGGGGGCGGCCGCCGGAAACGGAAGCGCGGCACGGCGATCCACACAACCCGGCAAGGCGTTCACCCGATCGTGAGTTTCCGCATGCCCGCGCCCGTCGTGCCGCGATGCTCGAAGAGGCGGCCGGTAGGCGGCGCCCCTGTGTGCCGTGGGTGGGAGAGCGCATGACACGTGAGACGGGACGACGCGGCCTGGACGAGCAGGCCGTGCTGCTGGCGGCGGGGTTGGCCGATCTGGCGGTGAGCACCCTGGGCACCGCCGTCGGTACGGTCCGGGGGCTGCTGCGCCGCTCGGACGCCGGAGCGCTTGCCGCGGAGGCCGAGCACGACCTCACCGCGCGCGGACGCCTGGTCCTGGATCGGTACGCGACCGTTCCCCCGGCCCATCTGGAGATCCTCGCCCGGCATGCCCTCGCCCGGCGGACCACCGCCGATGACTGACCGGTGGGACCCGGCCGGCTTCAAGATCCGCGTCGACGAGGTACTGCGCCGGTTCGTCGCCCAGGAGGCCGACCTGTTCGCGGCGGTCGATCCGCTCCTGGGCCCGGTGGCCGAACAGCTGGAGGCGGCGGTCGCGGACGGCAAACGGCTGCGGGCGGCGTTCTGCTACTGGGGCTGGCGTGCGGTGGGGCAGCCGGACAGCGACGCGCTGGTGCGGGCGGCGGCCTCCATGGAGCTGGTGCACGCCGCCGCCGTCGTGCACGACGACCTCATCGACGACAGCCCGCTGCGGCACGGGCGCCCCACGGCGCACATCGCCCTGCGTACCGCCGTACCGGCTCATCCGTGCGCCGACGGCACCGCGCGGTCGCTGGCGATGCTCGTGGGCGATCTGCTGATGTCACTGGCCGGGCAGCTGTTCGCGACCTGCGGTCTGCCCGCCGCCTATCTCGCCCGGGCCCGCCCCCTGTGGTCGCTGCTGGCCCGGGAGCTGATCGCGGGCGAGTGCCTGGAGATCCTGCGCACCGGGACCGGCCCGGACACCACGGCCTCGCTGAAGGTGATCCGCTACAAGACCGCCAAGTACACCGTCGAGCAGCCCCTGTTGATCGGCGGTGCCCTGGCCGGGGCGGGCGAGGGGCTGCGGGAGGGGTACTCCGCGTACGGGCTGCCGCTGGGCGAGGCGTTCCAGCTGCGCGACGACCTGCTCGGCCTGTTCGGGGAGCCGGAGCACACCGGCAAGGCCAACGCCGACGACGTGCGCGGCCAGCGGCCCACCGCGCTGCTCGCGGAGACCTGGCGGCTCGCCCGTGACGAGGACCGGGAGCGGCTCGGCGCGTTGCTCGGCAGCCGCGATCTGGGTGCGGAGGGCCTGGACGCGGTCCGCGAGGTGATGTGCCGGCTCGGGGCGCCCGACCGGATCGAGCGCATGATCGGCGCGCGGGTCACGGAAGCGCTCGACGCCCTGCACGCACTGAACGTGCCGGCCCCCGCCGCCGGCGCCCTGACCGCGCTGGCCCACTCGGCGGCGGTCCGCCTGTCCTGACACCCACCCGGTGGCACGGACGACCCCGCGAAGAGACTCCCGAAGAGACCCGCGAGAGACCCGCGAAGACAAGGAGCCCTGCCGTGACCCACACCGAGGCATCGTTGGACGCCCTCCGGCACGCCGGTGACGAACTCGCCGACGCCACGGTCGCCGCACTCTTCGAGCGCGGGGAGGTGGGCACGTTCAACACCCTGATGCGCTATGTGTCCACCGCCGGCGCTCCCCTGCCGGACGGGCTGCCCGACGTCGCGCGGGAGTATCTGGAGGCCACCCGGGTCCCGCCGTCGTGGGTGGACTGGGGCGAGATGGAGAAGGCCCGGCTGTTCTTCATCGACAACAACGTGCACATCGCGACCGCGCTCTCCTTCGCCTCCATGCCCGCCTGTTACGTCGTCCCGCGCATGGCGAAGCTGCTGTCGGCCACCCACGGGCTGAAGTACCCCTCCAAACGCATGGCGGAGACCGGCCAGTTCACCGTTTACCTGATGCAGCCGGACGCGTTCGAAGCCGGCAGCCGTTTCATCCCGGCCGCGCAGAAGGTGCGTCTGCTGCACGCCTCGATCCGGCATCACCTCAAGCGCGAGAACCGCTGGGACACCGAGGCGCTCGGCACGCCGATCTGCCAGGAGGACATGATCGCCGGGCAGATGTTCTTCTCGCTGCTGGTCCTCGACAGCCTGCACCGGCTGGGCATCCATCTGTCCACGGAGGGCGCGGAGGCGTACTACTACGCGTGGCGGGTGGTCGGCGCCATGCTCGGCGTCGACCAGGAGGCCGTGCCCAAGACCCTCGACGAGGCGCGCCGCTTCCTCGACCTCTACATGATCCGGTCCATGGGCCCCTCCGAGGAGGGCACGCACCTGACCCGGCAGCTCATCGACCTCTACGAGGAGGTCGTCCCCGGCACCTTCTTCGACCCGATCGTCTCGGCCCTCGTCCGCCACCTCGTCGGCGACACCTGCGCGGACTGGCTGGAGGTGCCGCGCACCCCGTGGGACACCGTCGTCAAGGCCGTACCGCACCTCCTCGGCGTCCTGGAGACCATCGAGGACCGCTCCCCGCTCGGCGCGTGGGCACTGGACCGCCTCGGCCACCTCACCGCCGTCTTCGAGCTGTCCTCCCTCACCCGTGGCCGCGTCATGCACTACGCCATCCCCGAACACCTCAGGAAGGACTACGGCGTCCCGGGCGCGGTGCCCCGCACCCGGCGGTGGACCCCGCCGGCCGCCACGGTCTCCTGACCGTCCGCACGCCTACTCCCCACGGCGTACGGCGGGTGTCTTCGGCCGGACGACGACCGCGCGGACGGCCCCCGCAAGGGTGGGCGCATGCCCTCCCCCCTGGAAAGTCCGTCCTCCGCGGAAACTCCGGCCGCCCTGGAAAGTCCGCACCGGAAGCCACCGGCGAGCCCCTTGCGCGGGGCCCGTCCCGCCGAGCGTCTCTGTCATGCGACCGGGGTGCTCCTCGTCCTCTCCGGCCTGGTGCACCTGGTGGTGTTCGCGGTGGACGGCGGCCCCTGGTACGGCCCGGTCTCCTGGCGCAAGCCGGTCACGTTCGGGCTCTCCTTCGGGCTGACGCTGATCGCGGTCACCTGGGTCACCTCGTATCTGAGGATCGGGGAGCGGCTGCGGACCGTGCTGCTCGTCGTGTTCGCCGCCGACTGTGTGGTGGAGGTCGGCGGGATCACCCTGCAGGCGTGGCGCCGGGTGCCCTCGCACCTCGACATGGAGACGCCGTTCGACACGGCGGTGTCGATGATGCTCGCGGTGGGCGGCGGGGTCCTGGTGGTGCTGCTCACCGTCTTCGCCGTGGTGTCGTTCCGGCGGCGACCGGCCGGTCCCGTGGGCATGGCGCTAGCCGTGCGCTCCGGGTTCGCGGTCCTGCTCGTGGCGCTGGCCTCGGGAGCCGCGATGATCGCGCGCGGGGTGGTGCTCGTCCGGACCGGTCACCAGGAGGCGGCGTACGACTCGACGGCCCCGCTCAAGCCGCTGCACGGGGTGAGTCTGCACGCGGTGCTGGTCCTGCCCGCACTGGCCTGGCTGCTCTCCCGTACCGCCTGGAGCGAACAGGTCCGGTGGCGGGTCGTGGCCACGGCGGTGGGCTGCTACGCGGCCGCCGTGGCCGCCGCCGGGGTGTGGGCGGTGCTCACCTACTGATCGTGGTGACCGCCCCTGGCCACGATGGTCCGTCACTGATCCCGGTGGCCGCCCCTGGTCGCGATGACCCGTCGCTGATCCCGTGGCCGCACTGATCGTGACGGCCATCACTGATCGTGGCGGCCGTCAGGCCGAGCCCTCCCGTGAGTCCTCGGCCGGCCGCTGCCATATCGCCCGCCACGCGCGCGTGAGCAGCCCGGGGCCGCCCGTGTCGCGTCGGGGGCGCCCGTTCACCCGGGGGTCGTCCGTGACGTCGTACCGCTTCACATAGGCGCTCAGGAACGCCTGGAGCGTGGCGACCGCGGGGATCGCGATCAGGGCGCCGACGGCGCCGAGGAGCGCGGTGCCCGCGATGACCGAGCCGAAGGCGACCGCCGGGTGGATGTCGACGGACTTGGAGGTCAGCTTGGGCTGGAGCATGTAGTTCTCGAACTGCTGGTAGATCACGACGAACACCAGCACCCACACCGCGTACAGCGGGTTCACGGTGAACGCGATCAGCATCGGCAGCGCGCCCGCGAGATAGGTGCCGATGGTGGGGATGAACTGCGAGACCAGGCCCACCCAGACACCGAGCACGGGCGCGTACGGCACGCCCAGGGCCTCCAGCAGGATGTAGTGGGCGATGCCGGAGATCAGCGCCATCACACCGCGCGAGTACAGATAGCCGCCGGTCTTGTCCACGGCGATCTCCCAGGCGCGCAGCACCTCGGCCTGGCGGGCGGGCGGCAGAACGGAGCACAGGGTGCGGCGCAGCCGGGGGCCGTCGGCGGCGAAGTAGAAGGCGAACAGCGTGATCGTCAGCAGCTGGAAGAGGCCGCCGAGCACCTGCCCGGAGACGTCGAGCACGCCGGCCGCGCTGTTCTGCGCGTACTTGCGCAGCCAGTCGGAGTGCAGCAGGCCTTCCTGGACGTCGACCCGCTTCACGTCGGTGTGGAAGGTGTGGTTGACCCAGTTGATGACCGAGTCCAGGTAGTCCGGGAAGTCTTCGACGATCTTGATGATCTGGCCGGCCAGCATCGAGCCGAGCAGCGTGACGAATCCCGCAGTGGCGATGGCCAGGCCGAGGAAGACCAGGAAGGTCGCGACCCCCCGGCGCGTTCCGCGTGCGGCCATCCAGCTCACCGCGGGCTCGATGGCGAGCGCCAGGAAGAACGCGATGAGGATGTTGATCAGCAGGCCGGTGAGCTGGTGGAAGGCCCAGCTGCCCAGCTGGAAGGCGGCGATGAGGGCGAGCGCCAGCACCATGGCGCGCGGCAGCCAGCGCGGCATGCGGGCGCCCGGTACCGCGGCGCCGGCGGCCGGGGGTCCGGCGGGCGGCGTCGTGTCGACCGTGTCGACCGGGGATGCGTCCTGGGCGGTCCGCCCGTCGTCGTCAGTGGGTGCCACGGTGCAAGTCTCGCCGACGGCACTGACAACGCGTGGCCCGTATCCGATCTTTGTGCACGCTCAGCGCTTCTCCCCGGGAATGTTCATGACCGTGCAGACCACACGCCACACTTCCTTGGCCTCCCAGCCGGCGTTCAGCGCCTCGTGCACCGTGAGTCCGCCGAGCTCCGTCATCACATGATCGCGCGCGAAGGTGTCGGCGTACCCGGAACCGAAGTGTTCCGCCATCCGCTGACAGAAGACCGTCAACCGCATGACACCAGTATCCCGCCCCTGAGAGTGGGCCCTGCCCGGGACCGCCTGCCGAGACCGCTTTCCGCCCTACGGTCTGACGCATGGCCGAAACCGGAGCTTCCCCACTCCCCCCTACGCCCCCGGCGCACTCCCCGCTCCTCCGCGCCGAACAGTTCATGTGGCTCACCGCGCGCGTGCTGGAGCAGCGCCTCTTCGCGTACCACTTCCTGAACGGCAGCCCCGATCCGGTGGAGACGGCGCTGGACGCCTACCGCAACGAGGACGGCGGGTACGGCCATGCGCTGGAGCCCGATCTGCGCGGTCCGGTGAGCCAGCCGCTGCACACCGGGCACGCGCTGGCCGTCCTGGACGCCATCGGGCGCTGCGGCGGGCAGCGGGTGGAGCGGGTGTGCCGCTATCTGACGTCCGTCTCCACGGCGGACGGGGCGCTGCCGGCGATCCGTCCGAGCCAGCGCGGCTATCCGGCCGCCCCGTTCATCCCGATCAACGACGACCCGCCCAGTGAGCTGCTCGCCACCGGCCCTGTGGTGGGGCTGCTGCACCGCAACGAGGTGTGGCACGCCTGGCTGTTCCGGGCCACCGACTTCTGCTGGGAGGCCGTGGAGTCCCTGGAGAAGTCGCATCCCTACGAGATCGAGGCCGCCGTCGCCTTCCTGGACGCGGTACCCGACCGCGCCCGGGCGGAGGCGGCCGCCGACCGGCTGGGCCGCCTGGTGCGCGAGCACCGGCTGGCCGCGCTGGACCCGGAGCATCTGGACGCGTACCCGGTGGCGCCCGGCTACGCCCCCGGCGAGCACCACTTCCCGCACGACTTCGCGAAGGCCCCGCACTCGCTCGCGCGCGCGTGGTTCACCGACGAGGAGATGGCCCGCTCGCTGGACCACCTCGCCGCCGAGCAGCAGGAGGACGGCGGCTGGCCGATCGGCTGGCTCCCGTGGGCGCCGACCACCGCCCTGGAGGCCCGCCCGGTGGTGACGATCTCGGCGCTGCGCACCCTCAAGGCGTACGGCCACTTCGTGGGGTGACCCATCTCTCAGCCGCCCACCCCAGCCCCGCTCAGCCCCGCTCAGCCCGCGATGGCCCGCACCCCCGCCGTCACCAGCACGGCCGCGCCGACGACGACCAGGAAGGGCGCGCGCAGCACCAGCGCCACGGCGGCCGCCCCGAGCCCCGCGGCCCGGGCGTCCAGCACGAGCGTGTGCCCGTCGGCGAACGTCTGCTGGGCCGTGAGGGCGGCGAGCAGGGCCACCGGCAGCAGGGCGGCCAGCCGCCGCACCATCGGCCGCTCCAGGACGCCCGCGGGCACCAGCAGCCCGGCGAGCTTGACGGCGTAGCAGCCGAGGACGGTCGCGGCGATCGCGATCCAGGTGTTCAACGGGTCTCCTCGGAAGCGTCGTCGCGGGTACGGCCGGACCGGCGGCCGGAGACGTACAGGGCGGCCGGCGCCGCCAGCGCGGCCGCCAGGACCGGCACCCCGGCGGGCAGCACGGGCAGCAGGCCGAGCCCCAGCAGCACGGCGAGCGCGGCGACCGCGCGGTCGGTCGTGGTCTTCAGCATGGGGGCGAGCAGCGCCAGGAAGACAGCGGGCCCGGCCGCGTCCAGGCCCCAGACACCGGTGTCCCCGACGGCCTTGGCGCCGAGCGCGCCGAGCAGGGTGGTGAGGTTCCACAGCACGTACAGGCTGAGTCCGGTGACGGTGAAGCCGATCCGCGCGGCGCGCCGCGTCGGCTGGGCGAGCGTCACCGCGGTGGTCTCGTCGATCACCCACTGGGCGGCCAGCGGCCGCAGCGCGCGCGGGAGGGCCAGCACCTGCGACAGACGCAGCCCGTAGAACGCGTTGCGCACCCCCAGGAAGAAGGCGCCGGCCGCCGCGGTGAGCGGGTTGCCGCCGGCCGCGAGTGCCCCGACCAGGGCGAACTGGGAGGCGCCGGTGAACACCAGGAGGCTGAGTACGCAGGTCTGGAGCAGGCCGAGCCCGCTGCCGGCCGAGGTCACTCCGAAGGCGAACCCGGAGAGTCCCACGGCGACGCCGACTCCGAGGGCGTCCCGGACGACGGCGGAGTCCGGTTTCGGCTCGCCTTCGCCGCGTATGTCTGTGAGTGCTGTCTGCTGTGCCACGCCCAGGACGCTACGTACCGCCGTCCCGCGCGTCTTGTACGTTCTTGCGCCCGCTCGGGCGGGCACCGGGACCGCGCTTGCGCTGGTGCGCCACCGGATCGCGCCCGCGCGGGTCCGCTCCGGGACCGCGTTCGCGCTGGTAGGCCCCCGGTGGGACGCCGACGATCCGGGCGAAGTGCCGGTTGAGGTGCGGCTGGTCGGTGAAGCCGACGGCGACGGCCGCCTCGGCGGGTGCCGTGCCCGCGTCCAGCAGCAGCCGGGCGCGGCGCACCCGGGCGTCGGTCAGCCAGGTGTGCGGGGGCATGCCGTAGGCGTCGCGGAACGCCCGCAGCAGCGCGAAGGGGCTGGTGCCGAGGTCGGTGGCGAGCCGCTCCAGGGTCGGCGGCCCGGCCATCCGCTCCTCCAGCACGGCACGCGCGCGTGCGGCGAGCTGCGCGCCGGCGGTGCGGACCTGCCGCTGCGGCAGCGGGCCGCCGTTCGACCGCAGCAGCCGGGTCACCGCCACCCGGAGCAGGGTGTCGGCGGCGAGCGCGTTGCCCTCGTCGGCGGCGCGCAGTACCCGGTGCACCAGGGCGACGCAGTACGGGTCGTCGAGCATCGGGCTGACGAAGCCGGGGGTGCCCCGGATCGCGGTGGTCTCCGCGGCGATCGCCGCCACCAGTTCCGGGGACGGGTAGACCGCCCCGTACCGCCAGCCCTCGGGGACCGCGGCCCGGCCGGTGTGCGCGGTGTCGGGATTGACGAGCGCGAGCGCCCCGGCGCCGACGGTCACGTCGGACCCCCGGTGCCGGAAGACCTCGACCCCGTCCACGATCCCGGCGATCACGAAGTGCTCGTGGGTGTGCCGGACAAACGTCTTCCGGACATACCGGGCGCGCAGCAGATCGACATCGGGCAGCGCCTCGTACCGCCAGTGCCGCGCCCGCTCCCCGGATCCCGCCATGCGGCCATTGTCCACCCTGCCCGACTCCGTCCGCATCCCCGTTTTCGCAGGTCAGGCTTATTGTCAGTGGCCGGGTGCAGGATTGACCCATGGCGAAATCCGCACACCGGGCCCTCGACGGCTTCTCCCCCGCGACCCGCGGCTGGTTCACGGGGGCGTTTTCCGCGCCCACCGCGGCCCAGGCGGGCGCGTGGCAGGCCATCGGGGCGGGCTCGGACGTGCTGGTGGTCGCCCCGACCGGCTCCGGCAAGACACTGGCCGCCTTCCTCGCGGCCCTGGACCAGCTGGCCTCGACCCCGCCCCCGGCCGACCCCAGGAAGCGCTGCCGGGTGCTGTACGTGTCGCCGCTCAAGGCCCTCGCGGTCGACGTCGAGCGGAACCTGCGCAGTCCGCTGACCGGTATCCGCCAGGAGTCCGTGCGCCTCGGTCTGACCGAGCCGGAGGTCAGGGTCGGCATCCGCTCCGGCGACACCCCGCCCGCCGAGCGCCGCGCCCTGTCCACCCGCCCACCGGACATCCTGATCACCACCCCGGAGTCCCTGTTCCTGATGCTGACGTCGGCCACGCGCGACGCGCTGACCGGCATCGAGACGGTGATCCTGGACGAGGTGCACGCGGTCGCGGGCACCAAGCGCGGCGCGCATCTCGCGCTCTCCCTGGAGCGGCTGGACGAGCTGCTGCCGAAGCCCGCCCGCCGCATCGGCCTGTCGGCGACCGTCCGCCCGGTCGACGAGGTGGCCCGCTATCTCTCGCCGCGCCGCAAGGTGGAGATCGTCCAGCCCGAGTCCGGCAAGGAGTTCGACCTCTCCGTCGTAGTCCCCGTGGAGGACATGGGCGAGCTGGGCGGCTCCCCGGCCACCGACGCCAAGGAGGGCGGGGACCGGCCGTCGATCTGGCCGCATGTGGAGGAGCGGATCGCCGACCTGGTCCAGGCCCACCGCTCGACGATCGTCTTCGCCAACTCGCGGCGGCTGGCGGAGCGGCTGTGCAACCGGCTCAACGAAATCGCGTACGAGCGCGTGACCGGCGAGCCGCTGGACGAGCACCACTCCCCCGCCGAGCTGATGGGCGGCTCGGGCGCGGCCCAGGGTGCCCCGCCGGTCATCGCCCGCGCGCACCACGGCTCGGTCTCCAAGGAGCAGCGGGCCCTGGTCGAGGAGGACCTGAAGGCCGGCCGGCTGCCCGCCGTGGTGGCCACGTCCAGCCTCGAACTGGGCATCGACATGGGCGCGGTGGACCTGGTCGTCCAGGTCGAGTCCCCGCCCTCGGTGGCCTCCGGCCTGCAGCGCGTCGGCCGCGCGGGGCACCAGGTCGGCGCGGTCTCCACCGGCGTGGTCTTCCCCAAGTACCGGGGCGACCTGGTGCAGGCGGCCGTGGTCACCGAGCGGATGCGCACCGGCTCCATCGAGTCCCTGAGGGTCCCGTCCAACCCCCTCGACGTGCTGGCACAGCAGCTGGTCGCGATGACCTCGCTGGACACCTGGCAGTTCGACGACCTGCTGGCGATGGTCCGCCGCGCGGCTCCCTTCGCCTCGCTCCCGGAGTCGGCGTTCACCGCGGTCCTCGACATGCTCGCGGGCCGCTATCCGTCCGACGCCTTCGCCGAGCTGCGCCCGCGCGTGGTCTGGGACCGGGTCGCGGGCACCGTCACCGGCCGCCCGGGCGCCCAGCGCCTCGCCGTCACCTCCGGGGGCACGATCCCCGACCGCGGCCTCTTCGGCGTCTTCCTCGCCGGTGCCGACCCCAAGAAGGGCGGCGGCCGGGTCGGCGAGCTGGACGAGGAGATGGTGTACGAGTCCCGGGTGGGCGATGTCTTCACCCTGGGCACCAGTTCCTGGCGCATCGAGGACATCACGCGCGACCGCGTCCTGGTCTCCCCCGCGCCCGGGGTGCCGGGCCGTCTGCCCTTCTGGAAGGGCGACCAGCTGGGCCGCCCGCTCGAACTGGGCCGCGCGGTGGGCGCGTTCCTGCGCGAGGTCGGCTCGCTCGCCAAGGACGACGCCCGGCTGCGCCTGCTCGCGGCGGGCCTGGACGCCTGGGCGGCGGACAACGTGCTGTCGTACCTCGACGAACAGCGCGAGGCCTGCGGCCATGTCCCCGACGACCGGACGATCGTCGTGGAGCGCTTCCGCGACGAACTGGGCGACTGGCGGGTCGTCGTCCACTCCCCGTTCGGCGCGCAGGTCCACGCCCCGTGGGCGCTGGCGCTCGGCGCCCGGCTGTCCGAGCGGTACGGCATGGACGCCCAGGTCATGCACGCCGACGACGGCATCGTGCTGCGCCTGCCGGACGCCGACCTGATGGGCCTGGACCTGCTCGACCAGGCCCCCACGAAGGCGGGCACCGAATACGACGCCGAGCAGGCACCCGTCGGCGCCGCGGACGTCGCCTTCGACAAGGGCGAGGTCGACCAGATCGTCACCGACCAGGTCGGTGGCTCGGCCCTGTTCGCCGCCCGGTTCCGCGAATGCGCGGCCCGCGCGCTGCTGCTGCCCCGCCGCAGCCCCGGCAAGCGCACCCCGCTGTGGCAGCAGCGTCAGCGTGCCGCCCAACTGCTCCAGGTGGCGAGCGAGTTCGGGTCCTTCCCGATCGTCCTGGAAGCGGTCCGCGAGTGCCTCCAGGACGTCTTCGACGTGCCGGGCCTGGTCGAGCTGATGGGTGACCTGGAGTCCCGGAAGGTCCGTCTGGTCGAGGTCACCACTCCGGAGCCGTCCCCCTTCGCCCGGTCCCTCCTGTTCGGCTATGTCGCCCAGTTCCTGTACGAGGGTGACTCCCCGCTCGCCGAGCGCCGCGCGGCCGCGCTCTCCCTGGACTCCCGGCTGCTGGCCGAGCTGCTCGGCCAGGCGGAGCTGCGCGAGCTGCTCGACGCGGACGTGCTGACCGAGCTGGAGCGCGAGCTGCAGTGGCTCACCGAGGACCGCCGGATCAAGGACCCGGAAGGCGTCGCCGACGTGCTGCGGCTGCTCGGGCCGCTCACGGACGCCGAGTTGGCCGAGCGGGGCGCCGAGCCGCACTGGGCCAAGGAGCTGGCCGGTGCCCGCCGGGCGATCAAGGTCCGGATCGCCGGCGCCGACCACTGGGCGGCGATCGAGGACGCGGGCCGGCTGCGCGACGCGCTCGGCACGGCCCTGCCGGTCGGTGTCCCCGAGGCGTTCACCGAGCCGGTGAAGGACCCGCTCGGCGACCTCCTCGCCCGGTACGCGCGCACGCACGGCCCGTTCACGTCGGCCACGGCGGCGGCCCGGTTCGGGCTCGGAGCCGCGGTCACGGACGGCGCGCTGCAGCGGCTCGCCGCGGGTGGCCGGGTGGTGCAGGGCGAGTTCCATCCGGCGGGCATCGGCCAGGAGTGGTGCGACGCGGCCGTGCTGCGCAGGCTGCGACGCCGCTCCCTGGCCGCGCTCCGGCACGAGCTGGAGCCGGTGGCACCGGCCGCGCTCGCCCAGTTCCTGCCCCAGTGGCAGCACATCGGCAAGGGGCACGGGCTGCGGGGCGTCGACGGACTGGTGCGCGCCGTCGAGCAGTTGCAGGGCGCGTCGGTGCCCGCGTCGGCCCTGGAGAAGCTGGTCCTGCCGTCCCGGGTGGCCGGCTACACGCCCTCGATGCTCGACGAACTCACCGCCGCCGGAGAGATCGTGTGGGCCGGCGCGGGCGCCCTGCCGGGCAAGGACGGCTGGGTCTCGCTGTATCTGGCGGACGCGGCCCCGCTGCTCCTGTCACCGCCGCACCCCCTGGAGCTGACGGCCCTCCACCAGTCCGTCCTGGACACCCTCTCCGGTGGCTACGGCCTGTTCTTCCGCCAGATCGCCGACCAGGTCCGCGCCACCACCCACCCCGACGCCACCGACCCCCAACTGGCCGACGCCGTCTGGGACCTGGCCTGGTCCGGCCGGCTCACCAACGACACGCTGTCCCCGATGCGCGCCCTGCTGGGCTCGGGTCGTACCGCGGGTGCCACGGCCCATCGCGCCAAGCGCACCGTCCCGCGCGGCCGCTACGGCTCCCTGACGGCCGCCGCCCGCACCGCCTCCCGCACCGGCCCGCCGACCGTCGCCGGCCGCTGGTCCCTGCTCCCGCAGCGCGAGCCGGACACCACAGTGCGCGCCCATGCCCTGGCCCGCACCCTGCTCGACCGGCACGGCGTGGTCACCCGGGGAGCGGTCGCGGCGGAGGGCGTCGAGGGCGGCTTCTCGGCGGTGTACCGCATCCTGTCGGCGTTCGAGGAGAGCGGGCAGGCCCGCCGGGGTTACGTCGTCGAGGGGCTCGGCGCGGCCCAGTTCGCGATGGACGGCGCGGTGGACCGGCTGCGCGCTGTGTCCAACGCCCGCGAGCGCGGCGAGACGCTGCCGGGCACCTCTTTCAAGAACGGCGGCCCAGCGGCTCACGCGGCCTTCGGAAACGGCGGCTCGGTCACCTCCGCCGCCTTCGGCACCGAGACCCCCCTCGGCCCCATCGACGAAGCCGAGTTCCCCGGCCTGGACGGCGACTTCACCTGGCCCCCCGAGCCCCCCTCCGCCCCCGGCGACTACGTCTCCCCCAAGGACCTCGCCCCGGCCGACCCCTTCGCCGCCCCCGGCTACGGCGGCCCCCGCGGCGGCAGCCCCGCGAACCCGTACACCTACGGCAACCACCACACCCGCACCCCGGCCGTCCCCGACCCCAGAGCCGTGGTCCTCGCCGCCGCCGACCCCGCCAACGCCTATGGCGCCGCCCTCCCCTGGCCCGAGCCCCCGACCGGCGCCGGTCACAAGCCGGGCCGCAAGGCGGGCTCGCTGGTCGTCCTGGTGGACGGCGAACTGACCCTCTACATGGAGCGCGGCGGCAAGACCCTGCTGGCCTGGCCGTCCGCCCCGGACATGGACACCGGCGACGACCCCCGCCTGCGTACGGCAGCCGAGGCACTCGCGGCCGCCGCCCGCGCCGGCACCCTCGGCACGGTGACGGTGGAGCGCGTCAACGGCGCCACGGCCCTGACCTCACCCCTGGGCACCCTGCTGGAAGGAGCGGGCTTCATCGCGACCCCGCGCGGCCTGCGCCTGCGGGCGTGACCCGCCAGGAACATGAACACCGCACCCCCGTGCGCCGCACGCGCCACCGCCACCCGCGCCCGTGCCCCCACCGCGCGCTCCACGCCCCCGTGTCACCCTTGACCCATGCCCGAAGGTGACACGGTCTGGCAGGCCGCGCGGCGCCTGCACGACGCGCTCGCGGGCAAGGTGCTGACCCGCAGCGACTTCCGGGTGCCCAAGTACGCCACCGTCGACCTCACCGGCCGTACCGTCCTCGGCACCATCCCGCGCGGCAAGCATCTGCTCACCCGCTTCGAGGGCGGCCTGACCCTGCACACGCATCTGCGGATGGAGGGCGCGTGGAAGGTCTACGGGAGCAGCGAGCGCTGGAAGGGCGGCCCCGCCCACCAGATCAGGGCCGTTCTCGGTGCCGCCGACCGCACGGCCGTCGGCTACCGTCTCCAGGTCCTGGAGTTCCTGCGCACCGGCGAGGAGGAACGCGCCGTGGGCCACCTCGGCCCCGACCTGTTGGGCCCCGACTGGAACCCCGACCGCGCCCTCGCCAACCTGCTCGCCGACCCCGCCAGCCAGCTCGGTGAGGCCCTGCTCGACCAGCGCAACCTCGCCGGCATCGGCAACATCTACAAGAGCGAGCTCTGCTTCCTGATCGGCGCGACGCCCTGGCTCCCGGTCGGTGCGCTCCCCGCCGACCGGGCCGCGAAACTCCCCGGCCTCGCCAAGCGCCTCCTGGAGGCCAACCGCGACCGCCCGGTCCGCCAGACCACGGGCCTGCGCAACCAGGACCTGTTCGTCTACGGCCGCGCACCCCGCCCCTGTCTGCGCTGCCACACCCCGATCCGGGTGGCCGACCAGGGCGACGGCTCCCGTGAGCGCCCCACCTACTGGTGCCCCGTCTGCCAGACCGGCCCCGCCCCCGGCTCTCTGGGCACCCCGAGAAGCCGCTCCCGCCCGACTGATTGACGACCCGTCAGAAACGCTCGTACCGTCCCCTCATGTCCCTCAAGGCGTACGACCTCACCGGACGCACCGCATTCGTCACCGGGGCGGCCGGCGGTATCGGCCGGGCTTCCGCCGTGCTGCTCGCCGAGGCGGGCGCGACCGTGCACTGTGCCGACCGGAACGCGGAAGGCCTGCACGAGACAGCCACCTTGATCAAGGACGCCGGCGGCACCGCCCACACCCACACCGTCGACGTCACCGACCGGGCGCAGCTCGGACAGGCCGTACGGTCCTGCGAGCGGCTGGACGTCATGGCGGCGATCGCCGGGATCATGCACCGCAGCCCGGTGCTGGAGACCCGCGACGAGGACCTCGACCGGGTGCTGGACGTCAACTTCAAGGGCGTCCTGCACTCCTGCCAGGAGGCGGCACGCCTGATGCTCGACCGGCAGACCGGGGGCAGCATCGTCACCATGGCCTCCGGTGCGATCGACACCGGCGGCCCCGGCCTGCTCTGCTACGGCGCCGCCAAGGCGGCCGTGGTCCAGCTGACCAAGACGCTCGCGAACGAGGTCGGCCGGCACGGCATCCGCGTCAACGCGGTCGCCCCGGGCTGGACCCGCACCCCCATGACGGATCGCGACGACGGCGAGGAGCAGCGGCAGACGGAGGCGTGGATGGCCCGGATGTCGCCCCTGGGCCGGGTCGGCGAGGCGGCGGACGTCGCACACGCCGTGCTGTATCTGGCCTCCGACGCCTCCTCGTTCACGACGGGCCAGATCCTGCGCCCGAACGGAGGGGTCGCGATGCCCTGGTAGCGCCCGGTATCCGCCAGGCGGCCCGCCACCGCCCGGGGCCCAGGGCCCCCGCCGCCCGGGTCCTCGGCACGCAGTTGACCGGCAGCAGGCTCAGTCCCCACCCCCCGGCGGCCACGGCCCCCTCCAGGGCCCCGGCGCCGTCGGCGAAGGTGATCCGCAGCACGGCCCACCACCACACCGCCGCGAATCCCAGGGCAACCCCCCAGCGCACTATCCGTCCCACCATGGCCGCCACCTCCAGCCGGACGCTAGAACGCCGCCCGGTCCACCGGGGAGGCGCACCGAGGGCTCACCGATGCAACGGCCGTCGGCCGGCGTCGGCCACAGCTACGCGTTCTCCGCCTGGAACATCCAGTGATGTTTCTCCAGATCCGCCGTGATCCCGATGAAGATGTCCTGGGAGACCGGATCCGGCTCCGCGGTGGCCATGACCCGCCCCCGCATCCGGGTGATCACCGCGCCCAGCGCGTCCACCAGGGCACCCACCGCGTCCGAGTCCTTGACCCAGCCCCCGGGGGCGTTGGCGATGCCGCTGTCGGCGGCCACCGTGGCCGCGCGTCCGTCCGGTGAGACGCCCAGCGCCGAGGCCCGCTCGGCGACCGTGTCGGAGTGTGTCCGGGCCGTGCCGACGACCTCGTCGAGCTGGAGGTGGACGGTCCGGAAGCGGGGGCCGACCACGTTCCAGTGGATCTGCTTGGCGATCAGTGCCAGGTCCACGAGATCGACGAGGGCGCCCTGGAGCGCCTCGGCCACGGTCTTCAGGTCCGCGTCGGACAGCGGGCTCTTCACGACGTACATGCGTCTCTCCGGTCGTTTCGCCCCCTGTCGGTCCCTCCACCATGACCGCACCACCGGACACCGGCAAATGGACGCACACCGCCGGCACGCATACGAAGGCCCCGGCCACGCCTCCCCAGGTCTGCCTGGAGAAGCCCCGGCCGGGGCCTCGCACACTTCTTCGACGCCGGGTCGGCGCCGCGTCGGTCTACGCCCGCACAGGCGTCACGCGGCGACCACGTCCACTGCCTCGGCGGGCGCCTTGATGGTCACCCGTTCCGGTGGCACACCGGTCACCGAGACGCTTCCCAGCATCGGGCGAACCGACGTGGGCACGGACTCGGTGGCCTGAGCGGACTGGGCCAGCTCGGCGAGAGCGAGTTCGTCGCTCACTTCTCGCATGAGCTCGGACATCCGTACGTCCAGCGCGTCGCAGATGGCGGAGAGCAGCTCGGAGGAAGCCTCCTTCTGCCCCCGCTCCACCTCGGAGAGATAGCCGAGTGAGACTCGGGCGGACGAGGAGACTTCGCGCAGAGTACGGCCCTGGCGCTGGCGCTGCCGACGCAGCACGTCACCCAGCAGGCGACGGAGCAGAATCATCGGTGGCTCCCTCCTCGGACCGCGTAGCCGCATCCTTCACGCCCCACCGTACCGCCTTGCGCCGCGGCCGTGCGGGGAGCGATGTCGTGTTCACTCAGGGCTGCAAACATCAAAACCCCCCGTTCTGTTCCGTATCCTGTGTCCGCTCATTCCCGGTCTGTTCGCTCGCAAGCTCCCTCAGAAGCAGTGCGAGTACGCTCCGTACACTCTCTCTACGAATTTCCGCACGGTCGCCGTTCAACCGCAGGGCCTCCACTTTTCCGCCAGCGGCAGAACCCGAACCGGCGCCGGAAGGGCCGTCGACGGCCACGAAGACCGTGCCGACCGGGCGGCCGTCCTGGGGTTCGGGGCCGGCGACTCCGGTGGTCGCGAGGCCCCAGTCGGCGCCCAGCGCTTTCCGCACTCCGGCCGCCATCTGGGCCGCGACCTGCGGATCCACCGCGCCGCGCTGGGCCAGCAGGGTGGCGTCGACACCCAGCACCTCGTGCTTGAGCTCGGTGGCGTAGGCGGTGACCGAGCCCCGGAACACCTTGGACGCCCCAGGGACCGCTGTGATCTCCGCCGCCACCAGACCGCCGGTCAGCGACTCGGCGACAGCCAGGGTCCAACCCCTCACCGTCAGTAGTCGCACCAGTTCGGCGGCCGTGGAATTCACGCTTCCGTCTCCTCCAGCGCCGCTGCGCGCTCGGCGATTCCCTGCCGCCGCAGCACAATGGCCTGTCTCACATAGTCGAGACCCGTCAAGACCGTCAGCACGACGGCCGCGGCCATCACCCAGAACCTCAGGGTCGCCAGCCACCCCGTCAGTGCCAGTACGTACATCCCCACGGCCACGCCCTGGGTGAGGGTCTTGAGCTTGCCGCCGCGGCTGGCCGGGATCACGCCGTAGCGGATGACCAGGAAACGCAGGAGGGTGATCCCGAGTTCCCGGCCGAGGATCACGACCGTCACCCACCAGGGCAGATCGCCCAGCGAGGAGAGACAGATCAGCGCCGCCCCCATGATCGCCTTGTCGGCGATGGGGTCGGCGATCTTCCCGAAGTCGGTGACCAGGTCGTAGGTGCGCGCCAGATGCCCGTCGAACAGGTCGGTGATCATGGCGATGGCGAAGGCGGCCCAGGCGAGCGAGCGCCAGGCCGGGTCGTATCCGCCGCCGGCCAGCATCAGGGCGACGAAGCCGGGGACCAGGAGCAGCCGGAGCATGGTCAGCAGATTGGCGACGTTCCACAGGCTGGCCTGGTTGACGGCGGCAGCGGCGATCTTCCTCCCACCGCGCACGGGCCTCTCCCCGTCAAGGGAACCGGAACCCTCGGCCCCGACGCTCCCGGCACCGCCGTTCCCGGCACCAGCGCTCTCGGCACCGGAGTTGTCCGTACCGGAGTTCTCCGCACCAGCGTTCTGAGGACCGGAGGGATCCGGAGCGGCACCGGAGGTGGCGGCGGAGCCCGGGGCGCCCTGTGCGCCGGAGGAGCCGCCCGCGGCGGACGCCGGGACTCCGGTCATCTGCCGGCCTCCTCACTCCACGCGGGCACGCCCTGCAGCGGCTCGGCCACCAGGTCGACACCTTCCGTACCGACCACCTTCGCCTCGACGATACGGCCGACGCGCAGCCCTTCGCCGCTCGTGAGCAGCACCTGCCCGTCCGTCTCCGGGGCCTGGTGGGCGGCCCGGCCGTAGATGCCGTCCTCGTCGTCCACGGACTCCACGAGGACGTGCACGGTCTCTCCGACGCGCTCCTCGGCCCGCTGCGAGACGAGTTCCTCGGCGAGCCGGGAGACCCGGGCGAGACGCTCGGCGACGACGTCCTCGTCGAGCTTGTTCTCGTACGTCGCCGCCTCGGTGCCCTCCTCGTCGGAGTACCCGAAGACGCCGATCGCGTCGAGCCGTGCGCCGTTCAGGAAGCGCTCCAGCTCGGCCAGGTCGGACGCGGACTCCCCGGGGAAGCCGACGATGAAGTTGGAGCGGACGCCGGCCTGCGGGGCCTTGGTCCGGATGGTGTCGAGCAACTCCAGGAAGCGGTCGGTGTCGCCGAAGCGGCGCATGGCCCGCAGCACGCCCGGGGCGGAGTGCTGGAAGGACAGGTCGAAGTACGGCACGACGTTCGGTGTGGAGGTCAGGACGTCGATCAGGCCGGGGCGCATCTCGGCCGGCTGGAGGTAGCTGACGCGCACCCGCTCGATGCCGTCGACCTCGGCCAGCTCCGGCAGCAGCGACTCCAGGAGGCGGATGTCGCCCAGGTCCTTGCCGTAGGAGGTGTTGTTCTCGGAGACCAGCATGACCTCCTTCACGCCCTGTTCGGCCAGCCAGCGGGTCTCGTTCAGCACGTCGCTGGGGCGGCGTGAGATGAAGGAGCCGCGGAAGGACGGGATGGCGCAGAAGGAGCAGCGCCGGTCGCAGCCGGAGGCGAGCTTGACCGAGGCGACCGGGGCGCCGTCCAGCCGGCGGCGCAGGGGCGCGCGCGGGCCGGAGGCGGGCGCCAGGCCGTCCGGGAGGTCGGTCGGGCCGTGCCCGGGCAGTGCCACCGACGCGGCCGAGTCCTGCCGCTCGGCCGGGCTGATGGGCAGCAGCTTGCGCCGGTCGCGCGGGGTGTGCGAGGCGTGGATGCCGCCGTTGAGGATGGTCCCCAGCCGGTCGGAGATGTCGGCGTAGTCGTCGAAGCCGAGCACGCCGTCCGCCTCGGGCAGCGCCTGAGCGAGTTCCTTGCCGTACCGCTCGGCCATGCAGCCCACCGCCACGACGGCCTGGGTTCTGCCGTGACCCTTGAGGTCATTGGCCTCGAGCAGGGCGTCGACGGAGTCCTTCTTGGCGGCCTCGACGAATCCACAGGTGTTGACCACGGCGACATCCGCGTCCTGGGCGTCCTCGACGAGCTGCCAGCCGTCCGCCTCCAAACGGCCTGCGAGCTCCTCCGAGTCCACCTCGTTACGGGCGCAGCCGAGAGTGACTAGTGCGACGGTACGGCGTTCAGGCATGGGCTCAAGACTACTTCGTCCCACCGACAGCCCACGTCGAAGGGGCTGGCCGATCATGGCCAACCCCTTGGGCACGTGCTCGATCCGAACGGTTATCCGACTTCCGGGTCACCCTTGGTGTAGGTGAGACGCTCCACGGCTCCGGGCCGGAACTGGTCCTCGATCTTCTTGCCGTTGACGTAGAGCTGGATGGCTCCGGCGTCACCGAGGATCAGGTTGATCTTGGAGCTGTCCTGGAAGGTCTTGGAGTCGCCCTTCTTCAGAAGCCCGTCGAACAGCATCCGGCCGTTGTGGTCCTTGGCCGAGATCCAGCTGCGTCCGTCCACCGCGCTGACCTGGACGGTGACCTTGTCCTGGGGTGCGGCGGCGATCGCGCTGTCGGAAGGCTCGGGGGTCTTGTCGGGCTTGCTTTCCTTGGGCGTCGGCGAGGCAGGCTTGCTGGTCGTCGGGGCGGCTCCCCCGGCGACCGACTGCTTGGCGTCGTCGCCGTCGCCGCCCTTGAAGGCGGTGAAGCCGACGAATCCGATCACGACGACGATGGCGGCGACCATGGCCGCCGTCCAGTTGGGTCCTCGGCGCTCGGGGCGGATACGTTCCGCCTCGAACAGCGGGGCGGCGGGCGTCGGCGCGGGCCGCCCACCACCGTGCTCGGCCGCGAACTGCGCCAGCAGCGGCTCGGGGTCGAGGCCGACGGCCCTGGCCAGGGTCCTGATGTGCCCGCGGGCGTAGACGTCGCCGCCACAGGGGGCGAAGTCGTCGGCCTCGATGGCATGCACGATGGCGATGCGGACCCGGGTGCTCCCGCTGATCTCGTCGACGGTCAGCCCGGCGGCGATGCGGGCCTGCTTGAGGGCTCGGCCTACGGAGGGGCGGTTTTCCTCGGACACGTCTGGGAACGGACGCTCGTCTTCAGGGGAGTTGCTGCCGATGGACACGGGGGCGCCTTTCGAGCGTGTAGCCACCTGTGCTGGAAGTTCAGTCTATGGGGGGTACGAAAGGGTGGGGCAACCGGGCGGTGGGACTTTGTACGCCATCGGTATGGCCGGGCATCCCGATGACGGGTCAGGCGTGCGCCCCAGGGTGGGGTATCCACCTTTCCTCTCGCTCAACTTGACGTACGTCAAAGGGAAACGGTTGCCCGACGATCTCTAACGGGTGGATCACGACAGCCTCCACCCGGTCCACAGGCGCCCGTGGCCCTGAGACAGACCTACCCCTCAGACTCCCCACGGATCACAGCAAGCACTCCGTCCAGCTCATCGGGTTTCACCAGAACGTCGCGCGCCTTGGACCCCTCGCTCGGCCCGACCACCCCGCGCGACTCCATGAGATCCATGAGCCGGCCCGCCTTGGCGAAGCCCACGCGCAGCTTGCGCTGGAGCATGGAGGTGGAGCCGAACTGCGTGGAGACGACCAGCTCGGCCGCCTGGCACAGCAGGTCGAGGTCGTCGCCGATGTCCTCGTCGATCTCCTTCTTCTGCTTGGAGCCCACGGTGACGTCGTCCCGGAAGACCGGCGCCATCTGGTCCTTGCAGTGCTGGACGATCACCGCGACCTCTTCTTCGGTGACGAACGCGCCCTGCATACGGGTCGGCTTGTTCGCCCCCATCGGCAGGAAGAGCCCGTCGCCCTTGCCGATGAGTTTCTCGGCGCCGGGCTGGTCGAGGATGACGCGGCTGTCGGCGAGCGAGGAGGTCGCGAAGGCGAGCCGGGAGGGCACGTTCGCCTTGATCAGGCCGGTGACCACGTCGACCGACGGGCGCTGGGTGGCGAGCACCAGGTGGATGCCGGCCGCCCGCGCGAGCTGCGTGATACGCACGATCGAGTCCTCGACGTCCCGGGGCGCGACCATCATCAGGTCGGCGAGCTCGTCGACGATCACCAGGAGATACGGATAGGTCTTGAGCTCCCGCTCGCTGCCTTCCGGCGTCTTCAGCTTGCCGTCGCGGATGGCCTGGTTGAAGTCGTCGATGTGCCGGTACCCGAACGCCGCCAGGTCGTCGTAGCGCAGGTCCATCTCGCGGACGACCCACTGGAGCGCCTCGGCGGCCCGCTTCGGGTTGGTGATGATCGGCGTGATCAGGTGCGGGATGCCCTCGTAGGCGGTCAGCTCGACCCGCTTGGGGTCGACCAGGACCATCCGGACGTCCTCCGGGGTCGCCCGCATCATGACCGAGGTGATCAGGCAGTTGATGCAGGACGACTTGCCGGAGCCGGTGGCGCCCGCGACGAGCATGTGCGGCATCTTGGCCAGCGAGTGCATGACGTAGCCACCCTCGACGTCCTTGCCGAAGGCGACCAGCATCGGGTCGTCGTCCTCGGCGGACTCGGCGAGCCGCAGCACGTCACCGAGGTTGACCATCTCACGGTCGGTGTTGGGGATCTCGATGCCGACCGCGGACTTGCCGGGGATCGGACTGATGATCCGCACGTCCGGGCTGGCGACGGCGTACGCGATGTTCTTGGTGAGGGCGGTGATCCGCTCGACCTTCACGGCGGGGCCGAGCTCGACCTCGTACCGGGTGACCGTCGGGCCGCGGGTGAAGCCGGTGACGCGCGCGTCGACCTTGAACTCGGAGAAGACGTTGGAGAGCGAGGCGACGACCTTGTCGTTGGCCTCGCTGCGCGACTTGCCCGGGCCGCCCCGGGTGAGCAGGTCCAGGGCGGGCAGCGAGTAGGTGATGTCGCCGGAGAGCTGGAGCTGCTCGGCGCGCGGGGGCAGGTCGCGGGGCTCTGCGGGGGCCGGCTTGGTCAGGTCGGCGACGACCGGTTCGACCTTGAGCATCTCCTGCTTGGGCCGCGCGGCCGGGACCGGACTCGGACTGGGGCTGGGGGCCGGCACGGGCGTGGGCGTGGTGTCCTCGCGGTCGCCGACGCTGACGCCCTGGGTGAGATCGGCGACGAGCGGCGAGGGCGGCATGCCGTGCATGACCGCGCCGTCGAGGGCGGCAGCGGCGGCCGCGGCGACGTCCACGGCGTCCATCTGACGGCCCATTTCGGGCTGCGGCACGGCGGAGCGCCGCGGGCGGCCCCGGCGCTTGGCGAGGGCCTCCTGCTCGGCGATGTCCGGGTCGTAGTCCTGGGGGGCGCCGGAGCGCCTGCGGGAGCGTGCGGGCAGCGCCTGGCGCCACTGCTCGTCGTAACGCTCGTCGTCGGTGTGCTCGTCGTACTCGCTGTACTCGTCGGGTTCGGGGTCGTGCAGCAGCCCGAGGCGGATGCCGAGCGCGCGCAGCCGCTGCGGGATCGCGTTCACCGGGGTCGCGGTGACCACGAGCAGCCCGAAGACCGTGAGCAGCGCCAGCAGCGGTACGGCGAGGACCTCGGTCATGGTGTACGTCAGCGGGGTCGCCGCCGCCCAGCCGATGAGGCCGCCGGCGTCCCTTATGCCCTGCATGCCGTCGCTGCGGGCGGGCGAGCCGCAGGCGATGTGGACCTGGCCGAGCACGCCGATGACGAGCGCGGACAGGCCGATCACGATCCGGCCGTTGGCCTCCGGCTGCTCGGGGTGGCGCATGAACCGCAGGGCGATCGCCGCGAGCAGTATCGGCACCAGCAGGTCGAGGCGGCCGAAAGCGCCGGTGACCAGGATCTCCACCAGGTCGCCGACCGGGCCGCGCAGGTCGGCCCAGGTGCCGGCGGCGACGATCAGGGCGAAACCGAGCAGGAGCAGCGCGATGCCGTCCTTGCGGTGGGCCGGGTCCAGGTTCTTGGCTCCCTGTCCTATGCCGCGGAAGACGGCGCCGACGGCGTGCGCGAGGCCGAGCCAGAGGGCGCGCACCAGGCGGTAGACGCCCCCGGTCGGGCTGGGCGCCGGCTTGGGCGCCGGCGCGGACTTCTTCGCCGCGGCCCTCTTGGCAGGCGCCTTCTTGGCCGGGGCTTTCTTCGCGGCGGCCTTTTTCGCCGGCGCCTTCGAGGGAGCGGCCTTCTTCGGGGGCTGCTTCTTGGCTGCCGAGGGACGTGAGGCCATGGGTGTGAGGTTACCGGGGGATGCGACAGGGGACACGTGTGCCCACTGCTTCACCCGTTCGTGTCGCCCTTACGGGGGCGCGAAACTGACGCGCGCTCATCGGCAACTGTGGCCGCCCTCGTGGTCAGTTCTGCGAGGGAAGCGGTGGAGCGCCGCCACCGGTGCCCGGTTCCAGGGCGTCCAGCGCCCGGCGCAGGCCGGTGAGTTTGCGCTCCAGATGGGCCGCCGTGGCCACCGCCGCCGCGTCCGCGGACTCGTCGTCCAGCTGCTTGGACAGCGCCTCGGCCTGCTCCTCGACGGCCGCGAGCCGCGCCGACAGCTCGGCGAGCAGCCCCGCGGACTCCTTGCCGGCGACCGCACCCTTGCCGCCGCCCTCCAACTGGAGCCGAAGCAGCGCCGCCTGCTCACGGAGCTGGCAGTTCTTCATGTACAGCTCGACGAACACCGAGACCTTGGCGCGCAGCACCCACGGGTCGAAGGGCTTGGAGATGTAGTCCACCGCGCCCGCCGCGTACCCACGGAAGGTGTGATGCGGGCCATGGTTGATGGCCGTGAGGAAGATGATCGGGATGTCCCGGGTCCGCTCCCGCCGCTTGATGTGCGCCGCGGTCTCGAAACCGTCCATGCCCGGCATCTGGACGTCCAGCAGAATGACCGCGAAGTCGTCCGTGAGCAGTGCCTTGAGCGCTTCCTCCCCGGACGATGCCCGCACCAGTGTCTGATCGAGCGCAGAGAGGATGGCCTCCAGCGCCAGCAGATTCTCCGGCCGGTCATCGACCAGGAGGATCTTGGCCTTCTGCACCATGGCCCGCCCTCCTCGC
This sequence comes from Streptomyces sp. NPDC058683, assembly GCF_042716195.1. NCBI lineage: Bacteria > Bacillati > Actinomycetota > Actinomycetes > Kitasatosporales > Streptomycetaceae > Streptomyces > Streptomyces sp. NPDC058683. Next base: position 245,920 of record NZ_JBHXSK010000008.1, read on the forward strand.
CCCGGATGTGCACCGGGCGCCGCCCCAGGGGACGACTCCCTTTCGCCGCCCGTCCTTGTGCCGGTCATGGTAGCCGCACCCCGCCTGTCGCCACACCCTGTCACCGCGATGTCACTGTGCACGTAGCAGAAACGCAGCCGGGGACCAGAAGGTTCCCCCAATCCCGCACTTCTACACGGGTTCCGCAACCCTGAGTCAGCAACTCCCCGTGCACACGGAAGGTTCCCGAAACGTTCACATCACATCCGTCCGTTCCGGTCACTCCTCGCCCATCCACTTCGCCATCACCGCCAGCAGGTGATCGGGGTCGACCGGCTTGGTGACGTAGTCGGAGGCGCCGGACTCGATCGCCTTCTCCCGGTCGCCCTTCATCGCCTTGGCGGTCAGCGCGATGATCGGCAGCCCGGCGAACTGCGGCATCCGACGGATCGCCGTGGTCGTCGCATAGCCGTCCATCTCGGGCATCATGATGTCCATCAGGACGACCGCGACGTCGTCGTGCTGCTCCAGGACCTCGATGCCCTCACGACCGTTCTCCGCGTACAGCACCGACAGACCGTGCTGCTCCAGGACGCTGGTGAGCGCGAAGACGTTGCGGATGTCGTCGTCGACGATCAGCACCTTCTCCCCGGTGAACCGTACGCCCCGGCGCGGCGCCGGGGACGTCGCCTCCTGCTCGGCCAGCACCGGCCACGACTCGGCGATCTGCGGGATGACCCGCCGGCGGCGCCTGAAGAGCGCGGCGGCACCGTTCTGGGTCTCCTGGTACGACTTCACCTCCGCCGGCGTCTCGATCTCCACGCCGGACAACTCCGAGCCGTGGTTCTGCGAGGCGACCAGGTCCCCGGCCTCCAGCGCGGGCACGGACTGCTGATAGCCCTGCGGCGGCAGTTCACTGGGGTGCAGCGGCAGGTACAGCGTGAACGTCGACCCACGGCCCGGCTCGCTCTGCGCGTAAATCTCACCGCCGAGCAGCTGCGCGATCTCCCGCGAGATCGACAGGCCGAGGCCCGTACCGCCGTACTTGCGGCTGGTCGTGCCGTCGGCCTGCTTGAACGCCTCGAAGATGACCCGCATCTTGCTGGCCGCGATACCGATGCCGGTGTCGGTCACCGAGAAGGCGATCAGCGGCGCGTCCGGATCGCTGAGCGAACCGGCCTCGAGCAGCTGCTCCCTGATCCCCAACGGCACATCGCCGCTCGCCGGGCGGATCACCAGCTCCACCGAACCGGAGTCGGTGAACTTCACCGCGTTGGACAACAGGTTGCGCAGCACCTGCAGCAGCCGCTGTTCGTCGGTGTGCAGAGTGGCGGGCAGCTCCGGGGAGACCCGTACCGACAGGTCGAGGCCCTTCTCCGCGGTCAGCGGCCGGAAGGTGGCCTCCACGTAGTCCACGAGCTGGACCAGCGCGATACGCGTCGGGGAGACGTCCATCTTGCCCGCCTCGACCTTCGACAGGTCGAGGATGTCGTTGATCAGCTGGAGCAGGTCGGAGCCGGCACCGTGGATGGTCTCGGCGAACTCCACCTGCTTCGGGGAGAGGTTGCCCTCGGCGTTGTCGGCGAGCAGCTTGGCCAGGATCAGCAGCGAGTTGAGCGGGGTGCGCAGCTCGTGCGACATGTTGGCGAGGAACTCGCTCTTGTAGCGCATCGAGACCGCGAGTTGCTCGGCACGCTCCTCCAGGACCTGCCTGGCCTCCTCGATCTCGGTGTTCTTCACCTCGATGTCGCGGTTCTGCTGGGCCAGCAGCTCGGCCTTCTCCTCCAGTTCGGCGTTGGACGCCTGGAGGGCCTTCTGCCGGTTCTCCAGCTCTGCCGACCGCTCCTGCAGTTGCTCCGTCAGCTCCTGCGACTGCTTCAGCAGCACCTCGGTCTTGGTGTTGACGGAGATGGTGTTGACGCTGGTCGCGATCATCTCGGCGATCTGGTTGAGGAAGTCCTTCTGGATCTGCGTGAACGGCGTGAAGGACGCCAGCTCGATCACGCCGAGGACGTTGCCCTCGAACAGCACCGGCAGCACGATCACCTGCGCCGGCGGGGCCTCGCCGAGCCCGGAGGAGATCTTCAGATAGCCGGTGGGCGCCTTCTCCACCAGGATCGTGCGCTTCTCCTGGGCGGCCGTGCCGATCAGCGCCTCACCGGGCCGGAACGACGTCGGCATGGAGCCCATCGAGTAGCCGTACGACCCCTGCATGCGCAGCTCGTAGGCCTCCTCGGTCTCCGCGCTCAGGTCCTTGCCGTCGACCAGGGGCATCGCCATGAAGAACGCGCCGTGCTGCGCGGTGACCACCGGCGTCAGCTCGCTCATGATCAGCGAGGCCACGTCCGCCAGGTCGCGGCGGCCCTGCATCAGCGCGGAGATACGCGCAAGGTTGCCCTTGAGCCAGTCCTGCTCCTGGTTGGCGACCGTGGTGTCGCGCAGGTTGGCGATCATCTTGTTGATGTAGTCCTGGAGTTCCTGGATCTCGCCGGAGGCGTCCACGTCGATCTTCAGGTTCAGGTCGCCGCGGGTCACCGCGGTCGCCACGCGCGCGATGGCACGCACCTGCCGGGTCAGGTTCCCGGCCATCTCGTTCACCGACTCGGTGAGGTCCCGCCAGGTGCCGTCGACGTCACGCACGCGTGCCTGACCGCCCAGCTGCCCCTCGGTGCCCACCTCACGGGCCACCCGGGTGACCTCCTCGGCGAAGCTGGACAGCTGGTCGACCATCGTGTTGATCGTCGTCTTGAGTTCGAGGATCTCGCCACGGGCGTCGATGTCGATCTTCTTGGTCAGGTCGCCCTTGGCGATGGCCGTGGTGACCATCGCGATGTTGCGCACCTGGCCGGTCAGGTTGGACGCCATGCCGTTCACCGACTCGGTGAGGTCCTTCCACGTACCCGCCACACCCGGTACGTGCGCCTGACCTCCGAGGATGCCGTCCGTGCCCACCTCACGGGCCACCTTGGTGACCTGGTCGGCGAACGAACTCAGGGTCTTGACCATCGTGTTGATGGTGTCGGCGAGCTGGGCCACCTCACCGCTCGCCTCGATGGTGACCTGCCGGGTCAGGTCGCCGTTGGCGACCGCCGCGGAGACCTGCGAGATGTTGCGCACCTGCGTGGTCAGGTTGTTGGCCATCAGGTTCACGTTGTTGCTGAGGTCCTTCCAGATACCCGTGATACCCGGAACGTGCGCCTGACCGCCCAGGATGCCCTCGGTACCCACCTCACGGGCCACCCGGGTCACCTGCTCCGCGAAGCTGGACAGCTGGTCGACCATCGTGTTGACCGTCGTGACGAGTTCGAGGATCTCGCCCTTCGCGTCAACGGTGATCTTCTTCGACAGGTCGCCCTTGGCGACCGCCGTCGTGACCTCGGCGATGTTGCGGACCTGGATGGTCAGGTTGTTGGCCATGAAGTTCACGGACTGGGTGAGGTCCTTCCAGGTGCCCGCCACCCCCTGCACCTCGGCCTGACCGCCCAGGATGCCCTCGGTGCCCACCTCGCGCGCCACGCGCGTGACCTCCTGGGCGAACGACGACAGCTGGTCGACCATCGTGTTCAGGGTGTTCTTCAGCTCCTGGATCTCACCGCGCGCGTCCACGGTGATCTTCTGGGAGAGGTCACCGCGGGCCACCGCGGTCGCGACCTGCGCGATGTTGCGCACCTGGGCCGTGAGGTTGCCGGCCATGCCGTTCACGGAATCCGTCAGGTCCCGCCACACACCGGCCACACCGGGCACCTGCGCCTGCCCGCCCAGACGGCCTTCCGTACCCACCTCACGCGCCACCTTGGTGACCTGGTCGGCGAAGGCGGAGAGCTGATCGACCATCGTGTTGATGGTGCTCTTCAGTTCCAGGATCTCGCCGCGCGCGTCGACGTCGATCTTCTGGGACAGGTCGCCCCGCGCCACCGCCGTCGTCACCTGGGCGATCTGCCGCACCTGCGAGGTGAGGTTGCCGGCCATGAAGTTGACGGAGTCCGTGAGCTCCTTCCAGGTGCCCGAGACGCCGTCCACGCGGGCCTGACCGCCGAGCCGGCCCTCCGTGCCCACGTCCCTGGCCATCCTCGTCACCTGGTCGGCGAAGCTGGAGAGCTGGTCCACCATCGTGTTCACGGTGTTCTTCAGCTGGAGCATCTCGCCGGAGACGTCGACCGTGACCTTCTGCGAGAGGTCGCCGTTGGCCACCGCCGTCGTCACCTGGGCGATGTTGCGCACCTGGCCGGTGAGGTTGCGGAACGCGGTGTTGACGGAGTCGGTCAGGTCCTTCCAGGTACCGGCGGCCCCGGCCACCTGCGCCTGGCCGCCCAGTTCACCCTCGACACCGATCTCCCGGGCCACCCGGGTGACCTCGGCACCGAACGACGACAGCTGGTCGACCATGCCGTTGACGGTGTTCTTCAGCTCCAGCATCTCGCCGGCCACGTCCACGGTGACCTTCTGCGAGAGGTCACCGTTGGCCACCGCCGTCGTCACCGCGGCGATGTCCCGCACCTGCGTGGTCAGGTTCCTGAAGACCGTGTTGACGGAGTCCGTCAGGTCCTTCCAGGTACCCGCCGCCCCCGGCACGTTCGCCTGCCCGCCGAGCTGCCCCTCGGCACCGACCTCGTTGGCCACGCGCGTGACCTCGTCCGCGAAGATCCGCAGCGTCTCGGTCATCTGGTTGATCGTCTCGGCGAGCTGCGCGACCTCACCGCGGGCCGGCACGGTCACCTTGCGCGACAGGTCACCGCTGGCGACCGCGGTGGTCACCTCGGAGATCCCGCGCACCTGGGCCGTCAGATTTCCGGCCATGGTGTTGACGGAGTCGGTGAGTTCCTTCCACGTACCGGCGACCCCGGGCACATGCGCCTGGCCGCCTAGGATGCCGTCCGTACCCACCTCACGGGCGACCCGGGTCACCTCGGAGGAGAAGGCCGACAGCTGGTCCACCATCGTGTTGACGGTTTCCTTCAGCTCCAGCATCTCGCCGGCGACCTGAACCGTGACCTTCCGGGACAGATCACCCTTGGCGACCGCGGTCGTCACCAGCGCGATGTCCCGCACCTGGGCCGTCAGCCGGTACGCCATCGTGTTGACCGAGTCCGTGAGGTCCCGCCACGAACCGGACATACCGCGCACCCGGGCCTGTCCGCCCAGCTTGCCCTCGGTACCCACCTCGCTGGCCACGCGCGTGACCTCGTCGGTGAACGTCGACAGCTGGTCCACCAGGTTGTTGACGGTCCGGCCGACCTTCAGGAACTCACCGCGCAGCGGATGCCCGGCCCCGTCCGGCGACGGCGACCGCAGATCCATCCGCGGCGACAGATCGCCCTCGGCCACCGCCGTCAGGACCCGGCCCACCTCGGAGACCGGCCGTACGAGGTCGTCGACGAGGGCGTTGGAGTTGTCCACGGCGGTCGCCCAGGAGCCCTCGCAGGCGCCCGTCTCCAGCCGTTCCGTGAGTTTTCCCTCACGTCCGACCACCCGCCGTACCCGTGACAGCTCACCCGTGAGGTGGAGATTGCGGTCGGCGACCTCGTTGAAGACCGCCGCGATCTCCGACATCACGCCGTCCCCGGACACCGTGAGCCGCTTGCGGAAGTTGCCGTCCCTCATCGACGTGAGAGCCACCAGCAGCCGGTTCAGGGCAGCCGTGTCCACCGCGGTGGTCCCGTCGCCGCCCCGCTGCCTGCTCAGGGACGGTCCGCCTTTCGCGCGCGCCTTAGTGCCCCGCGCCGCTGCGCCAGACTCCACTGTGTCCCTCCCGCAGGGGTAGACCGTTACCACTGTGCCCGTACCACTGTGCTCGGATACCGCCCTAGTCGGCGTACCGCTTACTTCGGCGTACCCGTTACTGCTGCGTCCTTCTGCCGGATCGGATCCGGCCACACCAGGGGCTGCTGCCCGCCGTACACGCAACGCATTCAGCCTGCCCGTACCTTCATCAGAAGCTTGCCCAGTGTTTCACCCTGGCCGAACCAGGCCATAACAGTTCGGCAGCTTCGCACATCGTCCGCACACCCTGGGGACGTAAACACTGGCGACCGGCATCCGCTCGGACGGCGAAGGTAAGTAACCTTGCATGCGGCTGTCCAGCCGCGCCGGTTTGTTCGGCCTGGGCGGTGGCAGGAGAACGAGCGGGCATTCGGAGGGGCGGCCGCAGACCATGACCACCGGAGTGATCCCCGGGGGACACACCCCGGAGCCACGGCCCACGGGCGAGCGGATGCCGCAGCAGCGGCACGAGTCGGCCGGCCAGGGAAGCCCGTATGCCGAGAACCGGTCGAGGAGTTCTGTGATCACCGCGCGCGCGGCCGCCAGCTTCGAGCCCGTCGGGCGATCGGTCGCGACCGCCCGGGCCTTCGTCCGCGACACGCTCCAGGGCTGGGGGTTCGCGGACGTCATCGACGACGCCGTCGTCCTCACCAGCGAACTGGTGACCAACGCGGTCGTGCACGCGGGCACCCATGCCGACGTCCTGTGCCTGCGCTCGGACGACGGGGTGCGCATCGAGGTCGCCGACCGCTACCCGGAACGCGAGGTCCCGCTCCAGGGCTCCGCCGTCAACATGGGCAGCCCCGACCGCGAGGGCGGCCGCGGCCTCCAGCTCTGCGCGGCCCTCGCCGCCCGCTGGGGTGTCGAGTACACGCCCACGTACAAGAATGTCTGGTTCCAGCTCGATCTCCCCGAACGCCCCGTGGGCACCCGCGCGGCCGGCCCGTCCCTCCCCGCCGACCTCCTGCCCCTCGCCGACGGCCGGGTCCGGGTCGCGGTCGTCCAGATCGACCGCAAGGGCTCCGTCACGGCCTGGAACGAGGACGCCGAGGAACTCTTCGGCCACACCGCGGCCGAGGTCACCGGCAAGCCGCTCACCGACCTCGCCGCCTGGCCGCACACCCCGGGCACCGGCACCGGCGTCGCCGAGGCCCTCCAGCTCTCCCGCTGGGAGGGCAGTTACGGCATCCGCGGCGCCGACGGCCGGGTCACTTCCGTCTACGCCTCGCACCTGAGGGTCCGCGACACCGGCGGCGAGCCCTCCACCGTCTGCCTGCTGGTACGCGACCACGAACGCGCCGTACTCCAGACCCCGTTGCGCCTCCCCGCCTCCGACGCCGGCGGCTCCTCCGACGGCCAGAGCACCGACCCCTTCGAGGTGTTCATCGGCTCGCCGGCCCCGGACGACCTCGACGGCCTCCTCCAGCGCACGGTCGAGCGCGCCCGCGACATGCTCGACGGCGACTCCGCGTTCCTGCTCCTGGCGACCGACGACGAGACCGAGTTGGAGGTCCGCGCCTCCACGGGGCTGCCGTCCGCCCGCCAGCGCTTCGCGCGCGTGCCCGTCGAAGCCGGCCCCGGCCGCTACGGCTCGGCCCGCATGCCGGCCGTCCACGAGGATCTGACGGCCGTTCCGGGCGCGGTCCCCCTCCTGGGCGGCACCGGCATGCGCTCGGTCGTCACGGTCCCGCTGAAGGTCGAGGGCCGTCTGACGGGCTCCCTGGGCGTCGCCGCGGAGGCCCCGGGCAGATACTCCAACGAGGAGGCACTGCGCCTCCAGTTCGCCGCCGACCGCATCGCCCTGGCCGTCGAGTCGGCCCGCCTGGGCGAGCTGGAGCGGCTGCGCCGCGGCTCGCTCAGCTTCCTGGTCGAGGCCTCCGACCTGCTCGCCGGCACCCTGGACCGCGACCAGACCCTCGCCCTGATGGCACAGATGACGGTCCCGACCCTCGCCACCTGGTGCGCGGTCTACACGATCGCCGACCAGGCCTCCGAGCCGTACCTGTCGTACGTCCTGCACGAGGACGAGGAACTCATCGACGGCATCAAGTCGTTGCTGTCCAAGGTGCCCCCGCCGGACCCGGTACCCACCCCGGGCGCCCGGGTCTGGACGGCCCCCGGCGAGCACGCCCACCAGGCCGCCCTGCGCAGCTCCATGCGCAGCCTGGGCCTGACCGGCGGCCCCGCCCGCCAGATCTCCTCCGCCATCGGCCCGACGCTCGCCACGGCATCCGCCGTGGGCGGCGAGACCGTGGTCCTCCCCCTGGTCGCCCGCAACCGCGTCATCGGCATGCTCACCCTGGGCAAGCCCACCGACGAACACTTCCGCCAGGAAATCCTGGAACTGGCCGAGGACCTGTCCCGCCGGGCCGCCCTGGCCCTGGACAACGCCCGCCTGTACTCGGAGCGCACGGCCATCAGCCAGGCCCTCCAGCGCAGCCTCCTGCCCCCGGGCACCCCGCACATCGAGGGCGTCGAGGTCGAGGTCATCTACCGCGCGGCCGGCGAGGGCAACGAGGTCGGCGGCGACTTCTACGACGTCTTCCCCATCTCCGACGGCACGTACGGCTTCGCCATCGGCGACGTCTGCGGTACGGGCCCCAACGCGGCCGCCGTGACGGGCCTGGCGCGGCACGCGCTGCGCCTGCTGGCCCGGGAGGGCCTCAGCGGCCCGGCGGTCCTGGAGCGCCTCAACTCGGCCATCCTGGACGAGGGCGCCCGCAGCCGCTTCCTGACCCTCCTGTACGGCGAGATGCGCCCGCAGGAGGACGGCAGCGCGGAGATGAAGGTGGTGTGCGCCGGCCATCCGCTGCCGTTGCGCCTGCGCCAGGACGGCACGGTGGAGGCCGCCGCCGAACCCCAGCCGCTCCTCGGTGTCATCGAGGACCTGGAGCTCTACGAGCAGACGATCACCCTCGACCCGGGTGATGTCCTCCTGTGCGTCACCGACGGCGTGACGGAACGCCGGGAGGGCGCCCGCATGCTCGGCGACGACGGCCTCGCCGACGTCCTCACGACCTGCACGGGTCTGACGGCGGGCGCGGTCGCCGCACGCATCATGCGCGCGGTGGAGCGCTTCGCGTCGGACGCTCCGTCGGACGACATGGCGATTCTGGCGATGCGAGTCCCCGGCCTTCAGAAGGACTGAGGGCGGGGACGGAAGAGGACGCAAAAAAGTCCCGCCCTTTCGGGCGGGACTTTTCCTGTCGGAGCCCCCAAACGGAATCGAACCGTTGACCTTCTCCTTACCATGGAGACGCTCTGCCGACTGAGCTATAGGGGCCAGTTGCCTTTTCGGGGTTTCCCCCGCGGCAACGGAATAGATCATACCCTGAACGGACCCGAGTTCCCAAACTCGTTCAGAAGGCGGGCTGCAGCAGTCCGCCGAGGGCATTGCAGGCGGAGACGATCCGCTGCATCTCCCGCTTCGTCAGCGAGGCGTCCACGGGCAGCGCCAGCGTCACGTCGGCGGCCAGCTCGGTCTCCGGCAGCGAGACACAGCGCCGGAATTCCGGCAGCCGGTGCACGGGCGTCTTCACCGGCACCCGGCAGTCGACTCCCTTGCCCCGCAGGGCCCGCGCGAAGGCGTCCCGGTCCGGCCGGCCGTTCCCCGGCACCCGCACGACGTACTGCTGGTAGGTGTGCCCGTCGCCACCGTCCGGCGTCCGCACCCCGCGCAGCTTCGCATCGAGGTAGGCGGCCCGCTGCCGCCGCTGAGCGACCTCGTCGTACGGCACCTCGGACTCGCCCTGCTCCAGCACCAGCAGCCCGTGCCGCTGCCCCAGCGCATGCAACTCCCGGATGCCGGCCCACCGTCCGAAGCGGTGTACGACAACCACGGCCGCGGACCGGGCAGTTACCGCCGCCTCCACCGCCGAGGCGTCGAGGCAGTAGGTCACCGGATCTATGTCGGCGAACACCGGAAGCGCACCGGCGAGTGTCACAGCCTCGGCGACTTCCGCGTTCCCGAAGGCAGGCACGATGACCTCGTCACCGACTCCGACGCCGGCGGCCCTGAGCATTGCAGCAGTACCCATGCTGGGATGCTCGGCGCGCAACGTGAACTTTGCGTTACGCATACCAAAAAAGGGCTGGACCCGGAACGGAAGTTCCGGGTCCAGCCCTTTGAATGATTGTTCGGCGGTGTCCTACTCTCCCACAGGGTCCCCCCTGCAGTACCATCGGC
>NZ_JBHXSK010000009.1:0-52740 GCF_042716195.1 Streptomyces sp. NPDC058683
CCGGTGAACGGGTCGCGGCCGACGGCGTTCAGGCCGGCCACCGCCGCCCTCCGAGATGACCGGCACGCGCGTTCGGCTGCGCCAGAACAAGTCAATTCATCGGATGAGTCAAGAACCTGAGTCGGGGTTGTCGATGTGAACGCAAAGCTCACCGCCCGGAGTGGCGAACGAGCTTGACCTGCCGAGGCAGTTGACAGGTCCACGCGGGCTGCTAGGTTCCGCGATACACCCGATGTATCGAGGATCCGTCAGGTCTGGAGGACGACGATGACCTCGCAGCCGGAGCAACGTTCACCGGTGCCCCGCAGAGCCGTACTCGGCACCGCCCTTGGCGGCGCGGCAGCCGCGGCCCTGCCCGGAACCGCCCATGCCGAACAACAGCCCCCCGTGGCGGCGGGCGCCCGCGGGCGCCCCTGGAAACTCCGCGACACCATGACCGCCGACGGCGCCTGGGACCGGTTCCTGCGCGGCCAGGACCTGCTGTGGAGCAGACTGCCCACCCTCTGGTACGAGGGGCCGTTCCTCGGCGACGGGCTGCTCGGCAGCATGATCTACCAGGAGCCGGGCGCCCAGCAGATCCGCTTCACCGTCCAGCACGGCCGGGTCCAGGACCACCGGCCCGAGTTCGGCAGCGGCTGGGGCACCGCCCGCCTCCCGGTCGGGCACCTCACGCTCGAACCGGCCGGCACCGTCACCGCCGTCGACTGGCGGCTGAGCCTGTGGAACGCCGAACTCACCGGCACCGTCACCACAACCGCCGGCACCCTCACCCTTGCCGCCCTCATCCATGACGAGGTCCTCGCCGTCCGCGCCACGGCCCACGGCGGTGAAGAGGTCACCTGGACCTTTCACCCGGAGGAGGCCATCAGCCCGCGGAAGATCCAGGAGTCACCACCCGCCGGGTACACCGCCAACCCGCCCTGGACCGAACGGACCTCGGCCGACGGCACCGAGCAGGTCCTCCAACCTCTCACCGGCGGCGGCCAGACGGCCACCTCCTACCGCCGTACCGGCGACGAACTCCTGCTGAGCGTCGGCCACAGCTTCCCCTCGGACACCGCCGCCGAGGCCGACTCGCGCCGCAACCTGCGCCGCGCGGTGTCCTACGGCACCCTCAGACGACGGCACATCCGCTGGTGGCACGCCTTCTACCGGAAGAGCTTCGTGTCGTTCCCCGACCAGCGGCTGCAGAGTTTCCACTGGATCCAGCTCTACAAGGTGGCCTGCGCCAGCCGCGCGGACGGCCCGGTCATGGCCACCCCGGGCCCCTGGCTGGAGCCCACCCCCTGGCCGGCGGTCTGGTGGAACCTCAACGTCCAGCTCGAGTACTGGCTGATCCACGCCTTCAACCACCCGGAACTGGACGCCCTCGCCACCACCCTGCGCCAGAACCAGGAACAGCTCATCGCCAACGTGCCCGCCGGCTACCGCTCGGACAGTTCCGGCATCGGCCGCAGCTCCGACATGTTCGCCGACCGCGAGGTGGGCCGGCCCGGCACCGGCGCCGAGACCGGCGACCTCACCTGGGCTCTGCACAACGTGTGGCTGTCCTACCGGCACTCCATGGACAGGTCCCTGCTGCGCGACACCGTCTACCCGGTGCTGCGCCGCGCCATCAACTACTACCTGCACTTCCTCACCCCGGGCAGTGACGGCAAACTGCACCTCCCCAGCACGCTCTCACCCGAGTACCCGGTCGTCCCGCCGCAGGACACCAACTACGACCTGGCGCTGATCCGCTGGGGCTGCCAGACCCTCCTCGAATCGGCCGAACTGCTCGGCATCGACGACGAGTCGAAGCCCCGCTGGCAGGAGGTGCTGGCCCGGCTCACCCCGTACCCCGTCGACGACAACGGCTTCATGATCGGCGCCGACACCCCGTACGCCCAGTCCCACCGGCACTACTCGCACATGCTCATGGTGTACCCGCTGTACCTGGTCAACTGGGACCAGCCGGAGAACCGCGACCTGATCACGAAGTCCGTGGTCCGCTGGCACGCGCTGACCGGCGCCCACCGCGGTTACAGCTACACCGGAGCCGCCTCCATGTACGCGATGACCGGCGACGGCGACACCGCCATCGGCTACCTGCGGAAGTTCTTCGACCCCACGACCCGCTACCCGTGCCGGGCCAACACCCACTACACCGAGGCCGGTCCGGTCATCGAGACCCCGCTGTCCGCCTCGCAGTCCCTGCACGACATGTTCTGCCAGAGCTGGGGCGGGATCGTCCGGGTCTTCCCGGCCGTACCGACCGCCTGGGCCGACCTCACCCTGCACGACTTCCGCACCCAGGGCGCGTTCCTGGTCAGCGCCGTCCGCAAGGCCGGGACCACCCGGTTCATCCGTATCCGGAGCCTGGCCGGTGAGCCCCTCAAGCTCCGGCACGGCCTGACCGGCCCGCTCACCGTCCTGCTCGACGACGGTACCCCGGCCCGCACCCACGACCTCGGCGACGGCACCCTCGCCATCGACCTGCCGCGCGGCCGCGAGGTGCTCGTGCACTCCGGCTCCCGCCCCGACCTCGTCATCGCGCCCGTCGCCGTCAGCGAACCGGGCGCGGCCTGGGGACTGCCGTAACCACCGACCGGAAGACAGGCTTCTCATGGCTGTTCCGCTCCCGAGAACCGTGGTCGCCGCGCTCTGCGCCGGACTGGCGGCCACCCTCCTGACCACCGCGCCCGCCCGGGCCGAGCAGCGGGCGCACACCTGGACCGTCTCCGAGACGGCCCACGCACCCCGGGCCCGCATCGACCTCGACACCACCACCGGCACCCTCAGCCTCACCGTCTCCCGTGCCGGCCGTACGGTGATCGAACCGTCGCCCGTCGGCATCGTCACCCAACAGGCCGACCTCTCCCAGGGGTTGCGCTTCCTGCACCGCAAGGACCGGACGGTCGAGGAGCACTACCGGGCGAAGTCCGGGAAACGGCTGGACCGCAGGGTGCGCATGAACGAGACCCGGCTGTCCTTCGCCACCGCTGCCGGTGCCCGCCTCGACCTGGTCGTCCGCGCCTCCGCCGACGGCATCGCCTACCGGTACGTCCTGCCCGCCGGATCCGGCGACGTGCTCGGCGAGACCTCCGCGTTCGACCTGCCGGCCGACGCGGGAGCCTGGCTCAGCACCTACCGGGTCGACAACGAGGGCCAGTTCAACCAGTACACCGCGGCGACCGCCCCCACCGCCGAGTACTCGGACCAGGCCCTCTTCGCCACCCCCGGCGGCTACGCCCTGCTCGCCGAGTCCGACCTCACCGGCACCTACTCCGGCGCCCGGCTCGCCCACACCCAGGGCACCGGCACCTACCGCATCAAGCTCGCCGACACCCAGGTCCACGCCGACGGGCCGCTCGCCACCCCCTGGCGGGCCATGATCACCGGCGACCTCGCGACCGTCACCCGGTCCACCTTCACCGACGACCTCGCTCCCGCGTCCAAGGTCGCCGACCCGTCATGGATCCATCCGGGCACCGTGCTGTGGACCTGGCTCGCCGGCGGCCGCACGGCAGGCCAGAGCCTCGCCGCGCAGAAGGCGTACGTCGACTACGCGGCCGCCCGGCACTGGCCCTACGAGGCCGTCGACGCCGGCTGGTACTTCAAGACCGACGAGTGGGACACCACCGACCCGGACTGGCAGACGGACAGCTGGATGCCGGAACTCGTCGACTACGCGCGCGCCAAGGGCGTCGGGATCGTCGTCTGGATCCACCAGCGCGACCTCGACACCGCCGAGGAACGCGCCCAGTGGCTGCCCACCCTGGAACGCTGGGGCGTCAAGGGCGTCAAGATCGACTTCATGAACTCCGAGGCCCAGTCCATGCTCCGGTGGTACGACGCCATCCTCCCGGAGACCGCCGCCCACCACCTCCTGGTCGACTTCCACGGCGCCACCCTCCCCAAGGGCATCCAGCGCACCTGGCCCCAGGTGATGAGCATGGAGTCCGTCGGCGGCGAGGAGAAGCGCACCAACACCGCCGCCCACCTCACCACCCTGCCCTTCACCCGCAACGTCATCGGCTCCATGGACTTCACTCCCGGCGGCTTCCAGCGCGTCGGCCAGCGCCCGAATTCCGACGCGGCCGAGACCGGACTCACCGTCGCCTACGAGTCCGGCCTCCAGATGCTCGCGGGCACCCCCGAGTCGTACGACGCCCGGCCGCTCGCCCGGGACTTCCTCGACCAGCTGCCCGCGGCCTGGGACGACACCCGCCTGCTGGCCGGCAGCCCCGGCCGGGAAGCCGTCCTCGCCCGCCGCAGCGGGAACCGCTGGTTCCTGGGCGGGGTGTACGCAGGCGCCGCCCACACCGCCACGGTCCCCCTGACCGTCGGCCGCGGACGGTGGCTGGTGCAGACGATCCGGGACGGCGCCCAAGGCCTCGTCCAGGAGAGCCAGGTCCTGCGCGGCGGTGACGACCTGAGCGTCGACGTCGTCGCCGACGGCGGCTTCGCCGGGATCGCCTGCCGCTGGCACCCGGGCGTCACCAGCTGCTACCGCTGAGCACGCACCGCCCTGCGGCGGGCACCGAGCACCAGCTTGAGGGTGCCCGCCGTGGACGGCGACGCCGAGCCGCGCAGGACGTCCGTGCCGGGCGCGAGCACAGCGTCGGCGGTGAGCAGTTCGATCTCGATCAGTGTGCCCACCAGCGGGCGGTGGGCGGCCGGGATCAGTTCGAGCAGGTCCCGGGCCGACCGCAGGTCGGCCCGGGCGGTCTCGACCTCGTGTGCCACGAGCGAGCGCAGGCCGGGCGAGGCCTGTCCCGCCGCGAGGTCCTCCGCCGTGACGGAGAAACGCTTCAGGGTCTCCGCGGGGATGCCCGGCCGGCCCTCCCGCAGGTCCTCGGCGAGGTCGTTGACGAAGTCCAGCCGCTGGCTGCCGTCGATGAGCTTGCGGCAGCCGGCCAGGAACCGTCCGCCGGGATCGGTCTCGGGGCCCAGCAGCGCGCCTATCAGCAGGAAGGCCGGCATCGAGTAGGCGTCGAGATAGTCCTGGTAGTCGGCCTCGGTCGCGAAACCGGCGAACTCCAACTCGGCGGTGGCGGTGGCCAGATAGGCCTCCACGAGCTCCCGGTGCCGGGGGTACACGGTGACCGTGTGCAGGAGGGTGCGGACCAGGGGATCGGCACTGCTCCCCGTCTCCAGCCCCGCACGCACCCGCCGCTCCCAGTCGGCCCACGCCTGCGCACGCCCCGCCTCGGGACCGCTGTCCAGCAGGTCGTCCCCGTGGTGCATCACGGCCGTCGCGGCCACCACATGGGGCTGCACCGCGGGCGGCAGCAGCATCCGGCAGGCCAGATAGGCGCTCCGGCGATACCGCCGGACCGTACGCCGTTGGGTGCTGTAGTCCCGCCGCAGCTCCGCATCCCGGATCCCGGCCGCGGTCAGGCTCTGATTCCACGCGCTCACGAGAAGATCGTAGAGGCAGGCGCGGACCGCGGAGCCCGACCGCGGAAGAGTGCTCAGGAAAGGGACTTGAGGAAGTCGACGAGCGCCGCGTTCACCTCGTCCGGACGCTCCTGCTGGGTCCAGTGGCCGCAGCCCGCCAGCTTGAGGGGCTCGCGCACCAGGTTGGGCATCAGGACGGGCAGCCGCTCGATCAGTTCGGGCGTGCCGGGGAACGCCGGGACCACGTCACGGTCGCCGTAGACGTACAGCGCGGGCGGAGTGACGCGGGCACCCTGCCAGGGAGCGGTCAGTTCCCAGTTGCGATCGAGGTTGCGGTACCAGTTGAGCGCCCCGGTGAAGCCCTGCGAGAAGCTCTCGGTGAGGGCGTCCAGGTCCTCCTCGGTGAACCACTTCGGCAGCCGCTCGGGATCCGGCATGTCGGCGAGCCAGCCGCGCTCGGGGTCGACCAGGGGCTGTCCGACCGAACCGCTGTCACCGGAGGCCATGTGGAAGAACTTCCGCAGCGTGGTACGGGTGTCGCGGGCGAACTCGGCGTCGGCGACACCCGGCAGGTTGAAGTAGTTCCAGTAGAAGCGGCCACCGAACATCTCGTCCATGGCCCGGAGTGGCGGCCTCGTCCCCCGGAACGGCGGCGGCACGCTCAGCCCGGCCACCCCGCGCACCAGGTCGGGCCGGAACAGCGCGGTGTGCCAGGCCACCGGCGCGCCCCAGTCGTGCCCGACGACGAACGCCTTCTCCTCGCCCAACTCCCGGATCAGCCCGACGACATCGCCGACCAGGTGGAAGATGCTGTACGCGTCGACATCCTCGGGGTGGTCGCTGCTGCCGTAGCCCCGCTGGTCGGGGGCGACCACATGGAAGCCGGCCGCGGCCAGCGGGCCGAACTGGTGCTGCCAGGAGTGCCATGACTCGGGGAAGCCGTGCAGCAGCACGACCAGCGGGCCGGAACCCTCCTCTGCGATGTGCAGCCGGATCCCGTTCACGTCGATCAATCGATGCTGAACCATGCGCACGAGCGTACGCGCAATGATCTTCGGCCACGGTGTCCGGTACTGCCGTCTGCGCGCGCTCAGGTCACTGTGTCCCGCACGGTGGCGGTGGCGTCGAAGGCGTGCGTGACCTCCGGCTCGGTACCGGGCAGCAGCAGGGCCCGGGAGGCCGCCTCGAAGCGGTGGTCGGTCTCGGTCAGCCGGGTGTGGTGCTGGGCGAGATGCTCCGCCCAGGAGCCGATGAGGTAGTTCTCGATGAAGCGGCCGGGCGCGTTGCCGTCCTCGTAGAGGCCCCAGGTGAGTGCCCCGGTGCGGCGCCGGGAGTGGGCCACCTGCCGCATGGCGGTGGTGAAGGCGGCGCGGTCGGCGGGGGCGACGTGGTAGACGACGGAGACGAGGACCGGGCCGTCGGCCGGGCCGGGCTCGTAGACCAGGGGCGGGACGGGCCAGTGGTCGGACAGGGTCGGGTCGATGCGGGCGGCGTCGTACAGCGGCCAGAGCCGGACGCTCGCCGCGGTGAGCAGCAGCAGGGCCGCCGCGATCAGCAGGGCGGTGGTCAGCCCGAGCCACTGGGCGAGCGCGCCCCACAGCGGTGCGGCCAGCGCCTGCCCGCCCTGGAAGACCAGCAGGTAGACGGCCAGGCCACGGGCCCGTACCCAGCCGGGCAGCCGGGTCTGGGTCGCGGCGCTGAGGGTGGACAGGACCCCGATCCAGGCCAGCCCGGCGGGCAACAGGGCGAGCGCGACGACCCAGGTGACGTGGACAGTGGCCAGGACGGCCAGCACCACGGCGAAGGCGGCGGCTCCGGCGGCGAGCGTGCCGTTGGCGCCGAGCACCTTGCGCATCCGGGGCAGCAGGAAGGCGCCGCTGACCGCGCCGACGCCGACGGCGGCCAGGAGCAGGCCGTATCCGCCGGAGCCCAGGCCGAGCGAGTGGCCGGCGACCAGCGGCAGCAGGGACCACACGGCGGCCGCGCCGGGGATGAACAGGGCGGTGCGCAGCAGGACGCGCCGGACGCCGGGCGCGTTGCGCACATAGCGGCGGGCGGCGTACAGGGCGGTGAGGAACCGTTCGCGTTCGGCCTCCGGGACGCGCGGGGTCGGCTGGCGTTTCCACAGCAGCAGGACGATCACGATGCCCAGGAACGAGACCGCGTTGAAGGCGAAGGTCCAGCCCGCGCCCGCCGCCGCGACCAGGACACCGCCGATCGCCGGTCCGATGGCCCGGGCCAGGTTCATGTTCACCGCGCCCAGCGCGGACGCCTCCGCCAGCTGGCTGCGCGGGACCAGTTCCGGCTGGATCGCCTGCCAGGCCGGGCCCATCAGGGCGGTGCCGCAGCCGAGCAGGAACGTCAGGGCGAGCAGCGGTCCGGGGGAGAGCGTGCCGGCGAAGGCCAGGACGGCGAGGACCGTGGCCACCGCGCACATGGCCAGCTGGGCGACCACCAGCAGCCGGCGCCGGTCGAAGCGGTCGGCGAGCACCCCGGAGGGCAGTGCCAGCAGGACGACGGGCAGGCTGGAGGCGGTCTGGACGAGGGTGACCAGGGTGGCCCCGTGGCCGAGGAGCAGCCACTGGGCGCCGACGGTCTGCATCCACGTGCCGACGTTCGACACGAACTGCGCGATCCACAGGGCCCGGAACACCGGGAGGGCCAGGGGCGCCCAGGACGACTCCGACCCGGAGGAACCGCTGCCGGGGCCGGGTTTCGTGGTCACTGCCATGTCACCGCTCCGCGAGGGTTGGGTCCCGGGCGCCCCGGCCCGCCCACACCGCCGCCGGACCGGAACGGCGTAAGCCTCTCAGAAGCAGAGCCGAAGATCATCCGTCGAACGCCGTCGAGTTGGCCGTGCTCCGCGGGAGTTCTCACGGCGGAGGTGCCGTGCGCCTACTGATCGACATCGGTCTGGCGCATGAATTGACCGGAATCGATCGGCGAGAGAGATTGATGTCCATGGAGCTGCGGCATCTGAGGTACTTCCTGGCGGTCGCCGAGACCCACAACTTCACCCAGGCTGCCGCACGTTGTTATGTCGCGCAGTCGGCGCTGAGCCAGCAGATCGCCCGGCTGGAGAAGGACGTCGGAGCCCCGCTGTTCAGCCGTACGAGCCGCTCGGTCCGGCTGACCGCCGCCGGTGAGCTGCTGGAGCCGCGTGCCCGGCGCATCCTCGCCGACGTCGACAACGCCCAGGCCGCCCTCGACGCGCTGGCGGGCCTGCGCCGCGGCCGGCTCCGGCTGGGCCTGGTGCAGACGATGGCCGTGCCCTTCGACATGGTGGAGGTGCTGGCCGACTACCGCGCCCGCTATCCCGGCGTCGACCTGCGCGTCTCCAACGATCCCAGCTCCCGGATGGCCGCCGCGGTCCTCGCCGGCACCCTCGATGTCGGGGTGGTCGGACTCTCCGCCCGGCAGGTGCCGGAGGGGCTGGACCACCGGACGCTGGGCAGCGCCCCGCTGGTCGCCGTCGTACCGCGCGACCACGCTCTCGCGGACCGGGAGGCCATCGATCTCGCCGAGCTGCCCGACAGCCACCCGCTGATCCAGTTCACACGGGGCAGCGGTCTGCGCCGCCAGGTCGAGGCGGCCTTCGCCCGCGCGGGAGCGGAGGCGGGCCAGCACTTCGAGGTGGGCCAGATCCACGACATGATCCGGCTGGCCGCACGCGGGGTGGGCGTCACCGTCGTACCCCGGTCCACCGTCGTCGGCCCCGGCTCCGTACTGGGCCTCGACGACGCCGACGAGCTGCCCCGGGGCGCGCGGATGCTGCGTCTGACGGACGAGGAGGCCGTGCACCACATCTGCGTGGCGTACGACGGCACCCGGCTGGCTCCGGCCGCCGAGGCGTTTCTCGACGTCCTCGAACACCACGGGGGCGATCGATCGGCATGACCGATCGCTGCGCCCGGATCCATATGTTGGACAGGGCGACCGGGATGGCCGGAGGGTGGAGAGGACGCACCACGCGAGGTGCGGTTTCGTTCCAGTCCCGAAGGGACCGCCATGTCGATCATGGATGCCGTCCGGCCCGTAGTCCGCGACGCACGGGCGACCGTGCTGCCCGACCCGGCGGACCGCCATGGCCCTCTGCCCCCGCTGATGCTCGCCCTCACCGTGGTGACCGGCCTCGTGGACTCCTTCAGCTACCTGGTGCTCGGCCATGTCTTCGTCGCCAACATGACCGGCAACGTGGTCTTCGCCGGCTTCTCGATCGCGGGCGCCGCGGGGTTCTCCCTGGCCGCCTCGCTGGCCGCGCTGGCCGCCTTCGGCGTGGGCGCCCTGCTGGGCGGCCGGATCGCGCACCGGGCCCGCGCGCACCGCGGCCGCGTCCTGCGCCTGGCGCTCGTCCTGGAGACGGTCCTGTTCCTGGCGGCCTACGTCGTCGCCCGGTACGGCGCCCCCCTGGACACCGCCGGGACCCGGTACTCGCTGATCGCGCTCCTCGGCCTCGCCATGGGCGTCCAGAACGCGACCGCCCGCGCGCTCGCCGTGCCGGACCTCACCACGACCGTGCTGACCCTGACCATCACCGGCATGGCCTCCGACAGCAAGGCCGCCGGAGGCGGCGGGGGCAAGACCGGCCGGCGCGCCCTCTCGGTGCTGGCGATGTTCGCCGGTGCCCTGATCGGAGCCTTCGCCGTCCGTGACGGCACCCCCGCCCTGCCCCTGCTGCTGGCCACCGTGCTCCTCGCGGGCAGCGCGCTCGACGCGTTCGCCCTGACCCGCTCGGACGCGCGCTGGACCGACCCGCTGTGACCGTCTCACCCCGTACCGGAGCGGCGTGCAGCGGCGGCCTTTCCTTCGCCGCAGCGCCCGCCGGTCACGGTGTCGAGGGGCGCGTCTCCGTCCAGTCGACCATCAGGCGGCGCTCGGCGAACAGCCATTCGCCGTCCTGCCTGGTGAACTCGTCGAGATAGCGGATGGACGCGATCATCAGCGTGCGCCCGCCGTCGTCCCCGACCGAGAGATGGTGGGCCAGGCAGTAGCTCTCGCCGGTTGCGCGGTCCCCGTCGAGGGAGACGGTGCTCTGGCCGTTGAAGTGCGTCGTCGTCCGATACGAGTTGAGGTTGTCGAACACGGGGGCGAGGGAGGCGCGGCCGTGCAGTTCCTGCGTCGGCTCCGCCGCCGTGGCGTCCATGAACACCAGAAAACGGGTGTCCTCGGTGAACAGGCTCATCTGGCCCTTTGCGTCGCGCCGGTCCGCGCAGTGGGCGTAGGCGTCGATCAGCTCACGGATGGCCAGCCGGTCGGCGGCTTCCTGAGGTGAGACGGAGGTATGGGCGGCCATGCGGAGCTCCTCGGGACTTTCTTGCGCCTGTCTGTTTGACAGATGTATAAAAGCATCGTAGATGTGGCCGCGCAACGGCTGGGTACAGGAGTGTGTACAGGAGGGCAGTGCTCTGAACGACCGGATCGATCCGCGCGTGACCCGAACGGTCCGCGCCTTCGAGCAGGCCGTCGTGGAGCTGGCCTCGGAGCGTCCCGTCTCTCAGATCACCGTCGCCGAGCTCGCGGACCGGGCCGGTGTCAGCCGGGCGACCTTCTACAACCGCTACAGCACCCCGCTGGACCCGCTCATCCAGGTGCTGTACGACGACCTGGAGCGCGGCCGGCGCAGGGACGACGAGCTGTGTGCCGAGGGCGGATATTCCGCTCCCGAGCTGTTCCGCCTGGCCGCGGCCGGCATCGCCGACCACGCCGAACGGTTCATCGGCGTCTACCGGAACTCCCTCGCCGATCCGGCGGACAGCGGTGTGTACGAGGCATTCGTACGGCACTGCGGCGCGTACGCCCTGGCATTCCTGGCCCGCACCGAGCAGCATGGTCCCCCCGGTGCCGGCCGTCAGATGATCGCGCAGTTCATGGCCCACGGTTTCGCCGGGGCCGTCAGGGCCTGGCTCGACAACCCGTCCGTCACCAAGGACGAACTGGTCGCCTCGGCCATGGCCTGTGCACCCGCCTGGTGGAGGTCCGGTCCCGTGCCGGACCCCGCCTCCCAGTGATGGAGCCCTTTGTGAACGTCGTCGTCTTCGGCGCGTCCGGCATGGTCGGACAAGGCGTCCTGCGCGCCTGCCTCCTCGACCCCACGGTCGACAGCGTCCGGGTGGTGGTCCGCCGCCCGCTCGGCGTCACCCACCCCAAGCTGACGGAAGTCATCCATGACGACTTCACCGACCTGTCCGCCATCAGTGACCGGCTGACCGGCCTGGACGCCTGCTTCTACTGCCTCGGTGTCTCCTCCACGGGGATGAGCGAGGCCGAATACACCCGCGTCACCTACGACTTCACCCTCGCCGCCGCCCGCGCGCTGGTCGCCGCCAGTCCCGGACCGACCTTCACTTATGTCTCCGGTGAGGGCACCGACAGCACCGAACAGGGCCGCACCATGTGGGCGCGGGTGAAGGGGCGCACCGAGAACGCCCTGCTGGCCATGCCGATGAACGCGTACATGTTCCGCCCCGGCTATATCCAGCCCCGCCACGGAGCGGTCTCCCGGACCCGCGTCTACCGCGTCATGTACTCCCTCACCTCCTGGCTCTACCCGCTGCTGCACCGCCTGGTGCCCGCCCACACGACGACCACCGAACACCTCGCCCACGCCATGCTGGCGCTGACCCGCCCGGGCGTGACCGAGAACCGGGTGCTGTACAGCAAGGACATCAACCGTCTGGGCGCCTGACAGATCCCCCTCGGCGACCGGGATGTTCGGCATCACGTCGCCCGGCGTGCGGCCACCAGCATGACGACCACGGAGGCCAGGGTGAGCGCGGCGCCGGTGTAGAGCGGCGCCCGGTAGCCGAGGCCCGCGGTGATGGCCAGGCCGCCGAGCCAGGCGCCCAGGGCGTTGCCGACGTTGGACGCGGAGACGTTGGCGCTCGCGGCCAGTGCCGATCCGTGGGCCGCGTCGGTCACCCGGGTGATCATGCCGGGGACGGCGGCGAACCCGGCCACCCCCATCAGGAACACCAGCATCACCGATGCCACGGCACTGCCGGCCAGCAGACCGAACAGGGTCAGAGTGACGGTCAGTCCCAGCAGTGCCAGCACCAGGGCGCGATCGCGGTCCCGGTCCGCCGCTCGCCCGCCGATCAGGTTCCCTGCGACCAGGCCGGCGCCGTACAGCATCAGCAACCAGGCGACAGCCGCCGCGGAGAAGCCGCTGACCTCGGTGAAGGTGTACGCGATGTAGCTGAACGCACCGAACATCCCGCCGTAGCCGAGCGCGGTGGCGGTCAGCGTCAGCCACACCTGCCAGGAGCACAACGCCCGGAACTGGTCCCGCAGGCCGGTCGACGCCCCGGCGCCGGTCGACGCCCCCGCCCCGCCGGGTACGAGGGCGATGATGCCGGCCAGTGCCAGTACACCGATCGCGGTGACCGCCCAGAAGGCCGCCCGCCATCCCCAACGCTCGCCCACCAGCGCGCCGAACGGCACACCGAGCACGTTCGCGAGCGTCAGCCCGGCGAACATGACCGCCACCGCACGGGACTTCCGTTCCGGCGTGACCAGGCCACGCGCGACGAGCGAGCCGATACCGAAGAACGAACCGTGGCACAGGGCGGCGACGATCCGCCCGAGCAGCAGCACGGAGTAGGTGGGCGCGATCGCGGACAGGAAGTTTCCGACGACGAACAAGGCCATCAGCCCGACCAGGACGTGCTTGCGCGGCAACCGTGTCGTCGCCGCGGTGAGGGCGATCGCGCCGACGGCGACGCTCAGCGCGTACCCGGAGATCAGCCAGCCCGCGGTCGCCTCGGACACCGAGAAACCCGAGGCCACCTGGGGCAGCAGACCGGCGATCAGGAACTCGGTCAGCCCGATGCCGAAGCCGCCGAGGGCCAAGGCGACCAGCCCGATCGGCATCCGCCGCGGCTCCGTCCCGCGGCCGTCCGGCAGCGCAGCCCCGTCGCCGACCCCGATGACCCGGATTTCGCCCATGGACCGACCTTCACCGCCGACGGCGGCTCCGTCCATGGACAGAGATCCAGGGCGCTTGGACGCATCGACACGCGCGCGGACGGCGTCGTGCGGGCCGTAAATGCGGTGGACGGGTCGGGCTCGGGTGCGTAACGTCCGTCGGGCCGTGATGCCGTGTGAGGAGGTGAGACCCATGAACGCTGTAGCAGAGTGGGTGCTCCCTCTCCCCGTCACGGTCGGGCGACTGACGTAGGTGTCGCCGGGAGCGCCTGTACGAGAAGGCCATCCCGAAAGGCAACAACCCATGCAGTCCCTGTGTTTCACCGCGGAGACCACGTCGGACGGCGTCGTCGAACGCGACTTCACCCTGGGCGGGATCCCCGGCGTGCTCTGGTCACCGGAGTCCGTATCCGGCTCGGGGGCCGGCCGTGAGTCCGGTCCCGACCGCGCCCCCCTCGTGCTGATGGGCCACGGCGGCGGCACCCACAAGAGGTGGCCGGCGATGACGGGCCGGGCCCGTCTCCTCGTGACCGGCTGCGGCTTCCACGTCGCCTGTGTCGACGCGCCCGGTCACGGCGACCGGCCGCGAACCGCGTACGACGAGCGGGAGATCGCCGAGCTGTACCGGGCGCGGGCGGCGGGCGAACCGGAAGGTCCCGTCGTCGTCCGCTACAACGCCCACCTGGCAGCACGCGCCGTACCGGAGTGGCAGGCGACCCTCGACGCCCTCCAGGAGCTTCCGGAGATCGGTGCCGGGGGACCGGTCGGCTACTACGGCCTGAACATGGGCACCGCGATCGGGGTTCCGCTGACGGCGGCCGACGCCAGGATCACCGCCGCGGTCTTCGGGCTCCACTGGCCCGATGCCCTGGCCGAGGCGGCCCGGCGGATCACCGTCCCGATCGAGTTCGCGCTCCAGTGGGACGACGAGCACATCCCGCGTGAGGCCGGACTCGCGCTGTTCGACGCCTTCGCCTCGAAGGAGAAGACGTTGCACGCCAACACGGGCAGCCACAAGGAACTGCCCAGGTTCGAGGCCGACAGCGCGGTCCGCTTCTTCGCCCGGCATCTGGTCCGGGCCGACACCTCACCGGCCCTGACCTGACGGGCCGTCGGCGCCCGGCCGCGACAGCCCTACCTGTGACGGCAGTCGGCCACACCACCCGGTGGCACCGGCCGGGCGTCGGCACCGCCCGCCGCGAAACCCTTTCTTCACGCCTTGACTTAACATCGGGGACATTGCTTGGATCTCAAGTCGGCGTTCTCTGTGTGCCGTTGCTGCCGCAGCGGTCACGCGCCTTTGGTTCGGCACGGCACCACCCCCGACCCACCAGAGCCCAGGAGCAGCTGTGAGACGTACGCTCACCACGATCGCGGCCGTAGCTGTCATGACACTGCCACTCATCGGCGCGGGCCCGACCGCGCAGGCCGACCGGGCCGCGAGCGGCCGCACCGGGCACGGCCAGGCCGTGACCGGCACCTACTCCACCGGCGGTGCGCAGACCTGGCGCCCCCTGCCGATCGTCAGGACGGGCACGGACACCGGCGGCCCCGTCGACGCCACCGTGGTCGCCGACCCCAGCGCCCTTCGGCAGCGGTACACCGGCATCGGCTTCTCCCTGGACGAGACGAGCGTGTCCAACCTGTGGAAGCTCACCCCCGGTGAACGTGCCAAGGCCATCAGGCTCCTTGTCGACCCCGAGCACGGTGCGGGACTCGACCGGTTCCGGCTGACGATCGGCAGCCCCGATCTCATCGAGCACCTCCCGTTCTGGTCGGAGGACGACCTGCCCGCCGGAGTCACCGAGGACTTCGGCCTGAAGCACTTCTCCATCCGGCGGGATCTCGACCTGCACATCGTCGACACCATCAAACTCATCCAGCGCTACAACCCCCACGCCACGTTCTTCGCGTCGGCGTGGAGCGCGCCCGCCTGGATGAAGACGAACAACCGGTTCCTCGGCGAGGTCGCCCTCAAGCCCGGGAGCAGCACGGACTACTACCAGGTCGGCAAGTTGCGGGACGACTGCATCGAGGTGTTCGCCCGGTACTACGTCAAGTTCGTCCAGGCGTACGCCCGGCAGGGCATCCGCGTCGACGCGCTGACCCTGCTGAACGAGCCGGGCATGGACGTCGTCTACCCGGCCATGGACATCAGCGTCGCCCAGCAGCAGAAGCTGGCCCTGGCGATCAAGCGGGAACTGCGTACCGCCCACCTGGGCACCACCCAGCTGTACGTGCACGACTTCAACTTCTGGGACTGGCGCGACCCCAACAGCACGGCGACGAAGAACTATTACCGCATCTTCGAGGACGCCCCGGACGGCTCGGTGACCGGCGCCCAGGTCCGCAAGGCGGCGGACGCCATCGCCTTCCACCCCTACTGGGGCGACCCGACCGTCATGCGCGACGCCTACGAGGAGACCGGGAAGCCGGTCCAGCTCACGGAGACGAGCGACCTGTCGCCCTCGACCGTCCTCGACGACTTCCGCCTCGACGCCGGTTCCTACATCCTGTGGGCCCAGACCACCGACCAGGACGGCGGCACCCTGCACTGGACGCCGTCGAGGGACAACAACATCGACTGGGACGAGGTCGCGGCCACCACCAAGTGGCCCGACCGGCTGGTCACGGTGAACACCGGCACCAAAGAGTTCACGGTCCGCGACGAGCTCTATCAGCTGGGCCAGTTCGCGAAGTACCTCTCACCCGGTGACGTACGCCTGGAGTCCAGCGCCGCGCAGGACGGTGTCAGCAACGTGGTCTACCGGACCCGCGACGGCGGCTACGTGGCCGTCCTCGGCAACGGCGCCGGATCCGACCGCAGGGTCCGGGTGGTCGTCGGCGACCAGACGTTCGTCGTGACGGTGCCGGCGGGTTCCTTCGCCACCTACCGGTGGCAGGGCAAGGCCGCCACGGGCTCCCGCAACCACGCCCCGGTCCTCGCGCCGGCCGCCGACGTCGTCGCCGACCAGTACGGCACCACGCAGGTGCAGTTGAAGGCCACCGACCGGGACGGCGACCGGCTCTCCTACTACGCGACCGAACTGCCCGACGGTGTCACCCTCGATCCGGCGACCGGCCTGGTCACGATCCGGCCGACGGCCACCGGTGAGCAGGACCTGACCTTCTACGCCACCGACGGCAGGGCACGCGACCAGGTCACCCTCCACCTGACCGTCCGCCCGCATGCGGCACCCGTGGGAGAGAAGATCGAGGCGGAGGGCTATACGGACCAGCACGGCTGGCCCGCCGACGGCAGCAACTTCATCGAGAGCAACCCGGCCGCCAGCGGCGGCAGGAACGTGGGCTGGACCGCCGCAGGCAACTGGCTGACGTACCGCGTCGAGGTGCCGCGGACCGGCTCGTACGATCTCGAACTGCGCGTCGCCAACGGCACGGCCGCCACCGCGGCGAACGCCGTGTCCCTCCGGGACGACAGCGGTACGACCCTGGCGACGGCGTCCGTGCCGTCCACGGGCGGCTGGGGGAGCTACCAGTCGGTGTCCGTACCCGTCGCCCTCCGCGCCGGGGAACAGACGGTCACCGTCTACTGCGAGACCGGCGGCTTCAACCTCGACTACCTGCGCCTCACTGCCTCCTGACCGCCTTCCTGACAGCCGCCGTCCCCCGGCGCCGGACCGGCCACGCGCCCCCGGCCCCGGGTACGGCGGCCCCCAGTGCGGCGGCCGACTTCGACGGTGTCCTCGCGTACGTCCAGGAGCACAGCGACTCCGGTCGCGGCGCGCGACCACTGCCGAACGGGCCTGCCTCGCCGCGTTCTTCGACCGCCGACTGCGCGGCCGTACGGCCGACTGCGCAGCCGTACCGGCGACGCCCTGCCGGACCGCTGCCCGCAGGTGCGTCCTTTTTTCCGCCGGAACCGCTCAGTACCGCACGGGTAGTCCGAGCAGGCCGCGGGTGCGCATCGAGGGGCGCCAGCGCAGCTCGTCGGCGGGGGCGTCGAGTTCCAGGCCGGGGAGGCGTTCCAGCAGCGCGGCGAGAGCCACCTCGGTCTCCAGGCGGGCGAGCGGTGCGCCGAGGCAGTAGTGGATGCCGTGGCCGAGGGCCAGGTGCCCGGTCGCGTCGCGGCCGATGTCGAGCCGGTCGGGTTCGGGGAAGCGGCGCGGGTCGCGGTGGGCCGCCGCCAGGGACAGCAGCACGGTCTCGCCCGCCGGGACCGTGACCCCGCCGATGGTGACGTCCTCGCTGGGGAAACGGCGGATGGCGAGCGGGGCGGGGCCGTCGTAGCGGGCCAGTTCCTCGACGGCCGCGCCGATCCGGGCGGGATCGGCCCGCAGCGCGGCCAGTTGGGAGGGGTTGCGGAGCAGGGCGAGGGTGGCGTTGCCGATGAGGTGGACGGTGTTCTCGTATCCGGCGAACAGGATGAGGAAGGCGAGGGACATCAACTCGTCCTCGCTGAGCCGGTCTTCCTCGTCCCGTACGGCGATCATCGCGGAGAGCAGGTCGTCGGCGGGCTCGGCACGTTTGCCGGCGAGCAGCCTGGCGAAGAAGGCGAGCAGTGCCTTCACCGCCTCCTTCGTCCGCTCGGGCCGCGCGGGGTCGGGGATGACAAGCGCGTCGGTCCAGGACCGGAAGTCCAGCCGGTCCTCCTCGGCCACGCCCAGCAGCTCGCAGATCACGGCGATGGGCAACGGCGCGGCGTAACCGGCGATCAGGTCGGTACGGCCGAGCGGTTCGATGGCGTCGAGCAGCGCGTCGGCGGTCCGCCGGACGGGTTCACGCAGGAGGGCGATACGACGCGGGGTGAACGCCTGGGACACCAGGCGCCGGACGCGGGTGTGGTCCGGCGGGTCCATGTTCAGCAGGTTGGCGTCGAGCGCGGGCGGCAGGGCGAGCCCCCGGTAGCCCCCGGGTTTCGCGTGGGCCTTGTCGAGCGAGAGCCGGGGGTCGGCGAGGGCCTGCCGCACGTCCTCGTACCGCGTCACCAGCCAGGCCGGCAGCCCGTCGGTTCCGGCGACCCGGTGCACGGGTCCGGCCTCCCGGAGCCGGGCATACACGGCGTACGGGTCGGCGAGCAGCTCCGCGCGGTCAACGTCGGCCGGGGCAAGGGGTGTTGTACTGGCGTCCATGGCTCACACCCTAGACACCGGGGGGAGCCAGGACAGAAGGTCTCCCGCTCCGGCGGGAGCACACGGTGCCGAAGTCATCCGGGAGCTCTCCTCGTGGTGGTCCGTGGTCCCGAGCGGTCAGCGGGGCAGCCAGGCACGGATCGCCGCGGCCGTGCTGTCGGCGTCCTGGTGGAGTACCGAGTAGTGGTCGCCGGGGACGTCCACGCCGTCGTGCGGCAGCGGCCAGTACGGCCGCCAGTCCCCGTCGGGTGCGCTGCGCAGCATCTCGGCGGTGGGCCGCCCGCGCAGCAACAGGGCCGGGACCGGGGACGGCCGGGGCCGCCAGTCCTCCAGCACCCGCGCGTACGCGCCCCCAGCGAGCAGCAGGGAGTCGTCCAGCCCGTCGACGACATCGGTGCTGAGCGCGGCGCCCGCGGCCATCAGGGCCTGCCCGCGCGCGTCGTCGCGCCGCAGCACTCCGGCATGGGAGTCGATCAGGACCACCCCGGCCGGCGGCCGCCCCTCCCGCGCCAGCCGCCGGGCCACGGCATGGGCGATCGCCCCGCCCGCGCAGTAGCCGACGAGCACGGGTGCCCTCTGGACGGGCAGCGAGCGCACGGCGTCGGCATGCGCCCGCACCAGCGTGGCCACACTGTCCGGAACGGCCCGGCGGGTGCCGAACCCGGGATGCTCCAGGATGTACAGATCGCGCTCACCGTCGAACCGCCGCGCCAGCGTGGTGGGCAGCCGCAGGTGCGGAGCCATGTAGTCCGGCAGGTACACCAGCGGGGTGCCGTCGCCGTGGGCGAGCCGGAGTGGCGGCACCGAGTGGCGGGCGCGTTCCCCGTCCGAGAAGACCGGCAGGGCGTACGACGCGAAGAAGCGCAGACTCATCGCCTCCCGCGGCCCCTGTTCGCGCAGGACACGGTGGTAGAGAGGGCTGAACCGGTAGGGGGCGTGGGAGACCCGTGCCGGGGGCGCTGCCTCGGCCTCCCGGAGGTCGGCCACCCGCTCCTGCCCGGTTTCCGGGACCGCCTCCCCGTCGGCCAGAGCCGCGTGGACGTGTGCCGTCAGCTCGGGCAGCGTGGGGTGCTCCAGTACGACGGTCGGGGACAGCCGTACCCGCGTGAACGCGCTGAGCCGGTTGCGGACCCGCACCGCGGACAGCGAGTCGAAGCCGAGTTCCGTGAAGCCGCGGTCGACGGGGAGGGCGGAGGGGTGCGCGAAACCCAGCACCGTCGCGATCTCGGCGCGGATCAACTCCGCCAGCAGAGCCGGTCGTTCGGGTGCCGGTACGGCGGCCAGCCGCTCGCGCCAGGCACCGGGCGCCTGCCCCGCGCCTTCGGCGGGTGGCGCGACGGCGGCGGCCGGGCTGCGCGGCAGCAGGTCGGCGAGTACGGGCGCCGCGTCCGCGGCGGCGGCCCGCAGGTCCAGCGGTACCGGCACCAGCACCGGTTCCGGAGTCCGCAGCGCCGAGTCGAGGAGGGCCAGGCCTTCCGCCTCGCCGACCGGCAGGACACCGCCCTGGCGGAGGCGGTCGGGCGCGACCCGGCCCGCCATGCCCTGCTCGTCCTGCGTGGCCCACGGTCCCCAGGCCAGCGACCGCGCGGGCAGGCCGTGGGCCGTCCGGTGCCGGGCGAGCGCGTCCAGGAACCCGTTCGCGGCCGCGTAGGTGGACTGCCCCGGCCGGCCGAGGACGCCCGCGGCGGAGGAGTAGAGCACGAAGGCGGACAGGCCCAGGTCCTTCGTCGCCTCGTGCAGGTGCCAGGCGCCGGCCACCTTCGGTGCGAGCACGGCCGCGAGCCGCTCCGGCGTCATGGTGTCCACCACACCGTCGTCCACCACCCCGGCCAGGTGGAAGACCGCGGTGAGCGCCGGTCGGCAGGACGCGACCAGGGCGTCCACGGCGGCCCGGTCACTCACCTCGCAGGCCACCACCCGCACCTCGGCGGCCAGTTCGCCCGCCCAGTCCGGCACCTTTCCGCCGCGGTTGACCAGCAGCAGATGCCGGACCCCGCGCTCGGCAACCAGATACCGGGCCAGGCTCGCCCCCAGCGCGCCGGTGCCACCGGTGACGAGCACGGTCCCCTCCGGCCCCAGCGCGGCCGGCTCGGCGGCCGGCGGACCGGCGGGAGTCAGCCGGGGCGCCAGCGCGACACCGTCGCGCAGGGCCAGTTCCGGCTCGCCGGACCGCAGCGCCGCCGCCAGGACCGCCGCCGTGGCCGCGGCGCCCCGCCGGTCGACCAGGACGATCCGGCCGGGATGCTCGGACCGGGCGCTGCGCACGAGTCCGGCGACGGCCGCCTCGGCGAGGTCGGGATCGTCGCCGGTGGCGTTGTGGGTGAGCACCAGCAGACGGCCCGGCCGCACGTCGGCCGTCCAGTCCCGTACCCGCCCCAGCACGGCGGTGAGCAGCCCGCGCACCCGGTCGGGAACGGCGGCGTCCGGGGGCAGGGCGGCGGCCAGCCGGGCCACGTCCAGCACCTCGTGCTCCGTGCTCCCCGCACCGTCCGGCGACACCGGCCGCCAGCCGAGGCGGTAGGTCCGTGCGGACGGCTGTGTCGGGATCGCCCGGGTGACCACCGACTCCACGGCGGCGAGAGGCAGCCCGGTCCCGTCGGTGAGGGTGACCCGGAACTCGTCCGGGCCGAGCCGCCGTACGACCGCCCGCGCGGCGGAGGCACCGGGTGCGAACACCGTCACACCGGAGCAGGAGAGCGGCGCCTTCGGCTCACACGGGCCTTCTGCCAGCAGCGCGGCGTGCAGCGCCGCGTCGAACAGCGCCGGGTGCAGGGCGTACGAGCCCGCGGTAGCCGCCTCCCCGGGCGGCAGTGCCAGTTCGGCGAAGACCTCGTCGTCCCGGCGCCACAGCGCGGTCACCGCGCGGAAGGCGGCTCCGTAACCGTGCCCGTGGGCGGCGAGGCGCCCGTAGTCGACGGTGAGCCGCTCGGCACCCACCGGCGGCCACGGGCCGGGCGTGGCGGCGGGCGAAGCCCCGGCAGTAGCGGTCGTGGCGGGAGCGGTCGTGGCGGTGGCGTGTCGGGTCCACGGCCCCGCCGCCCCGGCCCGGCGCGCCCAGACGGTGACCGGGCGCCCGCCCAGGCCGTCCGTTTCCCCGGCCACCACCTGCACCTGCGCGCCATGCTCAGGAGACAGTACGAGCGGTTCGTGGAGGGACAGTTCGGCCAGCCGGGCGGGGCCGGGGGAGCCGCCCGCCCGCGCGGCGAGTTCGGCGAAGACCGTCGCGGGCACCACCACCCGGTCGCCGATCACATGATCGGCCAGCCAGGGATGACGGGCGAGCGACAGCACTGCCGTGTGCCGGACGCCGGGACCGTCGGCGTCGGGCAGCGGCTCTCCCAGCAGCGGGTGGCCGGAGCGGCCCGGATGCGGGGTGCCGTCGAGCCAGTAACGCTGCCGCTGGAAGGGGTAGGTGGGCAGCGGACGCCGACGGGCACCGGTGTCCGCGTACACCGGCCGCCAGTCCACCGGCACGCCGTGCACATGGAGCGCGGCGAGCGCCTCGACCGTCGTACCCGCGTCCCCGCAGGACACGAACACCGCACCGGTGTCCGGCCCGAGGCACTCCTCGGCCGCCACGACGAGGGAGGGGGCGGGACCGGCTTCGACGAAGGCCGTGCCGCCCGCCTCGGCCAGCCGGTTCACCGCGTCGGCGAACCGGACCGTCTCCCGTGCCTGCCGCACCCAGTGGTCGGCGGTGGCGAGCGCGTCCGACTCGGGACGACCGGTCAGCGTGGACACCACCGGCGTCGACGGCCGGTGGTAGGCGACCGACTCGGCGACCGCACGGTACTCGGCCAGCATCGGGTCCAGCAGCGGCGAGTGGAAGGCGTGGCTCACCCGCAGCCGGCGGTACGGCCGTCCGACGGCGGTCGCCAGCGCCGTCACCGCGTCCTCGGGCCCGGAGAGCACAACCGCCTCAGGACCGTTGACCGCGGCGACCGCGACGGCCCGGCCGGGCGTCCCGTCGAGGAGGCGCGTCACCTCGGCCAGGGGCGCGCGGACGGCGATCATCGCGCCGCCGGAAGGCAGGGCCGCCATCAGCCGGCCGCGCGCGGCGACCAGCCGTACCGCATCGGCGCGGGAGAACACCCCGGCCAGATGGGCGGCGGCCAGCTCGCCGATCGAATGCCCGGCCAGCAGGTCCGGGCGCACCCCGAAGGCGTCGAGCAGGGCGTGCAGGGCCACCGCGTAGGCGAAGAGCGCGGGCTGAGCGTAGTCGGTACGGTCGAGCAGGCCGGGGTCGTCGAGCACCTCCAGCAGGGGGCGGTCGAGCCACGGGGTGAACTCCTCGCACAGCCCCGTGAAGGCAGCGTCGAAGACCGGGAAGGCCGCCCGCAGTTCCCGGCCCATCCCGGGGCGTTGGGCTCCCTGGCCGGGGCACAGGAGCGCCACCTTCGGACGCGGGTGTGCGACGCCCCGCAGCAGGCCCGGACCGTCGACGCCGGCCGCCAGGTCGCGCAGACCCGCGCGCAGGCCCTCGGCATCCGCGGCCAGGACGGCGGCCCGGTGGGTCAGCGGCGCCCGGGTCGTGGCCAGCGAGTACGCGATGTCCAGGGCGCCGGCCCGGTCCTGTACGCCGGTCAGCGCGGTCGCCAGCGTGGCGGCGTGCGCGCGCAGCCCGGCCTCGTCGCCCCCGCCCACGAGCCAGGGGGTGACCGGCAGCCGTCGTGCGAGCACTCCGGCCGGCCCGGCCGAGGCCGTGGCGTCCTCCGCGGCCGGTTCCTCGATGATCACGTGGGCGTTGGTGCCGCCGATGCCGAAGGACGAGATCGCCGCGCGGCGCGGGCGCTCCCGGGGCGGCCACGGGCGGGCCCGGTCGAGCAGCCGTACCGCGCCCGCGGACCAGTCGACGTGCGGCGACGGCCGGTCCGCGTACAGCGAGGCGGGCAACTCGTCGTGGCGCATCGCCTCGATCACCTTGATCAGGCCCGCCACCCCCGCCGCGGCCTGGGTGTGTCCGAGGTTCGACTTCACCGACCCCAGCCACACCGGGTCGGACCGGTCGCGGTGCTGTCCGTAGACCGCCAGCAGCGCGCCCGCCTCGATGGGGTCGCCGAGCTCGGTTCCCGTGCCGTGGCCCTCGACCACGTCGACGTCGGCCGGCCGCAGCCCCGCGTCCGCCAGCGCCAGTCGGATCAGCTCCCGCTGGGCCTCGCCGTTGGGCGCCGTCAGTCCGTTCGACGCGCCGTCCGAGTTGACGGCGGAGCCGCGCAGCACGGCCAGCACCCGATGACCGTTGCGCCGGGCGTCCGACAGCCGCTCGAGCAGTACCAGACCGGCGCCCTCGGCCCAGGCGGTGCCGTCCGCGCCCGCCGCGAACGACCGGCAGCGGCCGTCCGGCGACAGCCCGCGCAGCCGGCTGAACGCGACGAACGGCTGCGGGTTCGACAGCACCGTCACCCCGCCGGCCAGCGCCAGCGAACACTCCCCGGCCCGTAGCGACCGGGCCGCCAGGTCCAGCGCGACCAGCGAGGACGAACAGGCCGTGTCCAGGGTCAGCGCCGGGCCGCGCAGCCCCAGGACGTACGAGATACGGCCGGACGCCACACTCGCCGACGAGCCGACCCCGAGGTGGGACTCCAGCTCGTGCGGCGGCAGCCCGGTGGCGTACCCGCCGGCATGCATCAGACCGACGAATACCCCGGTGTCGGTCCCGCGCAGCTCCGGCGCCGGGATGCCCGCGCGTTCGAAGGTCTCCCAGGCGACCTCCAGAAGCAGCCGCTGCTGGGGATCGGTGGCGAGCGCCTCACGGGGCGACATGCCGAAGAACAGCGGGTCGAAGTCCGCCACACCGTCCAGGAATCCGCCGCGGCGGGTGTACGTCGTCCCGAGCCGGTCGGGGTCGGGGTGGTGGAGCGACGCCAGGTCCCAGCCTCGGTCGGCGGGGAACTCGGCGGTGGCGTCGACCTTTTCGGCCAGTAGGCGCCAGAGGTCCTCCGGTGAGCTCACCCCGCCCGGGTAGCGGCAGCCGGCCGCCACGATCGCCACCGGCTCCGAGACCCGCCGGTGCGGACCCGGCGCGGGCGCGGACCCGGCCGTGCCGTGCAGCCGGGTGTCCAGGTAGGCGGCGACCGCGGCCGGGTTCGGGTGGTCCCAGACCAGCGTCGCCGGCAGCCGCAGCCCGGTGCGGGTGCCGAGCCGGTGCCACAGGGTCATGGCGTCCAGCGAGGTCAGCCCGAGGTCGGCGAACGCGGTGCCGGGCTCGGCGGCCGTCCCCCCGGTTCCCCGGATCGCCGCCGTCTCCGTGCACACCAGGTCGGTCAGGGCGGCCCGCCGCTCTCCCGGGGTCCGGCCGGCCAGTCCGGCGAGGCCGGGTTCGGCGGGGCGGGCGGCGAGTGCCTGGCGCAGCAGCGCCCGGCGCGGCTTGCCGGCGGAGGTGCGCGGCACGGCCGGGGTGAGCAGTACCTCTTCGGGCACCTTGGGCGCGGAGAGCACCGCGGCACAGGCGCGCAGCAGCGGTGCGGGGTCCAGGTCCGGCCGGTCCGGTACCACGAAGGCCACCGGAACCTCACCGAGCAGCGGATGGGCCCGCCCGACCACGGCCGCGTCCCGCACACCGGGCAGCTCGCACAACACGCGCTCCACCTCGGCCGGATCGACGTTCTCGCCGCCGCGCACGATACGGTCGTTCGCCCGCCCGGTGACGGTCAGACGGCCGTGCCCGTCGAGCCGGCCCAGGTCACCCGTGCGGTACCAGCCGTCGCGCAGAGCGGCGGCGGTCTCCTCGGGCCGGTTGTGGTAGCCGAGCATCAGGCCGGGGCCGCGCACCCAGATCTCCCCGTCCCCGTCCCCGCCGCCGGTCCCCGGCTCGGCGATCAGCACCTCCATGCCGGGCAGCGGCATTCCGCTGCTGCCCCGACCCCTCGGCCCCTCGGGCCCCTCCATGGCGATCTTTCCGCAGGTCTCCGTGGAGCCGTAGCCGTCCAGCAGCGGGGCGCCGAACCGTGCCTCGGCCTCCTCCCGCAG
This sequence comes from Streptomyces sp. NPDC058683, assembly GCF_042716195.1. Taxonomy (NCBI): domain Bacteria; kingdom Bacillati; phylum Actinomycetota; class Actinomycetes; order Kitasatosporales; family Streptomycetaceae; genus Streptomyces; species Streptomyces sp. NPDC058683. Next base: position 25,368 of record NZ_JBHXSK010000009.1, read on the forward strand.
TTCCGGGTCGCTGGGTGCGCCGGCCGTGACGCACAGCCGTAGCGAGGGCACGGAACCCAGCCCGGCGTCCAGCAACTGCCGGTAGGTGAGGGGAACCCCGGCCAGGACGGTCGGGGCGTACTCCTCGACCAGCCGTACCAGCGCGGCCGGTTCGGGGGCCTCGGTGATCCGGGCACTCGCCCCGGCCATGGTGGTGCCCAGGACGCAGAGCGAGTGGGCGTAGGTGTGGGAGAGGGGCAGCGGCCACAGGACGCGGTCCCCGGCCGAGAGACCGAGCCGGGGGAGGTAGCAGGCGGCCGAGGACCAGAGTGCGGACCGCTGACTGGAGACCGCGGCCCGGCTGACGCCCGAGGTGCCCGAGGTGTAGAGCAGCCAGGCCGGCTCGTCCAGACCCAGGTCGTCAGGGGGAACGGACGACGACTCCGTGACCAGGGCTTCCCAGCCGGTGGCCCCGTCCGGCGGCGGGCCTTCGCCGGTGACCAGCAACCGGACCGGCCGGCCGGCGGTCAGCCGGGCGAGCCGGGGCAGGTTGCGCCGGTCGGTGACCAGCACGGCCGGATCGCAGTCGGCCAGCAACTGGGCGAGTTCGGCATCCGTGGCGCGCGCACTCAGCGGTGCCCCCACCGCGCCGGCCCGTACCGTGGCGAGCAGCCCCTCGACCAGCTCCACGCTGTTGTCCAGGCAGAACGCCACCCGTGCCGTACGGCCGACGCCGAGGCCGACCGCCAACCGGCCGGTCCTGCGCTCCAGTTCCGCCCAGCTCACCGCCCTCCGGTCGTCGGCGAAGGCGGTCTTCCCGCCCTGCCGCCGGGAGTTCTCGACGAGCAACTCCGCAACGGGACGTACGGCCGGTGTCTCCGCCACTGCCACGAATCTCCCCCTTGGACCAACACCCTTGCCATATGGACCTGTTGGCGAGCCTACGTCCCGGCATGGTGGTGGTGTCGAGGGCGACGCGCGGGGCGGCGTGGATCAACGGGCGAGCCGTCCGGCGGTGGCGGGGTGCAGCGGCCGAGCACCGGCGGCGCCGTCCTGCTCGCCGCGCCGCTGCCGGTCCAGGGCGGCGAGGGGCCGGTGCGAGGTGCTGTGGCGGCCCGGCCCGAAGGCCGCTGCGCGGCCCTGGCGACCGAGGCGGCGGAGCCGCTGCGGCGGTGTGGCGCGCGGTCAGGGACCGGCGGTCCGGGCCGGTGATCCGCTCCGGGGGTTGCAGCGCCTGCGGGACCGGCGTTTTCTTGAAGTATCCGATGGTGAAACACGAGCGCCTAGGGTTGCGGCATGGACCGGGGGCTCTGTCTCGACATGTTTCTCCTGGCCAGAGCCTCGGTCTGTGCGGTCCGTCGTCGCGTCCCGGCGTTCCACGCGGAGGTGAACCAGGTGAAAGCCGTTGTGTATGAGAAGCCCTTCAGTGTCGCGGTCAGGGACGTCGACGATCCGCGCATCCAGCACCCGAACGACGTGCTGGTACGCGTCACGTCGACCGCCATCTGCGGATCCGACCTGCACATGTACGAGGGCCGTACGGCCGCCGAGTCGGGCATCGTCTTCGGACACGAGAACCTCGGCATAGTCGAGGAGATCGGCACCGGTGTGACCTCGTTGTCCAAGGGCGACCGCGTGGTCATGCCGTTCAACGTCGCCTGCGGATTCTGCAAGAACTGCCTGGCCGGCAAGACCGGCTTCTGCCTCACGGTCAATCCGGGCTTCGCCGGCGGAGCCTACGGCTATGTGGCCATGGGCCCCTACGAGGGCGGACAGGCAGAGCTGCTACGGGTGCCGTTCGCCGACTTCAACTGCCTGAAGCTGCCGCCGGGCGAGGAGTTCGAGACCGATTTCGTGCTGCTCGCCGACATCTTCCCGACCGGCTACCACGGCTGTGAGCTGGCCCAGGTGACCCCCGGTGAGAGCGTCGCCGTCTTCGGAGCCGGCCCGGTCGGGCTGATGGCCGCGTACTCCGCGCTGCTGCGCGGCGCCGCCAAGGTGTTCTCGGTCGACCGGGTGCCCGAGCGGCTCGCCAAGGCCGAGCAGATCGGGGCGATACCGATCGACTTCTCCAAGGGTGACCCGGCGGAGCAGATCAAGGCACAGACCGGAGGTGAGGGCACCGACAAGGGCGTCGACGCGGTCGGCTACCAGGCCCAGTCGCCCGACGCCAGCCACGAGGAACCCGCCGTCGTCCTCAACACCCTCGTCGAGACGGTACGGCCGACCGGCATGCTAGGCATACCGGGCCTGTACGTCCCGTCCGACCCGGGCGGACCCGACGAGCACGCCAAGCACGGCCAGCTGCTTGTCTCCATCGGCAGGATGTTCGAAAAGGGCCAGCGGATGGGCACCGGCCAGTGCAACGTCAAGCAGTACAACCGGCAGCTGCGTGACCTGATCATCGCGGGGCGGGCCAAGCCCAGCTTCGTGGTCTCCCACGAACTGCCCCTGGAGGACGCACCGCGCGCGTACGAGAAGTTCGACCAGCGGATCGAGGGCTACACCAAGGTCGTCCTGCATCCCGGCCACGCTCTCGCGGCGTAGCACCGTCCTCACGGCGCGGCGGCCCGGCTCCGGTGGCCGGCCCGCCGCGTGCCGCGACGTCATCGCCCGGCGGCCCGTCCCGGCGGCTACGGCTGCCGGGACAGGCCCGTTCCGGCGTCCGCCGGGGCCGCGGCGAGGGCGGCGATCCACTCGGCGGGCCAGGGCGCGCTCACCCGCTCCTCCCCCTGCGGCACGTGGACGACCGTGTAGCGGCCGGACGCGGCGAGGCGGCGCGGTCGGCCGTCGGTCTCCTCGCCCCACACCTCGAACCGGAACGTCAGGGAGGACGTGCCGATGCGTTCCACGTCGAGGACCGTCGTCACCTCCTGCTGGAACCAGAGGGGGGAGGTGAAGTCGACCTCGTAGCGCACGCGGGGCGCCGTACCGAAATAGCCGACGAGACCACGCTCGCGTACCAGCGCCGCCTCGGCTGCCTCCACGAACCGCACCACCGCCGAGTTGTGGTAGTGCCCGGAGGCATCGGTGTCCGGCCACTCCACACGGCACCGGTGGACGGTGCGGGCCGCTTCAGGAGCCATGGGCCGGCCTTCCGAGGGGGAGGGGGAAGTGATATCTCGTATTTTTCACGACCGTCACTCAAAGTCAACACGTCGCCTCGCGGTCCGCGGGCGGTCTTGGGGTGCCCGAACCCCGGCATAGCGAAAGAGGCGACGTGAAACTTGCATCCCTCGGCGTCGACGGCGTGCTGCGGTCCGGCGTCGTGGACGAGCCCGAGTAGACGGTCATGGTGCTGCCGACGGAGAGCGGCACCGTCGACGACATCGTCCGCGGCGGCCCGGAGGCTCTCGAAAGCGGCCAGTACCGCGGCTCCCGGCGAGACCGTGCGAGGTGGTCGTGACCCGGGTCGGCGGGCTCGGGGAACTGCGCAACACCGTGCGCCGGACCCGCCTCACCTGAGCGGAGTTCCGGAACGGGCAAGGGGGCCTGCCGGACCACACGGCCCGGCAGACCCCCGCTGTCCCGTCGCCGCTAGCCGCGACGTCCCGCGGCCTGGTACTCGTCGTCCGCGGCGGGAGAGGCCCCGGCGTCCGCTTCCGGCTCCGCCCGGTCGGCGTGGCCCGGCCACCAGGCGGCGTGACCGATGAGCGCGGTGAGGCTCGGGGTGAAGAACATCGCCATGACGAACGCGGCGACCGCGATGCCGAAGGAGACCGCGAAGCCCATCTCCGTGAGCAGCGCGTTGCCCGCCAGCATCATCGTGGCGAAGGTCGCCGCCAGGATGAAGCCCGCCGCGGCCACCGTCGGCCCGGCGTGCCGCAGCGCCATCCCGGCCGCCTCGCGTGGCTCACGGCCCTCACGGGCCTCCTCGCGGAGCCGGGCGATCATGAGGATGTTGTAGTCCGTGCCGATGGCGACCACGAAGAGATACATGATCACCGGGAGCATGAACATCAGCCCGGGCTTGTTCTGCGCCTCCTGGAAGATCCAGACCGTGGCACCGAGCGTGGCACCGAAGCCCAGCCCCACCGAGGCGATCAGGTACCAGGGTGCGACCACACTGCGCAGCAGCAGCCCCAGGATCACCATGATCAGCAGGGCGGCGACGGGGAACACCGTCCGGTAGTCGTGGTTGACCGCGGAGTCGATGTCCTTGTAGATCGAGGACATGCCGCCCACGACGGCCTCGGTGCCGTCGGGAGCGTCGGCATGCGCGACGTCCCGCACCCGGCCCACCGCGTCGATCGCCTTGTCCGTGGACGCCTCGTACTTGAGCGTGACGGTGAAGTCCGCCGTGGTCCCGGCCTTGTTCACCTGGCTCATCCGGGCGTTCGCGACCCCGTCCACGGCCCCGAGCTTCGAGGCGTAGGCGTCGAACGCGGACTTGTCCAGCGGCTTGCCGTCGGTGCTGGAGAGGTAGACGTCGGTGGGCGCCGCGGCACCCGCCGAGTACGCCGTCTGCATCTCGTCCTGGACGACCATGGACTCCTTGGTCTTGGGCATCGAGCCCGACGCCAGGTCGAACGTGGCCTTGTAGCCGAGCGTGCCGAGCGACAGCACGATCAGGACCAGACCGGAGACCACCGCGGTCAGCGCCGGGCGGCGCTGCACACCACGGCCCAGCGCCGCGAAGCGCGCGTTGGCCGGCTCCTGCTGCCAGGACTTCGAGGGCCAGAACACCTTCGGCCCGATGAGCGAGACCACGGCCGGGATCAGGGTCAGCCCCGCGATCAGGGTGACCGAGACCGAGATGGCCAGCGCCGGGCCCATCTGCTTGAGGAAGCCCAGCGTGGACAGCACCAGCGCGAGGAAGGCGATGATGACCGCGCCGGCCGCCGAGGCGATGGCCTCGCCGACCCGGTCGACCGCGTTGATCATGGCCTGCTTGGGTTCGTCACCCGCGCGCAGGCGTTCGCGGTAACGGAACATCAGGAACAGGAAGTAGTCCGTGCCCACGCCGAAGAGCACGACGATCAGGATCGACGAGACGGAACTGTTGGCCTGCAGGCCGAACAGCTTGGTGGCGTACGCGATCAGACCGTTGGCGATCGCCGACACCACGCCGATCAGCAGGAGCGGCAGGAAGGCCAGGATCGGCGCCCGGAAGATGATCAGCAGGGTCACCAGGATGATCACGAAGGTGCCGATGCCGATCAGCGCCTCACCGCGCTTGGACGAGTCCTGCTGGTCCAGGGCCTGCGCGGCGGAGCCGCCGAGCTTGACCTCCAGGTCGGTGCCCTTGGCCAGTTGCTTGACGTCGTCGCGCAACACCTTGGCGGCGTCCGCCTGGACGGGCTGACCTGCCTTCTTGCTGTCCATCTGCACCAGGGTCAGGGTGTACCTGCCGTCCTTGGACGGCTGGCCGGGGACCACCTTCTGTACCTGATCTATGTGCTTGTCGCCCAGTTCGGTGGTGATCCGGGCGACGTCCTTCAGATCGGCGTCGCTGAGCTTGCCGCCGTCGGTGCGCTGGTACAGCGCGATCGCGGACGGCGTGAAGGCGCTGGGGAACGCCTTCTGCTGGAGATCGGCCGCTTTGATCGACTCGTAACTCTTGGGCAGGAAACTGCTTTCGTCGCTGTTCGAGGGCAGGCTCGGGGCGGTGGCGACGATCGCCACCGCCGCGATCAGCCATGCCACGATCGTCCAGACAGGATGCCGGACGACGGCAGTGCCAATACGTCGGAACATGCGGAAGGTCCTCCTGGTTAGGAAGATCACCGCAGCCCGGGGAGCGGACCCTGGCATCGGCGACCCCGACCGGCCCGCATCCGACGGGCCGGTCGCATAGATGTCTTGCGGTCATATCGTAGGGATCACAGGTGGAGATCGGTCCAGTGAGTTTCCGACACCACCACGAGCGCCTCGCGCGCGGCCCTGTCATCTGTACGGCAGGGGCCCGGTCGGAGACCATCGAAGACATGATCGCCGTACCGTCGTCCGCCCGGAAGGCCGAACCATGTCAACGATCAGTCAATGGCAGCTGCGGGCCGCGTTCGCGGAACGGCTGTCGGAGATGTACGGGCGGGAGGTGCCCGCCTACACGACGCTGGTGGACGTCTCGCGCGAGGTCAACGAGGACGTGCTGCGGGCCCGGGGAGCCGACGCCGAACGTCTCGGATCCATCGGCCGGGTGACCGCCGAGCGGCACGGCGCCATCCGCGTCGGCACCCCGCGGGAACTGCGCCAGGTCGCCCGGGTCTTCGGTGCCCTCGGCATGCACCCGGTCGGCTTCTACGACCTGCGGGAGGCAGCCGCCAGCGCCGTCCCCGTCGTCTCCACCGCCTTCCGGCCGGTCGACGGCGTGGAACTCGCCCGCAACCCCTTCCGGGTGTTCACCTCCATGCTCACCGTCGCCGACCCGCGCTTCTTCGACCCCGAGTTGCGCTCGCGCCTGGAGACGTTCCTGGCCGGCCGCGAGCTCTTTCCCCCGGAGCTGCTCACGCTGGCCGACCGTGCAGCGGCCGCGCGCGAACTGCCGGCGGACGACGCCGAACGCTTCCTCCGACTGGCCGTGCGGGTCTTCGAGTTGTCGAAGGAACCGGTGGACCGGGCCTGGTACCGGACCCTGGAGCGGGTCTCCGCCGTCGCCGCCGACATCGGCGGGGTCCGCGGCACGCACATCAACCATCTCACCCCGCGCGTCCTGGACATCGACGAGCTGTACCGGCGTATGACGGACCGCGGTATCGAGATGATCGACACCATCCAGGGCCCGCCGGCCTGGAAGGGCCCCGACGTCCTGCTGCGCCAGACCTCCTTCCGCGCCCTGGCCGAATCCCGCCCGATGCGCACCGAGGACGGCAGCGTCGTCAGCGGCTCCCTGCGGGTGCGCTTCGGCGAGGTCGAGGCCCGTGGCATCGCCCTCACCCGCACCGGACGCGCGCACTACGACGAACTCCTCGGCCGCGTCGACGAGCAGGCGTCCCAGCACCCCACGGCGGCGCGCGGTGACTTCGCGCGCGCCGTCTGGGAGCGGCACATGCCCGGCAGCGAGGAGGAACTCGCGGCGCAGGGTCTCGCCTACTTCACCTACCGGCCCGCCGACCGGCGGCCGCACGACGGCGGCAACCCGCCCACCGACGTCGGCGAACTGGTACGGCAGGGCTGGGTGCTGGCCGAGCCCGTCGTCTACGAGGACTTCCTGCCCCGCTCCGCCGCCGGCATCTTCCAGTCCAACCTCACCGGCGAGGGCACCCGCGACAACGACCAGCAGGGCACCGCCTACGACGCGGACTGGCTCTCCGGCGCCATCGGCCGCGAGGTCCTCGACCCCTTCGCCCTCTACGAGCAGCAGCAGAACCGCTCCCTCGCCCAGGTCGCCCGCGCCCTGGGCCTCACCGGCACCCTCCGCTGACCCCTCACCCCCTGGAGGCCCCACGATGACGAGCACCGCGCTGCCCACCACGGACGACCTGCGCGCCCGCGCCCGGGCCTGCCTGCGGACCATCGGCGTGCAGGTCGCGGAGGGCGACGACTTCCCGGCCCGCACCCCCATCACCGGCGAGGACCTCTTCGGGCTGAAGTCCGCCACCGGCGACGACATCGAGCAGGCCCTCGCGGCCGCCCGGACCGCCTTCCTCGCCTGGCGCACCACACCCGCCCCGCGCCGCGGCGAACTCGTACGCAGGCTCGGGGAGTTGCTGCGTGAGCACAAGAGCGACCTGGCCGATCTCGTGACCGTCGAAGCGGGCAAGATCCGCTCCGAGGCGCTCGGCGAGGTCCAGGAGATGATCGACATCTGCGACTTCGCGGTGGGCCTGTCCCGCCAGCTGTACGGCCGTACGATCGCCTCCGAACGCCCCGGCCACCGCCTGGCCGAGACCTGGCACCCGCTCGGCGTGGTCGGCGTCGTCTCGGCCTTCAACTTCCCCGTCGCCGTGTGGTCCTGGAACACCGCCGTCGCCCTGGTCTGCGGCGACACAGTGGCCTGGAAGCCCTCGGAGCTCACCCCGCTGACCGCCCTGGCCTGCCACCACCTGCTCGCCCGGGCCGCCGACGAGACCGGCGCACCCCGCGACGTACACCGCCTCCTGCTCGGTGACCGCACGGTCGGCGAGCGGCTCGTCGACGACCCCCGGGTGGCCCTCGTCAGCGCCACCGGCTCCACCCGCATGGGCCGCGAGGTCGGCCCGCGCGTCGCCGCCCGGTTCGGCCGCAGCCTGCTGGAGCTCGGCGGCAACAACGCCGCGATCGTGGCCCCTTCCGCCGACCTGGACCTGGCCGTCCAGAGCATCGTCTTCGCCGCGGCCGGCACCGCGGGCCAGCGCTGCACCACACTGCGCCGCCTCATCGTCCACCGCGACATCGCCGACACCCTGGCCGAGCGCCTGACCGCGGTCTACGGCAGGCTGCCCGTCGGCAGTCCGTTCGACGACACGACGCTGGTCGGCCCGCTCATCTCCACCGCCGCCCTGGACGCCATGCATGACGCCCTCACCCGCGTCCAGGCGCAGGGCGGCAAGGTCCTGGCCGGCGGAAACCGGCGGCTGGCGGAGGCGGCACCGGCGGCCGCCTACACCGAGCCCGTCCTGGTGCGCGTCGACGAACAGACCGACGTCGTACGGGAGGAGACCTTCGCGCCGATCCTGTACGTCCTCACCTACGACACCCTCGACGAGGCGATCGCACTGCACAACGACGTCCCGCAGGGCCTGTCGTCCAGCATCTTCACCCGGGACCAGCGGGAGGCCGAGATCTTCCTGTCCGCGGCCGGCTCCGACTGCGGCATCGCCAACGTCAACATCGGCACCTCCGGAGCGGAGATCGGCGGCGCCTTCGGCGGCGAGAAGGACACCGGCGGTGGCCGCGAGTCCGGTTCCGACGCTTGGAAGGCGTACATGCGCGCGGTCACCAACACGGTCAACTACTCCGGCGAACTCGCCCTGGCCCAGGGCGTCAGCTTCCTCTGACGAGACCCGGGAGGCGGGCGGCGGCGGCCCGTCTCACGTCCCCGGCAGCCGCTTCGCGATGTTCCCCACGACGGCCGCCGCGAGATCCTCGGCGTCACCGCACAGCTTCTTCTCCGGCAGCGGGGCGTACACGGTCAGCTGGAACAGCTCCACGGTGTGGTCGCCGGCGGAGTCCGTGTACGTCCGGTGGGGTGTCCGTACGGTGCAGCTGTCGTCCTCGGCCTCGTCCGCGACGAAGTAGCCGCGGGTGCCGGCGATGTCCACCGGATGCCCGTCGTCGGAGTCCAGCGAGTTGTCGCGGCTGAACTGGATCTCCACCTCGCGGTTGCCGTCGTCGCTGGACCAGTCGCAGTCCCAGCCGCCGAAGCCGCGGTCCAGGTTGTCCGCGTCGACGCCGGGCACGCGGGCGAGGTCGGCCGCGCCGAGCAGGGCGCAGGCGTCGAGGCGGGCCAGGGAGTCCGCGGCGGGCGGTGCGGTGCGGCGGGGCACCGGGCCGTCGTCCAGAACGCCGACGACGTGGTCGGTGGCGGCGTCGGCCAGGTCGCAGGGGTCGGGCGCGACCTTCCCGAGCTTCTTCCCGATGATGCGGATCTGGTGGCGGTCGGCGGTCAGGACGGCCCGCTCGCAGGAGTCGTTGTCGGGCTTGAGGTCGACGACGGTGAGGTGCCCGACGACCCGGGTGGTGAGGTCGCCCTCGTAGTTGTCCTGGTCCGCGTCGAGGTTGACCTGGACGTCGGCGTTGTCGTCGCCGTCGGTGTTCTTGACGAGGACGTCGCAGCGGTCGATCTCCCCGTAGTCCGGGTCCAGTTCGGTACCGCCGAAACGGCTGAGGGAGGCCGCGTCGAGCAGTTTGCAGGGGTCGGCCGTGCGGGCCTCGCCCATCGTGCCGGCGGCCCGCGCGGTGGCCGGCGGTTTCGCGTCCGGGGCGGTGCTCCCGCCGCCCTCGTCCTTCGCGTCCCACGGGGCGAGCAGGACCAGCCCGGTCGTGACCGCGGCCACCGTGGCCACGCCCGCGACGAGCAGCGGGCGGCGGCGACGGCGCACCGGGCGGGGCAGCCGGAGCGTGAGCGGGGTGAGGTCGATGGTCCGCCGGTCGTGCAGGTGCGCGGGCGGACCGACGGCCGTCAGCAGGAGTCTGCGCGCCCGTGCGGCGTCCGGGCGGTGCCGGGGCTCCAACTCCAGCAGTGCGGCGAGCGGTTCGGCCAGCGCGCCGGCCCGGCGCGCGGTCTCGATATGTCCCTCGATGGCCCGGGCGACGTACGCCATCGGGTGTTCGGCCTCCCCGTACGGCGACCTGCCCTCGACCGCCGCGAACAGTGCGGCGCCCAGGGAGAACACGTCGGCCTTCTCACCGGGCTGCCGCCCCCTGGCCACCTCGGGGGCCAGATAGCGGGGTTTGCCGCGCACCCCGCCCGTGACGCTCTGGGTGGTGTCGCTCCACAGGGCCCGGGAGATCCCGAAGTCGGTGAGCCGTGCGACTCCTTCGGCGGTGACCAGGATGTTCTCCGGAGTCACATCGCCGTGCACCACGCCTTCGGCATGCGACTTCGCCAGCGCGTCCGCTATCTGGCAGCCGACGGAGCCGACGTCCTCGGGGGAGAGCGGACCGTCCTCGGCCATGAGCTGGGCGAGGCTGCGCGAGGGCACGTACTCCATGACGATCCAGCAGGTGGCGCCCTCGTCGACGAAGTCGAAGACGCCCACGATGTTCGGATGGTGCAGGCGCCCCGCGTTGCGGGCCTCGCCCATCAGCCGCTGTGCGGCCTTGGGGTCGTCCAGGCGCGCGCACTTGACCGCGACCCGCCGCCGCAACCGCTCGTCCCAGGCCTGCCAGACGACACCCATGCCGCCCCGGCCGATGGCCTCCCGCAGCACGTAACGGCCGGAGATCCTGTCTCCGGCCTCGGGTTCTACCAGCACCGCCCCGCCCCTCGCCGCACGTCACCCGCGTGGTGGTAACTCACGGTGGCGGAGTGTAGTCACCCGTGATCTGCCCCACAGGGCCTGACGGAGACCGGCCCAGAACCCTCACAACACGCGTCACACCGACGGGTCGTCCAACTCCCCGGCGGCTGCACCGTCGTGGCCGCCGACCGGCGTGCCGGCCGCTCCCGCGGGCAGCAGGAAGGCGGTGAGCGCGGCCGTGTCGTCCTGCAACTGGTCGCCGCTGTAGGCCAGCAGATCCTGATGGAGCCGTTCCAGCAGCTCCGGGGGCGGCATCGGACCCCATGAGCGCAGCCGCTGGAGCAGGGGGTAGAAGGAACCGTCCGGGTCGCGGGTCTCGGTGACGCCGTCCGTGTAGAGCAGCAGTTGGTCGCCCGGGCCGAAGGCGTAGGTGTCGACGTGATAGGGGTCCCCGACGAGCATGCCGAGATTCAGGGGCGGCCCCGACCGCCCCCGGTCCAGCTCGCTCACCTCGCCGGGGCGGATGAGCAGCGGCGGCGGGTGGCCGCAGTTGAGGACTCGGACGACCCTCTTGTCGTCGGGGATCTCGGCGAAGACGGCGGTGACGAACCGCTCGCCCGTCTCGCTGCCGCCCAGCTGATGGGCCCGGCGCGTCATGCTGATGTCCACCCGCTCCACCAGGGCGTTGAGGTCGGGTTCGTCGTGTGCTGCCTCACGGAACGCGCCCAGCATCGCGGCCGCGGTCTCCACCGCGAGCAGGCCCTTGCCGCGCACGTCACCGATGAGCAGCCGGACCCCGTACGCGGTCGGCACGGCCTCGTAGAGGTCGCCGCCGATCCGTGCCTCCGCGGCGGCGGACAGGTAGAAGCTCTCCAGCAGCAGGTTCCCGATCCGGTACGGGACCGGTCTGAGCAGGACGCGCTGGGCGATCTCGGCCACGAACCGGACGTCGGCCAGGGTGCGTTCCCGGCGGATCCGGTGCGCGGCCAGGATCGTGCCCAGGGCGCCCACCAGGGCCGTACACGCGTAGGCGGCGACATAGTGCCGTTCCCAGAGGTAGCCGACGTCGCGTCCCGCGCAGCACGGGGTTCCGGCCAGTAAAAGCTCGAAGCCGATACCGAAGACGGTGGCGCCGGCGACGACGACGGGCGGGTGCGCGAAGGCGGTCACCAGGGGGAGGGCGATCAGCGCGAAGCTGACCGGCCACTGCACGGGGGTGACCGGTTCGATCAGCAGCACACCGATGACGTACAGGAGCGGAAGCCAGCGCATCCACGCGGGGGGCGCGGGCAGTGCTGAGTTGCGACCGTCGTGCCTCACCCGGGACTCCTGGCATACGCATCTCGACAAGACGCCCAGCCTCCCGGGCCGCCGCCCGCCGCGCCGGTGATTGCTCCACTCAGCGGCATGTTCCGTCGTCCTCGGCAGCATTCGCGCTCGACGTCGAAACATTCGAGGATTTGGGGAGCATCAACCTGATCTTGAATTTGCCGATTGTCGACAGAGTTGATGGCCGATTCGCTTGCCATGTAGGTGAAGTGCGGAAATGGTTGATCAGGTAAATCGAAGGTTTCGAAATAATTACCGAAACTGTTGACAGGTGACATGGGCAGACCAACACTCCCCACCAAGCCACACCCGCACAGGCCAAACGAGGAGGCACCGCATGAACCCGCTCGACCACGCACTGAGCCGCCGGAGTGCCGGCGCCCTGCTGCTGGGCGCCGCCGCCGGGCTGGCCCTGCCCGGCACCGCCCGCGCCGCCACCGTCATCACCACGAACCAGACCGGCACCAACAACGGCTACTACTACTCGTTCTGGACCGACGCGCAGGGCACCGTCTCCATGACCCTGGGCTCCGGCGGCAACTACAGCACCAGCTGGCGCAACACCGGCAACTTCGTCTGCGGAAAGGGCTGGAGCACCGGCGCCCGCCGCAACGTGACCTACTCGGGCAGCTTCAGCCCGTCCGGCAACGGCTACCTGGCCCTGTACGGCTGGACGTCCAACCCGCTCGTCGAGTACTACATCGTCGACAGCTGGGGCACCTACCGGCCCACCGGCACGTACAAGGGCAGCGTCACCAGCGACGGCGGCACCTACGACATCTACCTGACGACGCGGTACAACGCCCCGTCCGTCGAAGGCACCAAGACCTTCAACCAGTACTGGAGCGTCCGCCAGTCGAAGCGCACCGGCGGCACCATCACCACCGGCAACCACTTCGACGCCTGGGCCAGGGCCGGCATGTCCCTCGGCAGCTTCAGCTACTACCAGATCCTCGCGACCGAGGGCTACCAGAGCAGCGGCAGCTCCACCATCACGGTGGCGTGATGAGCGCCGTATCGGAGCGCTCGGCACGCCCCTCGCCGGCGACCGCCGTCGCCCTCGCGCTGGCCGTCGCGGGCACGCTCGCCGTCGGCGCCGGACCGGCCCACTCCGCCACCTGCGCCGGCTACGTCGGTCTCACCTTCGACGACGGACCGTCCACCGCCCACACGCCGGGCCTGCTCAGCGCCCTCAAGGCGAACGGGCTGCGGGCCACCCTGTTCAACGAGGGCCAGTACGCGGCCGCCTACCCGGCCCAGGTCCGGGCCGAGGTGAGCGCGGGCATGTGGGTCGGCAACCACAGCTACACCCACCCCCATCTGACCCAGCAGACCCAGGCACAGATCGACTCGGAGGTCTCCCGCACCCAGTCCGCAGTCGCCGCCGCCGGTGGCGGGACACCGGTACTGTTCCGGCCGCCGTACGGCGAGACCAACGCGACCGTGCGCACGGTCGAGGCCAAGTACGGGCTGACCGAGATCATCTGGAACGTCGACTCGCAGGACTGGAACGGCGCGAGCACCGACGCGATCGTGCAGGCCGTCTCCCGGCTCACCAGCGGCCAGATCATCCTCATGCACGAGTGGCCGGCCAACACGCTCGCCGCGATCCCGCGCATCGCGGGGACCCTCACGGCCAAGGGGCTGTGCCCCGGCCGGATCTCCCCGGGGACCGGCCGCGCGGTCGCTCCCTGACAGCAACGGCACGAGTGGCGCGGCGGCTCGTCGGCCGCCGCGCCATCCTCACGACTTCGGATGAACGGGATCTTTCGCGCGCTTTCCGCCGCTAGGTTCGTGGTCGTGGACTACTACGACCTGGGCAGTCACAGCCGGCGCGTGACGACGTCGTCCCCCGAGGCGCAGACGTGGTTCGACCGGGGGCTCGTCTGGACCTACGCCTTCAACCACGAGGAGGCCGTCCGCTGTTTCGAGGCGGCCGGCAAGGCCGACCCGGAATGCGCCATGGCCGACTGGGGCGTGGCCTATGCCCTCGGCCCCAACTACAACAAGCCCTGGGAGTTCTTCGACCAGGAGGACCTGGCGCGCACGGTGGAGCGCACGCACGCCGCCGTGGAGCGCGCCCACGCCAAGGCCGCCCGTGCGACCCCCGTGGAGCGCGCCCTCGTCGAGGCGCTGCGCGCCCGCTACCCGCAGGCCGCGGCTCCGGACGCGGAGGCCTGCTCGGTGTGGAACACGGCCTACGCCGACAGCATGCGCGGAGTGTACGAACTGGCGCCCGACGACCTCGACGTGGCCACCCTGTACGCCGACGCCCTGATGAACCTCACCCCCTGGCAGCTCTGGGACATCCGCAGCGGCCGGCCGGCCGAGGGCGCCCGGACGCCGGAGGCCAGGGCCGTACTGGAACAGGCCCTCGGGACCGAGGAGGGCACCCGCCACCCGGGCCTGCTGCACCTCTTCATCCACCTGATGGAGATGTCACCCACCCCCGAGACCGCCCTGCCCGTCGCCGACCTGCTGCGCGGCCTCGTCCCCGATGCCGGGCACCTCCAGCACATGCCCTCGCACCTGGAAGTCCTCTGCGGCGACTACCGGCGCGTGGTCTCCGACAACGCCGCGGCCGTCGCCGCAGACGAGAAGTACCATGCCCGCGCCGGCGCGATGAACTTTTACACCCTCTACCGCTGCCACAACCTCCACTTCCGGATTTACGGCGCGATGTTCCTGGGCCGCCTCCAGGACGCCCTGGCCACGGCCGACCGGCTCGAAGCCGCCGTACCCGAAGAGCTGCTGCGCGTGGAGAGCCCGCCGATGGCCGACTGGCTGGAGGGCTTCCTGGCGATGCGGGTGCACGTCCTGATCCGGTTCGGCCGCTGGGACGACATCCTGCGCCTGCCGCTGCCCGCCGACCCCCGGCTGTACTGCGTGACCACCGCGATGCTGCACTACGCGCGCGGAGTCGCCCACTCCGCCACCGGCCGGACCGCCGAGGCCGAGGCGGACCGCGCCCGCTTCCGGGAGGCGGCCGCCGCCGTCCCCGGGACCCGCATGCTGTTCAACAACACCTGCGTCGACATCCTGGCCATCGCCGCCGCCATGCTCGACGGCGAACTCGCCTACCGCAAGGGCGACTTCGACACCGCCTTCGCCGAACTGCGCCGCTCGACCGACCTGGACGACAACCTTCCCTACGACGAACCCTGGGGCTGGATGCAGCCCACCCGGCACGCCTACGGCGCCCTGCTCCTGGAGCGGGGCCGCGTGGAGGAGGCCGAGGCGGTCTACCGGGCCGATCTCGGCCTGGACGACACCCTGCCCCGGCCGTTGCAGCACCCGGGCAACGTCTGGTCCCTGCACGGCTTCCACGAATGCCTCCAGCGGCTCGGCAAGGAGGGTGAAGCGCGGATCGTGGCCCAGCAGCTGAAGCTCGCGGCGGCGACGGCGGACGTGCCGATCGGCGCGTCCTGCTTCTGCCGGACCGACTGCTGCCGTACGCCTTAGAGCGTCCGCGCGACCAGCAGTGCCACGTCGTCGTGGTCGTCCGGGTGGCGCAGGCCGTGCAGCAGCAGGTCGCAGGTCTCCTCCAGCGGCCGGTTCGGCTCGTCCAGGAAGCCGAGCAGGACGCCGAGACGGTCGTCGATGGGATGGCGGCGGGTCTCGACGAGGCCGTCGGTGTACAGGACCAGGAGGTCGCCTGCGGCGAGGTCGACGGTGGTGGTCTCGAAGGGGATGCCGCCGACGCCGAGCGGGGCGGCGGGCGGCAGCTCCAGCAGGGTCGGCGTCCCTCCGGAGTGCACCAGCGCGGGCGGCATGTGGCCCGCGTTGGCGATCTCGCAGCTCCGGGTGTGCGGGTCGTACACCGCGTAGAGACAGGTGACGATGTAGTGCTCCAGGTCGCAGGTGATCTTGTCCAGGTGCTGGAGCACCGCGGCCGGCGGCAGCTCCAGGTCCGCGTAGGCGCAGGTGGCGGTGCGCAGCCGGCCCATGGTGGCGGCCGCGTCGATGCCGTTGCCCATCACGTCACCGACGACCAGCGCGGTCCGGTCCTCCGACAGCGGGATCACGTCGTACCAGTCGCCGCCGACCTCGCTGGTCGCCTGGGCGGGCTGGTAGCGGGAGGCCAGTTCGAGGCCCGTGTGGTGCGGCGGGTGGTCGGGGAGCAGGCTGCGCTGGAGGGTGAGGGCGGTGTTGCGGACGCTCTGGAACCAGCGGGCGTTGTCGATGGCCACGGCCGCACGGCCGGCCAGCTCCATGGCGAGGACGACGTCGTCCTGGTCGAAGGGCAGCGGATTGCGGGTCCGCTTCAGGTCCAGGGCGCCGAGCACCTCCCCGTGGGCGATCAGCGGCACCGCGAGATACGAGTGCACACCGGCCTGCGCCAGCAGCTCGCCCGCCTCCGCGTTGCGGGCGATGCGTGGCAGGTCGTGTGCGCCGACCTGCGGGACCAGGACCGGCCGCGCGGTGTGCACACACAGCGTGACCAGCCGGTCGCCCTCGTAGGCCGCGAGGTCGCCGGGCGGGTCGGCGGCCCGCAGCGCGACCGTCGGATGGGCCGCCTCGAGGGCGAGGGCACGGAACAGCTCCGGGCCGTTCTCCGGTCTGCGGGAGCGGCGCAGGGCCAGCGCCGAGTCCAGTACGTCCACCGCGACCACGTCCGCGAGGACCGGGGTGGCGATCTCGGCCAGCTCGTGCGCCGTGCGCTCCACCTCCAGCGAGGTGCCCACCCGGGCCGAGGCGTCCGCGATGAGGGCGAGCCGGCGCCGGGCCCGGTCGGCCTCGGCGGCCGCCCGGTGCCGCTCGGTGACGTCGACGACCGAGGTCGCCGCGCCCAGGGTGCGGCCGCCGGGATCCTCCAGCCGGTAGAACGACAGCGACCAGGCGTGCTCGTGCTCGGGATCGGTCGGCGGACGGCCCACGTGGTACTGGTCGAGGAGGGGAGTGCCGGTGGTGAGCACCTGGCGCAGCGCCGATTCGACGCTGTCGATGTCCGGCAGCGGCAGGGTCTCCCGCAGATGGCGGCCGATGTGCTCCTCGGCGGGGACGCCGTCGATCCGCTCCAGCGCCGGGTTCACCAGGAGATAGCGCAGATCCGGGTCGAGAAGGGCCAGACCGATCGGGGACTGGTTGATCAGCCGCTCGCACAGCGCCAGGTCGGTCTCCACCCGCTGGAGCATGGAGTGGTCGGCCACGATGCCCAGCGCGTACACGTCGCCGAGATCGTCCAGCAGCCGCATGGTGCGGAACTCCATCAGCCGGCTGCCGCCGTCCTTGCACCGGACCGGGAAGGCACCGGCCCAGCTGTGGCCGGTCTCCAGCACCTCCATGAACAGGTTCACGGCGGCCTTCAGATGCTCCGGGTGAACGAGCAGTCGCGCCGCGTTCTTGCCCAGGGCATCCTCGGCCGTGTAGCCGAAGAGGTCCTGGGCCTGCGGGGTCCAGAACACGATCCGGCCCTGCGAGTCCAGGGCCACCGCGGCCACGCTCAGCACGTCCAGCAGACCGGTCGGACGCGCTCCGCCGAGGCCGTACCCCTCAGCGCCGGAGCCGTCCGGGCCACCGGACCGCAGGAATCCCACAGCCATGCCTCAACCACCTCCACCGGCCGGCGGGCCGATACCGCTGCTGCGGCACTTCCATGCTGCCCCCGGCTGCCCGACCGCGCCGACCCGGGCCGAGTACCCCGATCCGCGCGGCGCTCCCGCCCCGTGCCCGCGTGACACTCGAAGCCCCCGCCCGCGTTCCCCCGGGGGCTGTGCGCATCGAGTGGACAAGCAGGAACATTGGGGTACGTAGAGGATGTAGCCAATGGATTTTCCGCGAGAAGATTTCGACGCGCCGCCCTCCATGAGCCCGCGCGACCTCCTCGACGCCTCCAGCGACGCCGCGGCGGTGCTGTCGGCCGAGGGCGTCGTGATCGGCTGGACCCGTGGCGCCGAGGCCCTGCTCGGCCGCCCGGCCGCCGAGGTGGTCGGCCGGCCCGCGGCCCGGCTGCTCGCCATGCGAGCCGACCCGGCGCGTGCCGCCGGCGTCGCCGAGCGGTGCCGCTCCGGCATGGGATGGAGCGGGCTCGTCCCGGTACGGCACCGCGACGGCCACACCCTCGACGTGGACCTGCGGGTCTCCGCCGCCTTCCGCATCGACGGAGACGAGTGTTTCCTCCTCTCCGCCCGCGAGCGGCGGCCGCAGTGGACGGTGGGCCAGTCCGTCCTCGACGGGTTCCTGACCCGCTCGCCGATCGGCCTGGCCCTGATGAACCCGGAGCTGCGCTATGTGTGGCTGAACGACACCCTGGAGCGCTTCGGCGGAGTTCCCCGGGAACAGCGCCTGGGCCGCCGGCTGAGCGAGCTGCTGCCCGGGCTGCAGGCGACCACCATCGAGGGCCTGATGCGCAAGGTGCTCACCACCCGGGAGCCGGTCAAGGACTACGAGTACCTCGGCTGGAGCTGGGCCGATCCGCACCGCCAACGCGCCTACTCCACCTCGTTCTTCCCGCTCGTCGACGCCGACGACTCGGTGACCGGGGTCTGCTACATGGTCTCCGACGTCACCGAGCGCTGGAACGCCCGCCAACGGCTGTCGATGGTCAACGAGGCCGGCACCAAGGTCGGCACCACCCTCGACGTGCTGCGCACCGCCCAGGAACTCGCCGACTTCGCCGTGCCCCGCTTCGCCGACTTCGTCGTCGTCGACCTCCTGGAGCCCGTGCTCAGCACCGAGGACAACGGCACCTGGCTGAGCGACGCCGGCCCGGTGCCCACCGGGCCGGTGATGCGACGTGCCGCACTGAAGACCGTCCGGGACGGCAACCCCGAGGTCGTGGCGCGCATCGGCGCCCCCGTGGACTTCCTGCCCCCGACGTACGGCATCGACCTGCTCATCAACGGCGAGCCGATCCTCATCCCCGAGCTCGACCCGGAGGACCCCCTGTGGCTCGCCGAGCAGCCCGAGCGGGCCGCGAGCATGCGGGAGTTCGGACTGCACTCCCTCATCGCGGTCCCGATGCGGGCCCGCAACGCCGCCCTGGGACTCACCACGTTCGCCCGCTCGCTCAATCCGGTCTCCTTCCAGCCCGACGACGTCCTGCTCGCCCAGGAGCTGGTCGCGCGTGCCGCCGTCTGCGTCGACAACGCCCGCCGCTACACCCGGGAGCACACCGCGGCCGTCACCCTTCAGCGCAGCCTGCTGCCCCAGGCCCTGACGGGCGGCACGGCCCTGGAGGTGGCGTCCTCCTATCTGCCGGCGGACGCGACCGGCGGCGTCGGCGGTGACTGGTTCGACGTGATCCCGCTGTCCGGCGCCCGGGTCGGCCTGGTCGTCGGCGACGTGGTCGGCCACGGCCTCACCGCGGCGGCGAGCATGGGCCGGCTGCGCACCGCCGTCCAGACCCTCGCCGACATGGAGCTGCCCCCCGACGAACTCCTCGCCCACCTGGACGACCTGGTGCTGCGGCTGGGGGAGGAGGAGAGCGGGAGCACGGCCTCCCAGGACAGCACGGCCACGTTCGTCGGGGCGACCTGTCTGTACGCGGTCTACGATCCGGTGACCCGGCGGTGCTCCATGGCCCGGGCCGGACACCCACCGCCGGTCGTCGTGGCACCCGACGGGCGGGCCTGGTTCGCCGAGATGCCCGCCGGACCGCCGCTCGGGCTCGGCGGCATGGCCTTCGAGGCCACCGAGATCGAACTCGCCGAGAACAGCCTGCTCGGCCTCTACACCGACGGCCTCATCGAAGGTGCCGACCAGGACGTCGAACGGGGCATGGCCCGCCTCCGCGCCGCACTGGCCGACCCCGGCGCCGACCTCGCCACGCTGTGCACGGCCACCGTGCAGCAACTGCTCCCCGTGCCCCAGCCCGACGACATCGCCCTGCTCCTGGCCCGCACCCACGCCCTGGGCGCCGACCACGTGGTCTCCTGGGAGGTGCCCGTGGACCCGGCCGCCGTCGCCGACGTCCGGGCCCGGGCCGCCCGCCAGGTGGTGGCATGGGGCTACGACGAGCTGGCGATGACCACCGAACTCATCGTCAGCGAACTGGTCACCAACGCCATCCGCTACGCCGAACCGCCCATCCGGCTGAAGCTGTTGCGGGACTCCCGGCTGACCTGCGAGGTCGCCGACGCCAGCAGCACCGCACCCCGGCTGCGGCACGCCCGCAGCACGGACGAGGGCGGCCGCGGCCTCTTCCTGGTGGCCCAGCTCGCCCACCGCTGGGGCGCCCGCTACACCGGCGAGGGCAAGATCATCTGGGCCGAGCAGGAGATCCCACGGGACTAGGGCGCCCAGGGTGCCGCCACGGCCCAGGGCGGCGTCGGCGGGCGCGGTGTGGATGCCGTCGGGCCGGAGACCCTGGTCGGGGGTGCCGGTCCGGAAGACGAACCCGCCGTCGAGGACCGGCCACCGGACACCGTCCACGTTCTCGACCGCGATCGAGCGCATGCCGGTGCAGCTGCCGACGCGGTGGCCGTCCGGGGTGATCTTCCGCCGGATGCCGGGGAGCGCTGAGGTGAGGGAGTGTCAGAGCGGGCCTGCTTCTGCTCCTTGTCGGTGCGGCATGTCGACGGTCAACGCCTGCTGCCCAAGTACCCCAGCGGACACGGGAGTTGACGTCCATATCAAGTCCGGACAACGATGTCGGCCACTCGGGAGGCGGGATGGGCGCCCGGGGCACTGTCGAATTCGCACGCTTGGCCGTACGCTGTCAATTCCGAAGGATTCGGCAGCAATTGGTGGGGGGCCGCCATGTCCGGGGATGCCTACGGTCCGCATCAGGGGCCACCGAACCAAGAACCGCTGCATCAGGGGCCTTCGCCTGAGGGGCCGGCGCCCCAGGGAGCGCCGGCTCAAGGCGCTCCCGGTTTCGGGATCCCGGACCAGGGTTTGCCCGGTCAGGGTTCTCCGGGGCAGGGTTTCGCGGGCCCGGGGTACTCGCAGCCGGGCTTCCGGCTCCCGGGTCCCTTCGCGCCGCCCATGCCGTCGAGTCCGCCGCCCGCCCCGCCGGACGCCCTGCGCGCCACCGCCGTGGGCCTGCTCAACCTGACCGGCCTCGGCCTCGGCTATCTGCTCGTCCGGCGATGGATCCCGCTGGCCGCGTGTCTGGCGGCGACCGCGGTCCTGCTGCTCGTCGCCCTGCCCGCGGACGCCGACGGCGTGCCCGGATCGGCGCTCGTCGTCTATGCCGTGTTCCTGCTGCTCGCGGCCGTTCACGGCGCGTTCGTCGGCCTGCGCACAAGGCTGGTGTGGCCGGGGCAGCAGCCCGTCGCACTCGTGCTGGGCGTCGTCCTGCTCGCCGTCCCGGTGGGCGGCGCGCTCTGGTACGACAGCGCCCACAAGGAAGCCGTCGAACGCGCGCTCCTCGAACGCCTCGACGCCGCCGACAAACGGGTCGACGCGGCCGGGCAGAAGGACTTCGCCACCGCCAAGTCCGCCTACCAGGACGCCCTGGCCGTCTACCGTGACCTCGCGGTCCACCACTCCGGCTCGCGGGCCGCCGGGCAGGTCCCCGACCGTATGAAGACGTACTACACGACGGTCGCGGCGGCCTACGGCCACAAGGACTACTGCACGGCGGTCGAACCGCTGAAATACCTGCGGACGGTGCCCAACTCCATGCCCAGGGACCAGCTCGGCACGCTCACGCACTGGCCCGACGACCGGCTGGCCACCTCGCTGTACCAGTGCGGAGCGGGCGGTCTGGCCGACGGCGAGGGCGACTGGGTCCCCCAGTTCGGCGAACTCCTGGACACCTTCCCCGACTCCGGCCAGGCCGCCAAGGTCGTCCCCGCCGTCGACGCGGCCGAGAAGAAGGCGGCGAAGGCCGTCTCCGGGAAGGACCCCTGCGGCGCCGTCAAGCAGTTGGACGCGCTGAACACCCAGATCATGCAGCTGTCGAACGGGACCGGCGCCGAGTCGGGCAGCCTGGCCAAGGTCGCCGGCCGGGCCGACCGCAGCGGTGACGCGGGGGAGTACACGTGCGGTGTCAAGCAGTACGAGGACGGAGACTACGCGCAGGCGCAGGAGACCATGCAGCAGTTCATCTCCGACAGCCCGCACGACAAGAACCGTGACCGCGCCCGCAAGATCTCCATCGGCGCGGAGGTCGCCCAGACGCTCCCGGCCGCCGGCAAGAAGCTGCCCACCATGGCATCCGGCGGCGGCATCTCGGTGACCGTCAGGAACGACAGTCCCGACGAGATCACCGTCCTGTACACCGGTCCGGTCACCGGCAGCTTCACCCTCGGCGCGTGCGGCAGCTGCGAGGCGTACTCGTTCGCCAGCTCCCTCCTGCCCGGATGGGAGCCCTGCAGTGACAGCGGCAAGAACTATCCGCAGCGCACGATCAGCCTCCCGCCCGGCACCACGTACTTCGTGCACAAGCCGAAGAACGACAGCACGGCCTCCCCGGGCTCCGACACCGCCAAACTGAGCTACGGCTACATCTACACGGAGTGCGCGTACACGACGCAGGCGCTGGGGTCGAGCTACTGAGCAGGCTGTTCAGTAGAGGTTGTGCCGGTACTGCTGCTCGGCGATCGCGGTGAGCTGCCCGAGCTGGTCGCCGAGATTGTCCGCCATCTTGGCGGCGTTCTCGGCGACATGCATCGTGTAGAAGTCGCCGCCGAGCAGGACGGCGTCGGCGAGGTGGCGCGGGTCGCCCTCCCACAGCTTCGAGCGGACCACCGCCTTGCCGCACTGGGAGAACACCTCCCGCACGCGCACGACGATCGCCAGCACGGCCGGCTTGCCGTCGGCACTGAGCATGCTCAGCAGCTCGGGGTCGTCGCTGATGAACGCGTCCCCGTTCACGCGTACGACCTCGCGCAGTCCGGGCACGAGGAACACCAGGCCCACCCCGGGGTTGCGGGTGAGGTTCTCGAACGTGTCGGCGAGTTTGTTGCCGGGACGGTCCGGGACGGCCAGGGTCCACGGGTCGAGCACCCGGACGGCTCCCGGTGGATCGCCCTTGGGGCTGATGTCGAGGTTCCCGGCGTCGTCCGCCGTGGCGAGGCAGAAGAACGTGCTGTGGGCGATGAACCTGGTGGTGAACTCGCCGAGGTGGTCTTCCTTCTTGTCCGCGATGAAGGGTGCCGGGTATCCGATGATCTCCCGGACGCGGTCCATGTCGATGGGGTGGTAGTCGTCGGCAGCGGTTCGTGCCGCGGGCGCGGCGCGGGTGTCGTCGTGGCGGCTCATGGCGGCCCTCCTGGCAGTGGCTCGGGTGTCCTTACAGGTCGAGGACGAGGCGTCCGCCCCGGGCGCGGGACACGCAGAGGTACATGCGGTCGCCGGTGGCGCGGTCCTCGGCGGTGAGGATGTCGTCGCGGTGGTCGGGCTCGCCGTCGAGGACCCGTGTCTCGCAGGTGCCGCAGACGCCCTCGCGGCAGGAACCGGTCACCGGCAGACCCGCATCCTCCAGCGCGCTCAGGATGCTCCGGCCGGCCGGCACGGTCACCGTGCGCTCGGACCGGGCGCACACCACCTCGACCTCGGTGTCGGGGCGGGCCGGCTTGGGGCGCGGCCGGAACCGCTCCAGGCGCACCGAGCCGGGAGCCCAGTGCGCGGCCCCGTCCTCGACCGCGGTCAGCAGGGACTCCGGACCACAGGCGTAGATGGCGGTGTCGGGGTGCGGCCGCTGCAGCCACTCGCCCAGCGGAATCCGCCCGCCCCGGTCCTCCGGGTAGAGCCGGACGTTGTCGGGATGGCCGGCCAGCTCGTCCAGGAAGGCCATCGAGCCGGCGGTGCGGCCGCCGTAGAGGAGCTGCCACGGCACGCCCCGGGCGACCGCCTGTTTGACCATCGCCAGGATCGGGGTGATCCCGATACCGCCCGCGATGAACAGGTAGGCCTTCTCCTGCCGGAAACCGAAGTTGTCCGACGGGCCGCGGAGCCGCACCGGCTGCCCCGGCCGCAGGAAGGCGTGCACGTACTCCGAGCCGCCCCGGCTCGCCCGCTCCCGCAGCACCCCGATGCGATAGCGGGACCGGTCGTCCGGGGACCCGCACAGCGAATACTGCCGGACGATCCCGGTGGGCAGCGCGAGTTCGACATGGGCACCCGGCCGCCAGGACGGCAGTTCCGACCCGTCCGCGGCGGAGAGCTCGACCGAGACCACCCCCGCGGCCTCCCAGCGCAGTTGGCGCACGATCACCTGCACGTCAGTCACCGTCGCCTCCGATGCCGTGCGCGAACGCCGTCGCCCGTGCCTCGACGGCCCGGCGGCCGGCGCGTGTGGCGGGGGCCGGGCCGTCGGACATGTGCGGTACTCCCGGCACGCGGTGAAGTGCGACGCCGTTGCCGGCCGCGCTCAGCGCCGCGTGGACGGGGAGGAACTCGCCATCGGTGAACATGACCCACTCCTCTCTCTTGTCCAATGGACAATACTCTCGCGGTCTGGCGTTGTCCATTGGACAAGGGGAGGTGTCGTGCGAGGGGTGTCCAGGCGCCCCGGTCGACGCTGACCAGGTGTTTCGCCCTGTCGTCGACGGACACCGTGCGCCACGGCGCCCCGGCTGCCGCATCGCCGCCGGGGTATATTTCCCGCGGGGTATTTCCCACTGGACAAGAGAGGTCGTGGAGGAAGGCACCATGGTCGTCAGTCGTGCGGCGGTCGTCGACGCGGCACTGGACGTGCTCGACGAGGAGGGCCTGGACAAGGTGACGATGCGAGCCGTCGCCGACCGGCTGGGCGTACGGCACAACACGGTGCGCTGGCACGCGGACAGCAAGCAGCGACTGCTCGTCCTCATGTCGGACGCGGTCCTCGCGGGTCTGGACACCGACGCCCTGCCCGCGCCCTGGGAGGAGCGGGTCCGGGCGCTGGCCCGCTGGTGCCGGGGGGCGATCCTGGCGCATCGCGACGCGGCGCGGTTGATCGCGGGGCTCGCCACGACGGAGACCAACACCTACCGGTTCGCCGACACGATGATCCAGACCCTTCTCGACGCCGGGTTCCCGCCGCGAACCGCGGCCTGGGCCAACTGGACGGTGTTCTATCTGATCCTGGGCATCACACAGGAACAGCAAGCCCAGCCTGCCGAGGCACCCGACCTCGCGACCGCTTTCGACGACGCGGAATTCCCCGCCCTGCGGGAGGCCTCCTCCCACCTCACCGCCGGCACCTTCGACGAGCGCTTCGAGTTCGCCCTCGACATGCAGGTGACCGCGCTGCGGGCGGAGCTGTCCCGAAGCGAGTAGGCGCGCCGCCCGCCACGAACGCTCCCAAGCCGCCCACCCGCCAGGCGTCGACGGGGGCGCCGACCGAGGACGGCCGGGCAGGCGTCAGCGGCGTTCACCTTAGGTTGCAGGCCCAAGGGCATCTCCGCAGGCCACGCCTCGGTATACGGTCCGTAACGCTCGCCCCGACAGAGCTGGCCCACGTCAACGGAGATTCCGGCCGAACCCACCGCGCAGGCGTCGCGCGGCCGGCCGACGGGATCGACATGACCGGGTCCGCGCTGTCGGACCGGCGGTAGAGCCGTGGTGCGCCAGTCGATCGGGAGTCGACGGGTCGCCGATCACCGCCCCAGCACGTCGCCCTGTCACTCCACTGCTTCGAGGTGCCCTGTGGCCATGTCTTCTCCTGCCTCGTCCCCGTCCGCGCCGCCCGACACGGGCACCCGGCACATCACGGCCACCGTCGTGCTGGCCTGCCTGGGCGTGTTCGTCTCCTATCTGCCCGTCGTCGGTGTCTCCGTCGCGCTTCCGGTCATGCAACAGGCACTCGACGCCTCCACCGTCGGGCTCCAGTGGATCACCGACGCCTTCATCCTGCCGACCGCGGCACTGCTGCTGACCTGCGGCATGGTGGGTGACCTGTACGGCCGCAAGAAGACGTATCTGGCCGGGCTGGTGCTGTTCTGCCTCGGCTGCGTGGTGTGCCTGACCGCCGGCAGCGTCGTCCAGGTCTGTGTGGGCCAGGCGCTGACCGGTGTCGGCACGGCCGCGCTGCTTCCGTCCACGCTGGCCCTGATCGGCCATGTGATCCCGGACCCCCGTAAGCGCGCCCGGGCGATAGCCCTGTGGACGGCCGCCCTCGGCCTCGGCCTCACCCTCGGCCCGGTGGTCAACGGCGTGATCGTGGAGCACGCGAGCTGGCGGTGGATCTTCCTGCCCTCGCTCGTCGTCGGCGTGGCCACCGCGGTGATCGGCGCCGTCGTGCTGACCGACTCCCGCGCGGAGCGCGAACGCCACCTGGACATCCCCGGGCAGCTCCTGGCCGTCGTCGCCATCACCGGACTGGTCTACGGCGTCATCGAGGGCGGCAGCGACGGCTGGTCGTCGGCCCAGGCCGTGATCGCCTTCGTGGCCGCCGCCGGCGGTGCGGTCGGCTTCGTGCTCGTGGAACTCCGTTCCTCCTGCCCGATGCTGGACATGCGCCTGTTCAAGTCGGCGGCGTTCTCGGGGGCCGCGCTCGTCATGGCCGTCACCCTGTTCGCCCAGGTCGGCCTGGTCTTCTCGCTGAGCGAGTACTTCGGGCTCGTCCACCACGCCTCGACGCTGGACATCGGCATCCGCCTCATCGCCATCAACGGCTTCACGGTGGTGCTCGGCCCGCTGGTCGGGCGGCTGATGAACCGGGTCACGCCCGGGCTGCTGCTGGTCACCGGCCTGGTGATCGGCGGGATCGGCGCCCTCGTCATGAACGTCTTCCAGGCCGACACCGGCACCGGTGAGGCCGCCCTGGTCATCGCGGTGCTCGGCATCGGCATCGCGCTCGCCATGGCGCCGATCACCACCATCGCCATGAACGCCCTGCCGCACCGGCTCGGGGGCACCGCCGCCGCGGCCAACAGCGCGCTCCGCCAGATCGGCAGCGCCCTCGGCCCGGCCGTCTTCGGCGTCATCCTCACCCACCGCACCCTGGCCACCCTGCCCGGACACCTCGCCTCGTCCGGGCTGAGCCCCGCCGATCAGGGGCAGGTCGGCGGACTGGTCTCCAGCGTCGGTATCCAGGCCGGAGCCTTCCTGCACCTGAACACCCCCGAGAGCACCGGCCAGGCCCAGGCCGCCTACGGCGCGAGCTTCACCGACGCCCTGCACACCTGCGCCCTCGTCGGCGGGATCGGGATGCTGGTGGCCGCGGTCATCGCCGTAGCCCTGATCGGGATCCGCCCGGCACGGGCTCCGCAGGCGACGGCGGAGGCGACGGCACATCCCGCCGGGGCCGCGAGCTGAGGCGCACCGCGGAGCGGCCGGCCGACGGCGGCCGGCCCCGCCCCCCCCCCCCCCAGCCCGCCCGCCGTTGGAGGGTGTCGATAACCCCGGTACAGAAACCCCCCCCCGTG